>CADDZF010000043.1 GCA_902812445.1 Methylococcaceae bacterium | reverse complement strand
AAAGTAGAATTAACCCGGCCCTTAAATAGACCGGATTAAAAAAGGGCAGGGAGCCGAAAGCGCGGCGCCAAACCGCGTGAGCCAAGACCGGGATGTACCAACCTTGGCGATGGCCCGAAATACCAGGGGGTATTTTCGGGCTGGAATAATAGTCCCACCCGCTAGCATTCAATCGTGTTCCCCGGGTTCTTTGGGATAAAGCTCTATCGCGGGATTCCGAAGTGATTCGCCGGGATTCAGTGCCAGTAACGCTGATGAAGTTCGACATCTCTGTCATCAATCAGTGCCTTCCGCTTTTATTCAGAACGCCAGTACGACGTCTGTCGAAAACAAGAACTGGCTGGTCTTGGTACCGCCTTCAAACACTTTCGGTCCATCGACCCAATCGTAACGTATGTTGGGACGAACAGTGAACCACTTCAATGGCTTCCAGGCCAGGCCCGCCGTGATCTCGTAATAGCTGCCGCCAGTCGTCTGGATCGCCGGAAAGCCTGCAGGACCCGCAGCCGGAGCATAGGCCGCAACACGAGCTGGCGAAAACACCCGGAATCCATCGTCATCGCGGAACCACTCAGCGCGTATGCCGGCCGAAAGGTCGTCTTGGATGTCGTACATGAGATACTGGTTGACGCCATACCAGCGGGCATCTTCCACGCCGTTCAGCGTCAATACCTTGTTGGCGAAGCCATGATCGTGCTGTAAGACATAGTGCAGTTTTTCCGTGAAGTTATGCTTGAAAACCAGACTGTAAAGGCTCCAATTGTTGCGATTGTGCTCGGAGGTTTCGCCACTGGTGCCATTCACGGTTACCGAGGTATCCTTATCGTCGGTCGTCCACGTCACGCCGCCGAGAAACGCCCAATTGCCCAACTGCCTATCCCAGCTGCCATCCCATCCGCCGGTAGCGCTTCCGGTGACACCGCCGCCAATCACCGTCCAGTTGTCATCGATTGGATATGTCAGCAACACACCGGTGTGAGTGAAAGGCTCGCCATATTGGAAGGTATAAGGCTTTGTATAAAAGAAATTTTCGATGGCCGGCACGGTCTCATAGCCGATTGGGGTGTAAAAGTGGCCGATTTTTGCGGTTAAGCCGTTGCCAATGGGAGCAAATATCTCACCATAAACCTGAGGCAGGGCAATATCGTAAAAGCGGTTACCGCCATTGATCAAGTTGAGGTCCCAGTGACCTCGCTGCAAGGGTTGGATGCGGTCGACCTCGGAAGGCGGAACGCCATAGGCCTGGGTGAAGACCGCGTCCGTACCGAACAGGAAATCCGCGCGACCGCCAAAGTCCCAGGCGTCGCTTTCGGTATTGACGGCTCGCTGCAAATACACATAGAACTCGTTGAGCTGAAGCTCGCCTGACCGATCGCCGAAAGTTACCGGTCCGTTGAAATTGTCACCCGGATCGTTGGCATTATAAGTAATGCCGGTGTTGATGAAGCCACCCAAGGTCAACCCTAGATCTTTCATGAAAGCGGTCTCGTTGACGTTGGCTAAAGCGTCGAATACGCCAGTCGTTTCGCTCAAATCTTTAGCATCTAAGGCGCCAGCCGTGGAGATAGCCAAGATTCCCGCCCATAGGGCATGAGTGTTCGAGGATGAATTCTTCATAGGTCGCTCCGAGTGTTTTAGTTGTTAGCTAGCCACAATGCCGCCAACAAAACTGTAATACATTTAATATGCCAGTTAAGCGTTTGGGTAATTCGGCGAAAATTTCCGAGAGTTCGCAATCACCTGCACAGTGTCCGTGCATCACGCATTAATTTTGAACGAAAAACAACAATACTAGCGCGCTTATCGGATCCTGATCACCGCCGAGGCACGACAGGGTCTTGAATCACAATATACAACATTCAATAGTTTTTTTACAACATGTTGGCTTTTTTGGCAATAAAAACTTCCGCTGCCGTCATCGGGCATCAGCGGGTTGAGGATCGATCGTCTGGCAAAGCAGGTTCAATACCGGGCGGTGCCCCTGCTACCGGCTCGGGCCTGATCCTTGCGTTGCAACGGGCCATGGCCATGTTTCTGTTATGATTGAGCCGATTCCGGAGCTATTTGTCGCGTTAATCGAGGATGCTTTATGTACCAGGCGATCGCAACCGTTTTTCTCTTGTTGAGCCTTTCGCTCGCCGCCCAGGAAAAACAATCACCGGACAGCCAGACACCCGCCCCGGAACCTCCGGACATTCCCGAACCGGTTCAAAGCGGCGAAGCCCTCGAGCCTGACATCACGATCATTCGTCGAGAAAAACAGACGATCGAGGAATACCGCATCAGTGGTCGCCTTTACATGATAAAAATCATTCCGAAGTTTGGGTTACCTTACTATCTGCTCGATACCGACGGTGACGGCAATATGGATGTACGCCGCAGTGACCTGGAGCGGGGCATGCAAATTCCGCAGTGGGTGATCTTCAGTTGGTAATCGCGACAGCGCCCTCAGGCGGGCGGCGGCAAGCTGCTGGTGACCGGTGATCTTCAGTTGGTAATCGCGACAGCCTTCAAGTCATAGCCCGCAAGCAGTCGATGAGATGGCCAACCGTAACGTGACGGAACGGTTCTGCGAGGGCTGCCCATTTAATAAACTCGTCGAGTATCGGGCGATCGGCGCTGGCATCGAAAACCACCGCTGATGAGGATTGCCTACCAGTACATCCGTGCTTGTCTCGTTTCGCTCGCGGTGCAGGGTACACCGCTGGCAGCGTAAGATTTATTTGCGTGATGCGAGTCTCTATAATCGTGACGTTTTAGGGCGGGCTGGGTGAGGCACGGGCAGAAGCCCGCTTTTTGCCCGCCCGCTTTTCTCACCCTTATCCATAACGAGGACTTTCATCTCTTGTACGAGCGAATCGACAGCCAGCTTCGATTGCTGACGGATGCCGGCCAACAACACCTTCTGGGAAAAGGACTTCAGGGCATTGAAAAAGAAAGTCTGCGCATTACTCGGGAAGGTTGCATTGCCCAGACCCCGCATCCGGCTGCGCTAGGCTCCGCGCTTACTCATCCCTACATCACGACCGATTACTCTGAAGCCCTTTTGGAACTCATCACGCCGCCGTTTCACGAGGGCGCTGACACTCTCCAATTTCTGGAAGATCTACACCTGTTCGTGTATCAGCATCTGGACAATGAGTTGTTATTGGCGAGCAGCATGCCCTGCCGCATCGATGGCGATGAGAGCATTCCAATAGCGCGCTACGGTACATCGAATATCGGGCAGATGAAGCACGTTTATCGCCGCGGACTGGCCTACCGCTATGGGCGTTCCATGCAGGCTATCGCCGGAGTTCACTTCAACTACTCGGTCACCGATAGCCTCTGGCCGGTATTGCGGGAACTGAACGGTCATTCGGAACCGCTGGAAAAATTCGTCGCCGACAGTTATTTTTGCCTGATCCGCAATATAAAGCGCTATGGCTGGCTGCTGCTCTACTTGTTCGGCGCATCGCCTGCGCTCTGCAAGTCATTTCTGGCTCATCGCAAGGAATTCGCTGGCAGCTTCGTCGAATTGGACAGCCAAACGCTTTACCGCCCCTACGCCACATCGCTTCGCATGAGCGACATCGGCTACAAAAACGGCACTCAAGCCAGCCTCAACATTTCCTTCAATAATCTAGCCGAGTATATCGCCAGCCTCACGCGAGCCATCGAAACACCTTATGTGCCCTATCAGGAGATCGGCATCAAAGTTGATGGCGAGTATAGGCAGCTCAACAGCAATATCCTGCAGATAGAAAACGAATATTACAGCTCGATACGACCCAAACAGATCGCTTTTTCCGGTGAGAAACCGACGCTCGCCCTCAAACGTCGGGGAATCCGCTACATCGAGCTCCGCTCGCTTGATTTGAACTTTTTTGATCCCGCGGGTATCGATCTCGACCAACTGCGCTTTCTCGAATTATTCCTACTATTTTGTCTGCTGGAGGAAAGCCCGCTCATCGACGCCAGCGAACAAGGCGAAATCAGCCATAACTTCATCACGGTCGCCTGTTGCGGGCGTACGCCCGGTCTTGACTTGCGGCGTAATCAGCGCGCGATTCCGTTGACAGAATGGGCTAGCGCACTGGCCGAAGCCATGCAGGGACTGGCTGATACACTCGATGCCGGAGACAGTGAAAAACCTTATAGCCGAACTCTGCTCGCTCGCATGGCCTCCATCCGGGAACCTGACCTGACGCCTTCAGCGCGCATGCTCGCAGAAATGCGCGAAACTGGCGAATCGTTTGCCACGTATTCCCTCCGTCTGTCAGCGCGCCATGCCGATTACTTTCGATCCCGCCAGCTCAATCCGCAACGCGCCCTGCTGTTCCAGCAGCAATCGGCCGCCTCGCTCATCGAGCAAAGGCGGATTGAAGCCGCCGATACCCTCTCCTTCGATGAATTTCTAAGGCGCTATTTTGCCCAGAGTTGATTTGGCGTAAGCTGAAAATCGGTCGTCGATAACAGCCAGCCGGCTGACAAAGGCGAGGAGGACTTATGGCATACAGACATGTCGCGGTGCCCGCATCGGGCGAAAAAATACACATTCGAAACGCGCGCCTAACCGTACCGGATCAGCCGATCATCGGTTTCATCGAAGGCGACGGCATCGGTCCTGACATCATGCGCGCAAGTCTCAGAGTCTGGGATGCCGCGGTGGAGAAAAGTTATGCCGGCAAGCGGAAAATCCACTGGTGCGAGCTCTATTTGGGACAGAAGGCCGCCGACCGTTACGCTGGCGACGCGTTTCCGGAGGAGACAATTCGCGCCTGCGCAGATTTAGTGGTATCTATCAAGGGCCCTTTGACCACGCCCGTCGGCGGCGGCAGCCGATCTCTCAATGTCGCGCTCCGCCAAGCGCTCGATCTCTATGCCTGCGTGCGTCCGGTGCGCTACTTCCCCGGTGTCCCTTCGCCTTTGCGGCAGCCGGAACAGGTCGATGTGGTCATCTTCCGGGAGAATACCGAGGATGTTTATGCCGGCATCGAATACCAGGCCGGCTCACCGGAAGCCCGCAAGGTCGAGCAATTCCTAAAGGGAGAAATGGGCGCCCAATTTATCGAAAGCAGCGCTATCGGCATTAAGCCGGTCAGCGAATTCGGCAGCAAACGCCTGATCCGGAAAGCCATCCGCCATGCCCTGGAGCATGGACGCAAGAGCGTTACCTTGGTCCATAAAGGCAATATCATGAAATTCACTGAAGGTGCGTTCAGAAACTGGGGTTATCAGCTGGCTCGCGAAGAATTTGCTAACCAGACGATCACCGAGGACGAACTCGGCAGCGTTTATCACGGCCAGCAGCCGGAGGGTAAAATCATCATCAAGGATCGTATCGCCGACATCATGTTTCAGCAGCTTCTGTTGCGGCCCGCAGACTATGACGTCATCGCCACCTTGAACTTGAACGGCGATTATCTATCCGATGCAGCAGCGGCCGAGGTCGGCGGCATAGGCATCGCGCCGGGCGCCAATATTGGCGACTATACTGCGGTGTTCGAGGCAACCCACGGCACGGCGCCCAAATACGCCAACCAAAATAAGGCCAATCCCGGGTCGCTGCTGTTCAGCGGCGTCATGCTGCTCGAATATATTGGCTGGAAGGAGGCGGCTGAGCGGATCACTTCGGCTTATGTCCGGACAATCGCTGAAAAAAAGGTCACATACGATTTTGCCCGCCAGATGCAAGGGGCCACTGAAGTGAGTACCAGTCAGTTCGCCGACTACGTGATCGAAAATTTGGCAGCCTGAGTGAGTTTATCCCGCAGTCGAATCTCCAGCTTAATATGGATAGTAAGATTTAGAATAATTGTTTAGTGATTCAATATGGTATTTTATTGGGTCTACAAGTTCACTGTTCACGCTTGATCATGATTACTTCTACCTTGGATTTAGCGCAGCTCCAGCATGAGCTGGCCGGCAAGTCGCCACGTACCATCTTAAAAAAGGCACTCACGCTGTTTGATGCGATCTCAATTTCTTTCAGTGGTGCCGAAGACGTGGTGCTAATCGATATGGCTTTAAGGCTGAAAGCGGATGTCAACATATTCACCCTGGACACGGGAAGGTTGCACCCGGAAACCTATCGCTTCATCGAGACGGTGCGCAAGCACTACCGGATTAGACTCGAGATTCTCACCCCGGATCATTTAAAACTCGAGCAACTGGTCAGCGAAAAAGGTCTGTTCAGCTTCTACCAGGACGGACATCAGCAATGCTGCGGCATCCGCAAGGTAGAGCCGCTCCAGCGCAAGCTGAAAACGCTGGATGCGTGGATTACCGGGCAACGCAGAGACCAAAGTCGCGAGACCCGGGAAGACCTGTCGGAAGTCGAAAAAGATGCAGCATTCTCGACGGACGAACATCCATTGATCAAATTCAACCCGCTGGCCAATTGGTCATCGGCACAAGTATGGGATTACATCGAGGCATATGAAGTGCCATACAACGAGTTGCATCGCCGCGGCTATATCAGCATTGGCTGTGAGCCGTGCACGCGGCCGGTGCTGCCACACCAGCACGAACGGGAAGGCCGCTGGTGGTGGGAAGACGCCGCAAAGAAAGAGTGCGGTCTGCACAAGGGCAATCTGAAACCGGTCCAGTCGGGCTAACCGAATGTACGGGGCGGTTCAGTGAAGCGGCAGCTTAAAGTCCTTGAACATCTCCTCGATCTCGCGCCGTTCCCTTAGGCTCACTGCTTGATCGACGACCGGCCGTGTCAGATGCGGCGCGAATAGCTCGATGAAATCATAGATAAAACTGCGGATAAACATATCCCTTCGCAGGCCGACCTTGGTCACGCTGCTGCCGAAGAGATGGCTGGCATCCAGCGGCACCAGATCCTGGTCGGCGATTGGATCGTAAGCCATCCTGGCGACAATCCCGACACCCAAGCCCAAGCGGACATACGTTTTGATCACGTCGGCGTCAACGGCGGTCAGCACGACCTGCGGATGCAGGTAATTTTCGGCAAACGCCTGGTCGAGCCGCGAACGACCGGTGAACCCGAATACATAGGTAATGATGGGATACGCCGCCACCTGCTGAAGCGTCAGCGGAACCTGGGCGGTCAGCGGATGATTCTCCTGCACGAGGATGCAGCGATTCCATTCATAGCAGGGCAGCATCACCAGGTTCTCGAACAGCTCCATCGCTTCGGTCGCAATCGCCATATCGACGACGCCACGCGAGGCCATTTCGGCGATTTGCACGGGAGTGCCCTGATGCATGTTCAGATTGATTCCCGGATAGCGCCGCATGAACTCTTTGACCACCGCAGGCAGCGCATAACGGGCCTGTGTATGGGTAGTGGCGATCGATAAGCTGCCAATTTTGTTATTCCGATGCTCCTGTGCGATATGCTTGATATCTTTGACTTTGTCCAGAATCTCGCAAGCCAGCTCGATGATCGCCTTGCCGGCCGCCGTCACTTCCGTCAGGTGCTTACCGTTGCGGGCAAAAATCGGAACGCCTAATTCGTCTTCCAACAGTCTGATCTGTTTGCTGACGCCAGGCTGCGAGGTATAAAGGCTATCGGCTGTTGCCGAAACGTTCAGTTGATGTTGCGCCACCTCCCAGATATATCGCAGTTGCTGTAACTTCATCGCTCGATTCCATCGCTCATAAAATCATTACCATGGCAAACACGCTATCGGTTGGCAGCCTATTTTTGCGCCAGCGTGCCGGCCACGCGCGCGAGATACCGCTCCTGCAGCAGCAGATTGCCGCCACGCAGTTCGCCCAGCCGCTGAATCAAAGCCTTGAGACGAGTCGTGTGGACGAGCACGTCCGCTTCCTTGTCCAGCGTGCAGGCCGCCAGTAATTGACGGACATCTTCGATCTCGCGCCGCAATCGCACCTCTTCCGGTACGAAACCGGCATTTTTCAGCATGCGATAGGCCATGCGTAGCTCCGGCGCTATCCATTCGATACCCGCCTCCTCCGCAATCGGCTTGCCGGCGCCTTTGAGGTTAGTCAACTCGCCGCGGGCGATCGCTTGCTCGATCTTTTCTTCGGCGAGGCGTTCCAAAAAACGCATGGTGCCTTCACTCACCGCCCGTCGGGCGAGCAGGCAGCGATGCTTTGATCGGACCGATCGAGCGATGAGGAAATGCACCCGCCGGGTCATCCACGCAAGACCGGGTCTGCGCATCGCGCTGACTGATTTTCAGACTGCTGAACATCGTGGCGAAATAGCGATTAGCGAGCCGATCTATGGCCACCGCCTGCCTCGATGAGGCTGTTAGCGGGCTGATCTCACATTCCCAGTCGCGATACTTCGAATCCCAACGCTCTCGCGAATCCTTTTCATGAAAGGAATGCTATAGCTGCGCGCCTTTTCCGCTCCATCCGTGAGCGCCCGCTCGATCGGCGCTGGCGACTGCATCATTTCCTCATAGCGCTCGCGCGCTGCGGCGAGATGGTCATTCAGATATTCAAACAGCAGCTGCTTCATCTCTCCCCAGGCAATGCCTTCGGCATAGCGCCGGCGCATGGCGGCGGTTTCATCCGGCGTCGCGAACGCCCGGTAAATTCCGAATAACGTGCAGCTATCCGGATCTTTCGGCTCGCCCGGCGGCAAGGAATTGGTCTTGATCTTCATGATCGACTTGCGCAGGCTCTTTGCGGGCTCGAACAGCGGAATCGTGTTGTCATAGCTCTTGCTCATCTTGCGCCCATCGAGACCGCAGAGAGTGGCGGTCTCCTCGCTGACGAGCGCTTCGGGCAATACAAAATGCTCGCCGTAGATATGATTGAACCGGCCGCCGATGTCCCGCGCCATCTCGATGTGCTGGACCTGATCCTTGCCGACCGGTACTTTCTCGGCGTTGAACATCAGGATATCGGCCGCCATGAGAATCGGATAGTTGAACAGACCCATGGTGACGCCCTTGTCAGGATCGCTTTCGCCGCTCGCCTCATTGTCGGCGATCGCGGCTTTATAGGCGTGGGCTCGGTTCATCAGGCCCTTAGCGGTCACGCAGGTCAGAATCCAGGTGAGCTCGGTGATTTCCGGTATGTCCGACTGCCGGTAAAAAACGACCTGATCACTGTCCAGCCCGAGCGCGAGCCAGGTGGCGGCGACTTCCAGTGTGGACCTGCGGACCCGTTCGGGCTCCTGACATTTGATCAGAGCGTGGTAATCCGCCAGAAAATAGAATGGCAGGACACCCTGATTGCGGCTGGCCTCGATGGCCGGCCGAATCGCGCCGACATAGTTGCCAAGATGCGGCGTACCGGTTGTGGTAATACCCGTGAGAACGACTGATGGCTTACTCATTCATGACCTGCCCGTTGCATTATAACCTAAGGCCCTATGTGCCGCGGATAACCACTAAAATATGGCATAAAAGGATCGGCAAGACGAGGGGCCGACCGCAGAAAACAGCCACCGCATCGCTCCATCGGGATAACTGAGAAGATTGTCAGGCAAATGCGCGCGCCTGCAGCCTACTGATTTCGTCCCGCAGTCGAGCCGCCTCCTCGAACTCGAGCTGGCGCGCGTGGGCATACATTCGCTCTTCGAGCTGCTTGATTTTTTTAGCGGTCTGTTCCAGCGTCAAAGGGACATATGTCCCCGCCGATTCGGCGACTTTCGCGGGGGTCTTGGTGCCAGTCAAGCCGGATGATCCGGGAATCGGCAGCTCTAGAATATCGATGATCGATTTGGAAATGCCCTGCGGAACCAGGCCATTTTCTTGGTTATGCAGTATCTGCTTCGCCCGCCGCCGATCCGTCTCTTCGATCGCTCGCTGGATCGACCCGGTGAGTTTATCCGCATACAGGATCGCCTTGCCGTGGATATTCCGGGCGGCCCGGCCGATGGTCTGGATCAAGGAAACGGTCGAGCGCAAAAAGCCCTCCTTATCCGCGTCCAGTACGGCTACTAAAGAAACCTCCGGGATATCCAGACCTTCCCGCAGCAGGTTGATGCCCACCAGGACATCGAACTTGCCCAGCCGCAGATCACGAATGATCTCGACGCGCTCGACGGTATCGACATCCGAATGCAGATAGCGCACTGCAATGTCATGCTCGAGCAGATATTCGGTCAAATCTTCCGCCATCCGTTTGGTCAGCGTCGTCACCAGCACTCGCTCGTGCTGCTTGATCCGCGATCTGATCTCGGACATTAGATCGTCGATCTGTGCACTTGCACGGCGCACCTCCACGACAGGATCCACCAGCCCGGTCGGACGCACCACCTGCTCGATCACCGCGCCGGCGTGCGCCACTTCATACGGCCCGGGCGTTGCCGAAACGTAAATGCGCTGCGGCGCCCGGCGTTCGAACTCTTCAAACTTCAGCGGCCGGTTGTCGAGCGCCGATGGCAGCCTGAAACCGTATTCCACCAGCGTTTCCTTGCGCGAGCGATCGCCCCGGAACATGGCCCCGAGCTGTGGAATGGTGACGTGGCTCTCATCGATGACCACCAAGGCATCATCCGGCAGATAATCGAATAGCGTAGGCGGCGGCTCGCCGGCCTGCCGTCCGGACAGATAGCGCGAGTAATTTTCGATGCCGGAGCAATAGCCCACTTCCAGGATCATCTCCAAATCGAACAGCGTGCGCTGCTCCAGTCGCTGAGCTTCCACCAGCTTGTTCAGATCGCGCAATTCGGCGAGGCGTTCCCCGAGTTCAGCCTTGATCCGATCGATCGCTTGCAGCAGAGTCTCGCGCGGCGTCACGTAGTGAGTCTTGGGGTAGACGGTATAGCGGGCGATGCGGCTGATGATTTCGCCGGTCAGGGGATCAAACAGCGAAAGCCGTTCGATCTCATCGTCGAACAACTCGATGCGCACGGCTTCCCGCTCCGATTCGGCCGGAAACACATCGATCAGACCGCCCCGCACGCGATAGGTCGCCCGGCGGAGCTCGCTATCGTTGCGGGTATACTGCAATTCGGCGAGCCTCCGCAACAGGATACGCTGGTCGATCAGATCGCCGCGCACCAAGTGCAGGACCATGGCGAAATAAGAAGCCGGTTCGCCCAAACCGTAAATTGATGAGACCGTCGCGACGATTACGGTATCGCGGCGCTCGAGTAGCGCCTTGGTGGCCGACAGACGCATCTGCTCGATATGTTCATTGAGTGAAGCATCTTTGGCGATGTACGTATCCGAAGCGGGCACATAGGCTTCGGGCTGGTAATAATCGTAATAGGAAACGAAATACTCCACCGAATTTTCCGGAAAGAATTCCTTCATTTCGCCGTATAGCTGAGCGGCCAGGGTTTTGTTCGGCGCCAGGATCAAGGTCGGCCTCTGCACCCGGTCGATGACATTGGCGATCGTGAAGGTCTTGCCCGAGCCCGTCACGCCCAGCAGAGTCTGGTGCAGCTCACCGGCATCGAGCCCGGCGCGCAGGTTCTCGATCGCCACCGGTTGATCGCCGGATGGCTTGAACCGGCTGTGCAGCTTGAATTTTTTTCCTTTCAAAGGATGCGGGATCTGCGCGTCATCGGGTATCATGGGTGTCATCTCGCCGTGTGCGGATTTCCGTCAATTCTTTCGAAACCTTGAAGCATGAACATACAATTGTCTAACCGCGTTCAGTCGATCAAACCGTCGCCAACGCTCGCCGTTACCGCGCGAGCCGCCGAAATGCGGGCGGCCGGCAGGGACGTCATCGGGCTCGGTGCCGGCGAGCCGGATTTCGACACGCCTGAGCATATCAAACAGGCCGCCATAAAAGCCATTCAAGACGGTTTTACCAAGTACACCGCCGTCGGGGGAACGCCGAGCCTGAAACAAGCGATCGTCAGCAAGTTCAAGCGCGAGAACGATCTCGATTACGAAACCAGCCAAGTACTGGTTTCCTGCGGTGGCAAACAGAGTTTTTACAACCTCGCGCAAGCCTTGCTGAATCCAGGCGATGAAGTCATCATCCCGGCGCCCTACTGGGTTTCTTATCCGGACATGGTGCTTCTCGCCAGTGCGGTCCCCCGCATCGTATCCGCGCCGCAGCAGCAGAACTTCAAAATCACGGCCAATCAGCTTCGCAATGCTTTGACCGAGAAAACCCGGCTTTTCGTCATCAACAGTCCGTCAAACCCAACCGGTATGGCCTACAGCGCGGATGAGCTGAAGACGCTCGGCGACGTGCTGAGAGATTTCCCCGATGTCGTCATCGCGACGGATGATATGTATGAGCACGTGTTATGGCAACACGGCAGCTTCTGTAACATTCTTAATGTCTGCCCCGAACTGTACGATCGCACGATGGTGCTCAACGGCGTCTCCAAAGCCTATTCGATGACCGGATGGCGCATCGGCTATGCGGCCGGGCCGACGGCGCTGATCCGTGCCATGACCCATATTCAATCGCAAAGCACCTCGAATCCGACCTCCATTTCCCAAGTGGCCGCGGAGGCCGCCCTGAATGGTGACCAATCATCTATTGGAATCATGCGGAAGGCGTTCAGAGAGCGGCATGACTTTGTGGTCAAGGAGTTAAACACGATTCCGGGAATCTCCTGCCTGACCACGGATGGTACGTTTTACGTTTTCCCAAACGTTCAGGATATATTTGATAACCTACCGAGCATTGAAGACGACGTCGCCCTTGCGGAATTCTTGATTGAGAAAGCGGGGGTTGCGCTGGTACCCGGTTCTGCCTTCGGTTGCCCGGGCCACTTGCGGCTATCGATCGCAACCAGCATGAGTAATCTGGTAAACGCGCTGGAGCGGCTAAAAACCAGTTTTAGCTGAGCTAAGTTCTGCAGCGGCCAGCGCGACAGCTCTCGCAGGCGCCCGCTCCCCTCCTGGCCGACACGCTGCCCGATGAGATCGGGCCAAATGGCGTCCTTTTATGGTCTTTCCAAGCTTATCTAGGATGGATAGGGCGTGATTTTCCTAAGCGGGCGATTTTGATAAGAGTTTCGCAAAGTCACCGGTTGTAGTACCATCACCTGATCATTCACGTCCCCATCGTCTAGCTGGCCCAGGACACCGCCCTCTCACGGCGACAACAGGGGTTCGAATCCCCTTGGGGACGCCAGTTAAATCGACACATTAGCTAGCTCAGCGAGCCAGAATCCAGAAAAAGCTCGACCTATATTGCAACAATAGCCCCGCCATTTCCCAACGATCTCATCGTGCGTCAGAGGGCAGATTCGCCGATAGGCAATTCGCCGTGTGCGAAAGCCTATTGGCGGTTCGCTTTCGCAAAACCACCCGCCAGCTCTGTTACGTGGAAGCTTGTAGAAAGAGCGTTAACCGGAAAGATCGGCCCATCAGCGTGATCGGGAAAGATAGAGTCGCCGACTTTTATTCAAAGGTCAAGGATGCTGAGAATCGATCCGGTGCAGACGGAAAACTTTATCCGAGCAGGCCCGCAACGATTTTTTTAGGGCCGAAGAGGAGTATGTGCCCATATTATCCGAAACGCTACGCCGAGTGTTTGCCTTCGAGCTCGCGCCAAAGAGGGATCTTTCTTTCAGCAGTGGTGGAGGGAACCGAGCGTTTGAAAGCGGTCTGCTTTTGCTCGGCAGACTGATCGTGCATCCCCGTGCTCACGACAAACGACCGGCCGCGAATCTCGATATGAGCCCCAAAGTCTGGTTTCCCGCAATCCGCGCCACCCTCGCTTGGCGTTCACTACCGCCGACGCGCCCATCAAGCTCAGCAGCTTGACTCTTCAGTTGAACTTTGATCAAGCACTAAGCTGGGTTCGCGTGGGCCATAAAGTAGAAATTGAGCCCCCGATAAAATTGCTTAGCAAAGTCCTCGCGGCTCAGCGAGCCGCCCCTTTTCAGCCAATCTTGCATTAAGGAGATCTGTAGACCGCACTGCGCGGTAAGAAGATCGTAGACTTCTTCCGGTGTCGTCCCGTAACAGTCCGCGGCACCCAATCCATGCTCAAATACCACGATAGGCTTGCTCCTACGAATCGTGTTAACTGCGCCTTTAAGGACTTGATACTCAGCGCCTTCAACATCGATTTTGATAAAGTCGACAGCCAAATCTAGTGGGATGATATTATCAAGGAGGTCAGTCTTGACCCGGATTTCTTCGATATCTTCGTGGGGCCGATCATATCTGCGCTGCCTTAGACCACTGTAGCCGGGATTGCTGGTAACGTGCTGGAATGGCGCGCTCCCAACCGAGTCGTTCAGGGCCACATCATGGACATTGACACCGGGAAACGATGAGCGCAGCTCCCGACAAAGCTCCGGGATCGGCTCAAAAGCGTAATGAACTCCGGCGGGTGCCAGTTTTAGCATTTCCTTCAATATGAAACCCTTGTGACACCCTATGTCGATACCATTGGAATCCTTCCTCAGACAGCGCCGCATTACCTCGAAGGTCTGCTCATCGTACGTCGCATTTTCTGGTGCATCCGCAGGCGTGGTCTTGAAAAGGCGGTAAGCCCTGCGCGCGATACGTTCGAGCGGCGAGCCGATAATCAGTTGATTGAGCCGCATTGATGATTACCTCCCAACTCTATTAACCCGGGGCAGGGAGCCGCAAGCGGGGCGCCAAGCCGCGTGAGCCAAGGCCGGGCGTGTACCGGCCTTGGCGATGGCCCGAAATACCAGGAGGGTATTTTCGGGCCGGAATAACATAGGACCGAGAAAGCGTACCGACCGAACCAGACATCACGACGAGCCATCCATGACGCCATGCCTTTAGCCTGCGGACTATTGCCGTTTTTCTACAGCCTCCACGCGCACGCTCACCTCGCCTGCAGTAAAGCACTGCCTCCGGCCGTCTTCATCTTGCAGAATCAACCAGCCCTGATCCGTCAACCCGGCGATTTTACCTTCGATCTTTCGGTCCGCGAGCTGCAGCGTGACCGATCGGCCTTCAAGGTCATGAAAGCGGCGCCACTCGGCCAGATAAGGCGTTAAACCTGTGGTCTGATACTGCTCGAGCAGCGGTAGTAGTTCGTTCAATAGCGCGGCCGCCAATCGGTTGCGCGAAGCTTGCCGGCCGCCCAGAATGCGTTCGGTGTCTACCCAGTCCTGATCGATCCGATGGCCCAGGCTCGCCGGAATATAAGTATTCAGGCCAACGCCGATAATGGCCGCGAAGCGCCCGCCCGCCGCACCCGACACCTCGATCAGGATACCGCCGAGCTTGCGGCCATGCCATAGAATATCGTTCGGCCATTTGAGGGTGCAACCCGCGATGCCGACGTTCCGCGTCGCCTTGACGGCGGCAACGCCGGCGGCCAGGCTGAGGCCGGCGATGGCTTCGTGGTGATCAAAGTGCCAGAGAATAGAAAGATAGACGTTGCTGCCGAAAGGCGAAAGCCAAGTTCGACCGCTCCGCCCTTTGCCCGCACGCTGGCTCTCGGCAAGACACACGGAGCCGCTCGGGGCGTTCTCGCCGGCGGCTTTGGCGAGATAGGTGTTGGTGGAATCCAGTTCATCATGGATTTCCAGGTGTGCGATCAGCCTACGAGCGGGCTCTGCCAATGCGGCGTCGATTCGTTTCTTATCGAGCCATTCCAGCGGTCGGCGCAAGCGATAAGATTCGCCGGCGATGGCTTGGATTTCCAGCCCCATCTGTTCGAGCTCACTCAGCAATTGCCCGACAGAGGCAGGGCTAACGCCCACACGCTCCGCCAAATCGCCATGTGCGTGGCATCGCCCGTCCACCAACACTCGCAGCAGGTCTTTTTTAAGCGCAGAAAAGATAGTTGAACACACGGTCGAGGGTTTTCAGAGCGCACCATAGCGGACAAGCTTATGGTAGCCAAAAAGACTAGGCGTCATGGCTATTGCTTCTCCCTCAGTTGCTGCATTTCCTTTTTCAGGATGTGGCGGACCAGGATTTCCCGTTCCTGTTCGCGTAGCGCTAGAAAGTTGACGCCGATGTGATAGGAGGGCCGCTCGTCATGCAGGGCGTTTTCCTTACAGTAAACGATTTTCCCGCGCACCACGACGCCGATCAGTTCGGGCGACAGAATCATCTTTAGCTCGAGCAGCGTGTCGGCATGCAGCGGCTTTTCCGAATCAAAAGCCAGTCCGGACGCGCTGAGATCGACCGCGCGGGTGGTCTGCTGGGCCGCATGGGATTCATCGAGCAGAATTTTTTGCGCAATCAGATTGACTTTCTTCTCCAGCATCTTGAGGAAATCGGCCACCTCCGGCAGAGTGCGCTCGATTCGCCTCAGTAGCATCCTCGATTCCTGCGTCAAGATATCCAGGTCGGAAGACAACGAGAAACAGTCCAGCATCATTTCCTGGCTGCCAGCCGTGCTGTCATTGACCTCATCCGGGTGAATCGTCCGGTAGAACAGGATAATCTCGTCCTCTATCCGGAAATAGCGCCGGCGCTCGCCAGTTTTATGGGTCTCATCGGACAACACGTCTGGGCCTCTAGCGAAAATGAAAAAAGCTTGAGCAACCGCCTGCAAATCTCCCGGCCGCCGCTCGCCGTGGAGGGGCACCCCCCGCTCACCCTGAGCGCCTCATCTAGCGCCGCCTCGACGATGTTTCGCGGCGTTTCCGGCAGGCTAGGGAAGAACCTGTCGCGGCATCAGCATGTCGAGAGTCTCCACAAACTGCAAGTCGGCATCGGCTAGCACCGATTCGATCAGCTCTTCGGACAGGCCCACCCTCTGCCAGGCTTGAGGCTTCGTGCAGAAAGCGGGCGCTTCGATATGGCGCCCGGGCTCGACGCTATTGGCGATCGAATTTGCCAGATGAACGATTGCCGTTTCCAGCACGAAGTCGGTCGCCCGCTCAGGCTCGTGATGAAACGCGATGCTGGCTTGCAAGCTTGTCGGCAACGTCCACAGCTTCAGCAACTCGGCAGCAACCGCCGCGTGGGTGTAGCCGAAAAGCTGCTGCTCGGCCCGATACAGTCCTTCATCGTTCGGCTCGGCCAGTGCCAAGGCTTGCGCGGCGGATTCCGGCCGGCTGCGGTAAAGCACGAGCTGGCCCACATCGTGCAATACTCCCGCGATGAACAATCGCTCGGCATGCAGGACATGGCAACGTTTGGCGAGCATTTTGGCGATGAGCCCGCAATAGATACTGTGATGCCAAAAGGTGGACATGTCCACCAAGTGCGTGGAAATCTTGGCGAACGCGCGTATGGCCAGGGTTGTCAGGATGAGATCGCTTACTGTTTGGCGCCCGAGCAGGCTGAGCGCGTGCGAGACCCGATCGATGCGGCCAGGCAATCCGTAGAACGCGCTGTTTACCATTTTAAGCAGGCGGGCGGTCAGTCCGGTATCACACTCGATCACTCTACTGAGCTCAAGCGAGTCGGAGTCCGGGTCTTCCAGTAAGTCTCGAATGCGGTAGTACACTTCGGGCAAGGAAAGAAAATCCTTGACGCTGCCGACTAACCGCTTGATTTCCACCGTAGGGGTCATGAGCTGCGGCTGCAAGGCTAGTCAGTCCGCTGCCCAACCAGCCAGTCTTGCCATTCCTTGAACAACACCGAATCGCGCGCGGCGACGACCGAGCGCGGCAATAGATCACGGGTGAATATCGTTTCGCCGTCAAGCGTTGCCGAATGCCCTCCGGCCTCCAACAGAATAAGGGCACCGGCGGCATAATCCCATAAATTCTGCCGGCCATGCAAATAGACGTGGAAACGGTTGGCAGCCAGCCAGCACCACTCGAGAGCGACCGAACCGAAATTGCGCTGGGAACGGTAAGGCGGGCGTTGAACGAGCTTGCTGGCGAAGGCTTGCAGCCGCTTGAAATCGACGACCGCGATGCAGCCCCGTAACGGCAGACTAGCCGAACAGCACGTCAACCGTTCGCCATTGAGCCAGGCGCCTTTTCCCGCGAGGGCGCTGAAACACTCCTCACGCACCGGATCGTACACCATGCCCAGCACGGGCTGCCGGTCGATCAGCAGCGCGAGTGATACGGCAAAAAACGGCAGTCCTGCAGCGAAGTTGCTGGTGCCGTCCAGGGGATCGAGGCACCATAGGCCGGCATCACCCTCTTGCAGCATTTTGCGCTGGCGCTCCTCGGCCATCTCTTCGCCCAGCAACCGATAGTTCGGCCAAACAGCCTGCAGCTGTTCGCTCAGGCGCTGTTGCATGGCAATATCCGCCGCGGTGACGATGCTGCCGTCCGCCTTTATTGTCCGCTCGGTGCAAGGAAATCGGCTCAGCAATTCCTCTTTTGCCGCGGTGGCTACCACTGTTTTTAGCGTAGTGATATCAGGGAGCATTCCTTTCCATCGATCAGGCTAGCAGTTGCTTAGTTTAGCAGTCAGCCGACGCGCCTTGATACCGCAATGCTGGTATATTTTCCGTGTGGTTCAAGAAATTTCTGGAACCGGGCTCGTGGCCCATCAAACGCGTTCGCTCCAGTGTCAAGCCCAGACGATCAAAACGGTCACCGATGCATTCTTTCACGAGCGAAATTCCGTCTGCAGATACCTGGCCGGTTCCAGCCCAGCCGCGTTACTGCACACAAGAGCAATTTAGCGCCATGCGGCAAGCGGATGATGGGTATTCGCCGCTCGCTATCGTCCACTTCGGCGGAGTTTTCCCGGTATTGGCTGGCGAGGCATGTCCTGTTGCTGTCACGGGGCTCGCGCAATTGGGCGCCGAACCCCGCATCGAAATCTGGCGCAGTTCCCTGCCCGTTAACTATGGCCGATCGGATGCTATGGCGTTTTCGCGCAACGGCACGATTCTGTTCGGCTGCCTGACGAACGAGGCAATCGAGGGGGAAAAATTTGAGCAATCGGTATACCGGTCTTATCTGGACATCCTGAATCTGGTGCAGAGCCAAGGCTACCCTCATCTCTTGCGGGTGTGGAATCACTTTCCTGACATCGCGCGAAAGCGGCGCGGCCTGGATCGCTATCAGCTCTTTTGCCGCGCGCGCGCTCGGGCTTTCGAAAGATGGTTTGGTGCCTCGACCCGCGGCTTACCGTCCGCCAGCGCGGTCGGCGCAAGGGAAGGCGCGCTGGTGATCTATTTCCTTGCGGCCGCACGGCCGGGGGCGCAGCGGGAGAACCTGAGGCAAACCAGCGCCTTTCATTATCCACCACAGTATGGACCGAAAAGTCCTTCGTTTGCCCGTGCCACGTTCAAGAAGTGGGGCGTCGAAGATTGCCTCTATATTTCGGGCACGGCGAGCATCGTCGGCCACGAATCACGCCACCCGGACGATCCGACGGCGCAGCTCGATGAGATTCTGCGCAATCTCGGCGCGCTGATCGAGAGCACTGCAGTGCAGGAGGACGCTCCTTTCCAGGGATTGAGCAGTATCACCCATCTCAAGATCTATATCCGTCATGCAGCGCACTTCGCCGCAATCCAGAGGCGCCTACTCGAGCGCTTCGGACCGGCCGTGGAGCAGCTCTATCTACAGGCCGATATCTGCCGCAGCGATCTGTTGCTGGAAATCGAGGCCATCGCCCAAGCGCGGCGCTCGGCGGACCGCCGGATTGCTCACGTATCCGCCTGAGCGTCTCGTTTCCAGGTGTACTCCAGGCGGCTCTGCCAAGCCCGCCTGCGCTGCCGGTAAGAGGCCAGGCTTTGCCGCCAGTTGATGAGGGACGAGACATAATAAATCGTTTTGAACAGGCACAGAGGAAAGCGAATCGGCGTTTGGCGGAAAATATCGGCCGACAACAGCGACAGAATGGCCTCTTCCATGCGAAACATGTTGCGCGGCGACATGAACATCGCGCGCAGCGCCGGTGTGGTGATACGGTAAATGAACCAGGAGAACGTTTTCAGCCCGCGCCGAAGTGTGCGCTCATAGCGAGCGAGGCTGGCCGGCGAGAGTTTGCCGCCGTTGCGCAATGCTTCGTCAACGACGCCGGCGCCGAGCTCCGCACTGTTCATGGCGAGGAACACGCCGCTGGAGAAAACCGGATCAATGAACGCGAAGGCATCGCCGATGAGGAGATAGCGTTCGCCACCCATGCGTTCTGCCTGATAGGAAAAATTGCCCGTGGCCGTGGCGGGCGCGATCAAGCGGGCGTTTTTAAGACGCCCGCTTACCAGCGGATTGAGCGCCAGCGTATCCAAGAAAAATTCGGTGACGCCTTTGCTGCGACCCTTGAGATAATACGGCCAGCACACGGCGCCCACGCTCATGGTGCCATCCGAAAGCGGAATCATCCAGTACCAGCCGTGCTCGAACCAGTAGATGCTGATATTGCCGGCATCGGTTCCGGCGCGCCGCTCAGCTCCTTCGAAGTGACCGAAAACGGCAGAACTGTGATGGGCGGGGTTGCGGCGCTTCATCTGCAGACGATTGGCGAGAAATGTATCGCGGCCCGAGGCATCGACGACAAAGCGCGCCTCCCAGACCCGCTCGCTGCCGCATTCCTCGAGCGCATAAATCCGCGCCGGGTGGTCCGCGCCAAACTCGACGCGGGCGACCTTGACACCCTCCCGCACGTCGACACCGTTGGCCGCGGCATTTTGCAGCAGCACGTGGTCGAATTCCGAGCGGCGGACCTGATAAGCGATCGGAAACGACTTGTCCATGGCATTCCGGAAATAGTAGGTGACGGGCTGATAGCCCTCGCAGTTGAATTCAGCGCCAGGCTTCAGCATGCCGATACCTGCGATTTTTTGACGCACGCCCAGACGCTCGAAGATCGGCATATTGAGGGGCAGCAATGATTCGCCGATGTGGAAGCGGGGATGATGCTCCTTTTCCAGCAGCGTTATTTTCCAGCCCATGCGCGAGAGGAACGTGGCGATGCTCGAACCGGCCGGGCCGCCGCCGATCACCAGCACATCGCATGCATGGCGTGGTTCGGCGGCTGCCTCACGCACCGAGTCGGCGGTTTCGAATGCACTTCGCTTGGCTGCTCGCATACGCATGGCTCCTTCTGTTGCTGGCTTGGGGGTCAGAGCGACCCGCTGGACGTTCGCCTGATCACCAGCCGGTGCGCCGTTCGTGGCTATTGTACGCGTGGCCGGCGTCCGTGAACCAGCGCCTTTAAGATGGCCACCGCATGACGATGACGACCCATATTGCCGACACGATTTCATGCCATTTCCAGAGGCGCTGGGTGCAGGGCTACGTACGCGGAAAGCTCAAGATTGATCCGATCTACCCCGCGGCGCTCCGCTATCTTGTCAATTCGCCGCTACCCCTGCTAGATCTCGGCTGTGGTTTGGGACTACTGGCCTTTTATCTGCGCGAAAATGGCTGTCGACAGCCGGTGATGGCGATCGATAGCGATACCCGGAAAATCGCGGCGGCGGGACGGGCGGCCCAAGCGGGTCGCTACGGAGACATCCAGTTTGTCGCCGCTGATGCACGCCAAAAACGGCCGTTTACGGGCAATGTCGCCCTGCTCGATGTGCTGCATTATTTCAGGCCGGAGGATCAGAGCCGGTTGCTGAAAACCGCCGCCGACTATCTCCCGCCCGGAGGCATTCTGTTGATCCGCAGCGTGGTCGAGGATGGCAGTTGGCGCGCCTGGCTGACCCGGCTGGAAGAATCGTTCGCCCGCTCGGTGCGCTGGATGA
>CADDZF010000042.1 GCA_902812445.1 Methylococcaceae bacterium | reverse complement strand
ATAACGTCGTTGAAAAGCCGTCCGGAAATTTGATGGCGGGTGTGGGTTTTTCCCAAGCACAGGGGCTGATCTTCAACGCCAGCGTTACCCAGGATAATATCTTTGGTACCGGTAAGCGGCTGAATTTTACTTTTAATAACAGCCAGGTGAATACGATTTATCGGGTGGGTTACTTTAACCCGTACGTCACCCTCAACGGGATCAGCAGCGGTTTTGACGTGAGCTATCGGAACACCGACGCTTTCCAGATGAACGTTGCCAATTATTCGACCGATGTATTCGCGGGCGGTATCAACTTTGGTCTTCCCTTGAATGAATTTGATAGCATCCGCTTGAATCTGGATTATGAGAATACAAAACTCAATACATCGAGCCGAAGCTCGACAGAGATCATTGATTTCATAAATGACAACGGAAGCAAATACAATACGTACTCGATCTCGCTCGGCTGGGCGCACGATACGTTAAACCGGGCGATTTTTGCAAACAAAGGAGGTATTCAGCGATTATCCGTCTTAACGGCGCTGCCGATCGGCGACCTCGAATACTACAAAGCGAGCTACCGACAACAGCACTATTTTGCTCTGGCGAAAAATTTGACATTGCTGCTGGATGCAGAGGTTGCTTACGGTGATGGCTATGGCAAGACCAAAGGGCTACCTTTCTTTGAAAACTACTATGCAGGCGGTGTGCAATCGGTACGCGGTTTTCAGGCCAACACGCTGGGTCCCAAGGACCATCCTTTGAGTCGCTCGAGACGTCCGCTGCCGCTGGGCGCGCGTAGCAAGTTGGTAGGTACTGCGGAGGTATTGTTTCCCGTGCCGTTTCTGGATGAGGCGAAGAACATGAGGCTGGGTGCATTTGTGGACGCAGGTAACGTCTTTACGACCTTCGGCTCCTGCACGAGTGGCGATCAGAGCTGTAGCGATCTGGGCAATATCAAGTACTCTACCGGCGTGTCGGCACGCTGGCTGTCGCCTTTTGGTGCCTTGGTTTTTAGTGTCGCCCAGCCCTTGAACGCTGAACGGGGCGACCAGGTGCAGAACTTTCAATTCTCGTTCGGTTCCGGTTTTTAAAGGCGGGTTCTACGCGCTGTCATTCGCGCACCGCCGATCTGGTGGGTTGATTGCGTTCAACTCTCATCATACGGGCCAGAGCCCACGACCTGACGGCATCGGCGCCATGGATTTAGGGGATCGTTTTCGTTATTTATCTAGAGGTGAAACTGAGCACATGCTGAAAAAGAAGTTATTTCATATAGCGCTGGGATTATTGATCAGTACGGGTATCGAAGCTGCCGATCTGAAAATTGGCTTCGTCAATGTTGCGCGGCTGTTGGAAAAAGCGCCTCAAGCGGAGGACGCAAAAAAAGGCTTGGAACGAGAATTTTCTCCACGGGATAAGCGTCTTGCAGCAGAGCAGAAGGTGATCAAACAACTGGAGGAAAAGTTATCGCGCGATGCTGCGGTCATGAGCGATTCTGAAAAGCAAAAACTCGAGCGCGATGTTCTCAACAAGAAGCGCGAGGCAAAACGAGCCTTGGACGAATTTAGGGAAGATTTCAATATGCGGCGCAATGAGGAACTGGGAAAATTGCAGAAGGAAATCTTCGAAGCGATACAGTCTCTGGCAAAAGAAGCCAACTTCGATCTCTTGCTGACCGATGGTGTCGTTTTTGCGAGCGATCAAATCGACGTGACGGAAAGGGTCCAGAAGAAGTTGCAGGACAGTTACAAAAGATAATTGCGAAATCCCCGATGTTTTCACTGGCAGAACTCGCTCGGACAATCAACGCAGAAGTACATGGCGAGGGAAATTGCCGAATAGAACGCGTGGCGCCCCTTGATAAGGCAGGTCCCGGGGCGATCGCTTTTTTATCGAGCAAAAAATATCTCGGATCTTTGCCGACAACACAAGCATCCGCGGTCATTCTTTCGCCCGCCAGCGTACGGCATTGTCCGGTCAACGCGCTGGTCACCGAGAATCCTTATCTCGGGTATGCCAGAATAGCCGCATTGCTAAACCCCACCAGATTTGAACCAGGCATCCATGCTTCGGCAATCATCCATCAATCGAGCCGCATCCATAGCCGTGTCTGTATCGATGCCAACGTGGTGGTGCAAGAAAATGCCCTAATCGAGGAAGGAACCCGGGTCGGAGCAGGCAGTGTCATCGGCAAGAACGTCAAAATCGGCCGCAACTGCGATATACGGGCGCGGGTGACGATATGCGATTCCTGTATCATCGGCCATGACGTTACCGTACATCCGGGCGCCGTAATCGGTGCAGATGGTTTCGGTTTTGCCAATGACAACGGCGCCTGGGTCAAAATACCGCAGTTGGGAGGCGTGGTCATTGGCGATCGGGTCGAGATCGGAGCCAATACGACGATCGATCGCGGAGCGCTTGAAGACACGGTCATAGAAGAAGGCGTTATTTTAGATAACCAGATACAAATCGGTCATAACACGCGGATCGGCGCCTACACCGCGATCGTGGCCTGTACCGGCATTTCGGGAAGCACCCGCATCGGTAAGCATTGCACGATCGCCGGCGCGGTGGGCATGGCGGGACACATCGAAGTCACCGACAACGTGCATATCACGGGCATGTCCATGGTGACCAAGTCAATCACGCAACCCGGACTTTATTCATCGGGAATACCCCTGCAGCCGAATCGCGAATGGCATAAGAGCGTGGTACGCTTCAAGCACCTGGACGAAATGGCCGAGAGACTCAAGAAGCTTGAGAAGCAACTCGAGGAGTTGGCTGCCGCGGCAAAAACATAATAGGAAATCAAATTGGATATACAGAAAATAATGGATTATTTACCTCATCGTTACCCCTTTTTGCTGGTAGATCGCGTTATCGAGTGCGAGCCCGGAAAGCGACTGCTGGCGGTAAAAAATGTCACTTATAACGAACCGTTTTTCCAGGGCCATTTTCCGAATCTTCCCATCATGCCGGGCGTCCTCGTGATGGAGGCGTTGGCTCAGGCGACGGGCCTTCTGGCCTCTGAAACCGCGCCGGATGAATTAGGCAAAGGCATGACCTACTATCTGGTCGGACTTGACAAAGCGAGATTCAAGCGTCCCGTCGTACCGGGTGATCAGCTCATGCTTGAGGCCAATTATCTCCGCAATAAACGCAATATCTGGGCATTCTTCTGCCGTGCGGAAGTGAACGGAGAGTTGGTCGCCAGCGCTGAAATCATGTGTGCGGCAGCGGAGCGGGAGTCTTGATCGATCCGACAGCCATCATCCATTCATCAGCCGAACTAGCCAGTGATGTCACGATCGGAGCTTATTCCATCATAAGCGCAGACGTTCGAATCGATTCTGGCACCGCGATAGGGCCGCACGTGGTGATTCGCGGGCCGACCAAAATCGGCAGAGACAACAAAGTCTATCAATTTTCCTCGATCGGTGAGGATCCACAGGACAAGAAATATCACGGAGAGATAACACGTCTCGATATCGGAGATCGTAACGTCATTAGGGAGTATTGCACTATTCATCGTGGAACGGTGCAGGATCAAGGCCTGACGCGGGTAGGCAACGATAATCTGTTGATGGCCTATTCCCACATCGCCCATGATTGCGTGATCGGACAACACGTCATCATGGCAAATGGAGCCTCGCTGGCAGGCCACGTCTACGTTGAGGATTATGCGGTTCTGGGCGGCTTTTCGCTGGTGCACCAATTCTGCCGAATCGGCCGCCATAGTTTCTCCGCTATGGGCAGCGCCATCGTCCGTGACATCCCGCCTTATGTTATGGTCGGTGGCCGGCCCACCAAGCCGCATGGGATCAATGCAGTGGGTTTGGAGCGACAAGGTTTCTCTCCCGACGTGCTTCGCCAACTCAAGAAAGCGTACAAAGTCTTATATAAATCAGGCTTGAAACTGGAAGATGCCATCAGCGAACTCGAGGAAATGACCAAGGAAACGGCCGAGCTCGCCTGTTTTGTCGATTTTCTTCTGCATACGGGGCGCAGCATCATTCGCTAGCCGTATACGCTTCCGCCCTTAAGCGGGGCTTTTTAAGGTCATGGCCGATGATCGACGAACGATGGGTCGCGGGTATCGATGAAGTGGGAAGAGGGTGTATCGCCGGGCCGGTAATTGCCGCCGTCGTCATACTCGGAGAAGGCGTCGTCATAGAACACCTAGCCGATTCGAAAGCATTGACTCCAGCGTGCCGCCTAGAAGTTGCCGAGGCGATCTTCAAAAAGGCCAGGGCGTGGTCAATCGGCCGCGCCGAAGCCAGCGAAATCGATCGCCTGAATATTCTTAAGGCTTCCTTGCTCGCCATGCAGCGTGCGGTGGCGACGCTTTGCCTGCGGCCCGCCTGGGTAAAAGTGGACGGTAATCACTATCCAGACATCGGCTGTCGAGGTGAAGCCGTCATTGGCGGAGATGCCACAGTCGCCGAAATCTCAGCCGCCTCCGTGATTGCCAAGGTCACCCGTGACCATGAAATGAGACTACTCGACCGCCTGTATCCCGGCTATTATTTTTCGGCTCATAAGGGTTATCCGACCGAATTGCATCATCTGAAGCTCGCCGAACTCGGCGTCAGCGAGGTGCACCGGAGAACCTTCGCGCCGGTCCGAAATCTGATCGCGCCAGCGCCCTTACGAAGAGAGCAACGATGATGTTTTCATCTTCCGCCAGAACACTGGGAGAACACTTAGGTATGCAGCTACAAGCGCTGAGCTTGGGTGAGCCGAGACAGGTTCACCATAACGGCCGCCTGGTTTCGACCGGCATTTACAAACAACCCGTCGGCGGCAAGGTCAAGGTGAGCTACAGCGGGCTCGTAGGCGATACTCAGGCGGACCTTGAGGTGCATGGCGGCAGAGATAAGGCCGTTTATGTTTATACGATTGAAAACTATGCATTCTGGCGCAAGGAATTAGGCAGGGATGACTTGTCCTATGGACAGTTCGGTGAAAACTTCACCGTGTCGGGCATGCCCGATGAAAAAGTTCACGTCGGCGATATCTACCGAATCGGCGAGCTGTTAACCCAGGTGACCCAGCCGCGCGTTCCCTGCTACAAGCTCGGTATAAAAATGGAGTCCACCAAGTTTCCCGATATTTTCTTGCGATCTGGCCGGGTAGGGTTTTATTTGCGGGTGCTGCGCGAAGGTGAGGTCGCCGCGGGCGATCACATTGAACTCATCGAGCCGGACGCTCGCTGCCTCACTATACGAGACTGCATGCTGGCCTTGGTAAAAGGGCCGAGACGCTATGAAATCATTGAACGGGCCCTGAAGGTCGACGCGCTTTCAGAATCTTGGCGTCGCAGTCTAGTGAAGCGTCTCGCAGCGCGCCGAGACGCGTGAGCTCATAGAATCTTCAAGACTGCCTGAATCGAGCCACGGGCGTGCTCGACCGGCCGCATGGCGATGGCTTCAGGGGAGTTCGATTTTTGCAAGGGGCTGCCACGACGGATTTCGATACTCGGTCGTTACCGAGGTATAAAGACCCCCGCGTACGTTGAATTTGGCGACAACGCGCAGGAAGTGCGGTTGGCAGGCATTTACCAGGTCGTGCAAAATCCGGTTGGTGACTGCCTCGTGAAATACACCCTCATCGCGAAAGGACCAAACGTATAGCTTGAGCGATTTGAGCTCGATGCAGAGTTCACTGGGTACGTATTCGATGGTGAGCGTCGCGAAATCGGGTTGGCCGGTTTTGGGGCACAGGCAGGTAAACTCGGGTATGACAATGCGGATGGTATAGCTGCGGCCGAGTTCGGGATTGCTAAAGACTTCAAGGTTCTTGCACGGTGACGATGACATAGCTCGCGAGTGAATAGGAATTTAAAGAAATTTAAAGAAAAAGCAGGCTCAATGCCGCCTTTTGATAGGCCGTCTGCGATAAAGTTCGGGCGGTGACGAGCTGATATGATATGCGCGACCGGCGGGTTGAGCTACTAGAAACATCGGCCAGGTCATGCTGTTGCGTCAACCGTGAAACCTTGCTGAACAATCATGTCATCATGCAGATCGAGGTGTACGAGCCGCAGCGGGGAGCTACCTTGCCGATTTTGCAAGAATTGGGGATGAGGCCAATCCATCAGTACGACAACGACTTTTACTTCACCAATCTTCCCGCTGCCGATCTCCGATAAGCAGTTCCCGTCCGTTACGCTACCCGGTAGACGCCTTTGTCAAATCGGGCCGGTCTGCGTGAGATCGACGCGCGATGCGCATCGCCTGCGACCGGTATTCTGCAACATCTCTCGCCACGAGCGCTGTCACTTATTCTATCCTTGCTGCGCGTCAACCACGCATCGGCAGCTTATCGCGAGCTGAGCAGGGCATCATGATCATCGCCGACAAATTGATTTTTCTTGAACTCCAGAAAACTGGCGGCACTCATATCGCGGAGTTGCTCAAAAAGATCATTCCCTGTCAAGAAATCGGCAAACACAATCGCTTGCCGAAGGATTTACCTGTGGCAGGGAAGCTGGTGACAGGATCGGTCAGAAATCCGTGGGACTGGTATGTGTCGCTATGGACCTATGGCTGCGGCGGCGGCGGCGGACTGTATCGAAATCTGACGCAGCCGTGGTGCTTGCTCAGGCATGGCCTGCCGGGTAATCCGGTAATGGGTTTTACGCGCTCGCTCAGGGACCTGTATCGGCCGCGACGGCACTGGCGTAGGCTGTATGCGGACGGTCGCGAAGCCACACTGTTTCGTGAGTGGTTGAAGCTGCTGTTGGATTATGCGCGTCGCCATGACCTGCGCGAAGGTTATGGTGAAAGCGCCATCTGCGGGCTGGCGGGGTTTATGACCTACCGCTACCTTTACCTGTTTTCGCGGGAAGCGGCGCCGCTTTACTCGCCCGTAGCGCTGAATTCACGCGAGGCTTTGCGGGCCTTCGACGCGGAAAACAATATCTTGCACGCGGTGATCCGCAACGAGCGTTTGCAGGATGATCTCGTTGCGGCGTTGCAGCAGGCGGGTTATCAGCTCGACGAAAACGATCATCGGATTCTCGCAACCTCCCAGCGGACCAATCCCTCACGGCGAATCAGGCAGCTCGATTATTATTACGATTCCGATACGATCGCCTTGGTCGCGGCCAAGGAGGCGTTCCTGATCGAGAAATACGGCTATCGCTTTTCCGATTGCGTGCCGCAAAGCTGATCCGGCCGGAACCTGGTGAGCCCGATTTTGCGTCCCATCCTCAGCGCATCGACGTGCATTCTGACTCAGGCCGGAAACAAGTGCCCTGGCTTTTTTTCACTCGTTGGGGTCCTGCAGTCCCAGCCAGGGCTCAAACAAGCCATGAGTCTCGATACCAAACAGCCGCACGATCCGGCCTACGGTCTCATCGATTAATTCCGGCAAGGTCTTGGTCTTGCCGTAAAACGCCGGCAGCGGCGGAAAGATAATCCCGCCCATTTCAGTCACGCTGGCCATGTTGCGAATATGGGCTAAATTGAGCGGCGTCTCGCGCGGCACGACGACCAAGCGACGGCGCTCCTTCAATGTCACGTCGGCAGCCCGCGTGATGAGGTTGTCGGCAAATCCATGGGCGACGCCCGCCAGCGTTTTCATGGAGCAGGGGGCGATGATCATGCCCTGGGTGTTCAGCGCGCCGCTGGCGATGCTCGCCGCGATATCGTTGACGTCATGGCTAACGTCGGCCAGGGCGGCGATTTCTTTCCGTTTCATCTTCAGCTCGTGCTGAATATTGAGCGCGCCGGCATCGGATATGATCAGATGAGTTTCCCAGGCGCTGAACTGCCGCACGATCTGCAGCAAACGTAACCCGTACACCGCGCCGGTCGCTCCGGTCATGCCGATGATCAAACGCCTGACCGCGGTCATGACGCCAGTCTCAAAGCCATTTCATCCGTTGCCGATACCAGGGCATCGATCATTTCATCGCCGCCGGCGATATGCCCTGAATGCGGCAGAATCGTCAAGGCCGATTGCGGCAGAGCCTGATGCAGACTATAGGCCGATTCGGCAGGGCAGACGAGGTCGAGACGGCCGTGAATCAGCAAGATCGGGACGTCGGGCGTTTGCTCGCAGGCGCGGAGGATTTGGTTCTCCTCGATAAAATAATGGTGCGCTGCATAATGCGTTTCGATGCGAACCTGCGCCAAGACGTTGGCGGTAACGTGCTCGCCCGACTCCGCGGGTTTGAAGTCATTGCCCAGAACGACTTGCCCGCCCCAGCGCTCCCAATCCCGGGCAGCCCGCCATTGCGCCAGTTCATCGGTTCCGTTTAGACGCTGGTAAAACGCGCCAATAAGGTCGGTCTGTTGCTCCTGCGGAATATTGGCGACAAAGCGTTGCCATTCTTCCGGGTAAATGCGATTCGCTCCATCCTTGAGGTACCAGTCGAGATCTCGCTGACGGGCCAGGAAGGTACCGCGCAAGATCATGCCGGACACCCGCTCAGGGTGCTGCTGCGCATACAGCAAAGCCAAGGCTGCGCCCCACGAACCGCCGAACAATAACCAGCGGTCGATGCCGAGCCGTGCCCGGATCGTTTCCAGATCGCCCAGAAGATGCGGGGTGCTATTATTCTCGAGTTCTCCCTCGGGCAGCGAGCGCCCGCAGCCGCGCTGGTCAACCAATATGATGCGGTAGTCAGCCGGATTAAAAAAGCAGCGATGGTGCGCCCTGCAGCCCGCTCCCGGACCGCCGTGCAGGAAAATGACCGGCAGCCCCAAAGGATTGCCACACTCTTCGCAGTAGAGACAGTGCCGCTCGTCTACCTGCCAGCTATAAACCGCATAAGGCTCAAGCGCGGGATAGAGCGTTTTCATAACCGCGAGTATCTATCAGCCGATACTGCCAGGGCAATGGTTCCGGAGCGATAAGGGTGCGCCAAGCATGACCTCGTTGAGCCGGCTGTCGAGCGGAAACGAAAAATCGAGACAAAGAAGGGAGGAGCAACTCCTCCCTTTGTGCGTGCGACCGAAAACGCGCCAGCTCTAGAAACCGAACCCAATATAACCGCCGGCGGTGAGCCCGTCGATATCGGTTTTGTTGAGCAGGCCGCTCTTCGAGCGATAGTTCAGATTGTCGCCGGTCCAGTGATAGCGAAAGTCGAGGCCGGCCACGAGATCTTTCCAGATCCTGTATTCTGCGCCGGTGCCAACCATCAAGCCCGGATCAAGCACCGTTACACCGCTGGACGGAGGGCTGATGACGTGCAGGGCGAGGCCGGCCGGAATCAGCCACGGCGTTAACGGCGTTCCGGTATTGAATTTGATCTTGGGCGCCGCGGACAAGGTAAACTGAGTGATATCGTTTTTCGTGCTTCCTGCGACACCCGCCAGCGCAGTTCCCACCGGATAGGTCGATACCAGCGCATTAATGTCGGAGTCGAAGTGCTTGTATTCGAACATCAATTCACCGTCAATCTTGGCGATGTCGGTCAATCCCCAAACGTCATCGCTCAAGCGGAAGTCGATGCCGGCGCCGAAATAGTAGCCCTGGCCGTCAGGGTTCGAGTTAATGCCTAACGCGGAATTGTTCAGCAATAGTTCATCGTGGCGCGTATGCTCCATCTTGGCGAAACCGCCGCGGAAGAACAGCAAATTATGGTGTTGTTCTTCATGGGCCGCCACCGAGTCAACTTTTTGTTCGAGCTCCTCGACCTTCTGGTTGACCGCCGTATCGGTCGTTGGTCTTCTGGCGCTTTCGCTTCTCACCCTTGAGAGTTCGCTCTGCATCAGTCTGAGTTCTTCTTCCATTTGCCGAACCCGCCTCTCCAGAGCAGCCGAAGAGTCGTACGCAAGCGCTACCGGCGACACCATGGCGCCAAGAGCCAATGTCGCGGACAAAATGGCTGGCCCAACGCCTGTCGATAACGTGAAATTCTTAGTCATCAGTGCTCCCCCTTTGTGTTTTTGGAGACAATTTAAAGCTTCGTTGCACGGAAACAACAAATAGTTGTTCCACCGTGATCGTAACAAAAAAATATCGGTACAACAATTAGCGTTTTTAAATTTTCTTCCGTTCAAACGCATCTTCAGCCCTCGCCATAAGGAAAAATGGCTTGCGAGTGGTTATAATGCCGTGCTTTACCGGGTGGAGCCGTCCTTTCCCGCAAACGAACGATAGAACGGCGGCCGCCGCTAACCCGTACCGGCCCAACACGATAAGACCTCATGAACCCTCGACAGACATTCAAATGGCCGTAAAAAACCGCTTGCATCGCAGTGAGCTTGCCGTTCCCGGCAGCAATGAGCGCATGCTCGAGAAAGCGCCGCTAGCCGGTGCCGACGTGGTGTTTCTGGATCTCGAAGATGCGGTCGCGCCGGATGACAAGGCGAAGGCCCGCAGCAACGTCATCGAGGCGCTCCGCCGTTACGACTGGTCGCGGTGCGCCGTATCGGTACGCATCAATGGGCTGGACACTCATTTTTGTTATCGCGATGTCGTCGATGTCGTCGAGCAGGCCGGCGACAAGCTCGATACGCTGCTGATTCCCAAAGTGGGCAGCGCCGCCGACATTTATTTCGTCGCCACGCTGCTTGACCAGATCGAGCAGGCCAAAGGCTTGAAGCCGGTCAACCTGCACGTCTTGATCGAGACTGCGATGGGTATGGCAAATGTCGAAGAAATCGCCCGCGCCTGCCCGGAGCGTCTTGAAGCCATGGTATTCGGCGTCGCCGATTATGCCGCATCCACCCAGGCGCGCACGACGCATATCGGTGGCGCCAACGCGGACTATTCGGTCTTGACTGATGCCGATGAAAAGGGCATGCGTTACCGCTACTGGGGCGATCAGTGGCACTTTGCCCTCTCGCGCATGATCGTCGCCTGTCGCGCCTACGGCCTCAGACCCATCGACGGGCCATTCGGTGACTTCTCCGATCCGGAAGGCTATCTGGCGGCCGCTCGCCGCGCGGCCGCTCTCGGCTGCGAAGGCAAATGGGCAATCCATCCTTCCCAAATCGCGCTAGCCAACGAAGTCTATACGCCGGCGGAAAGGGAGATCCAGCACGCGCAGGCGATTCTGCACGCCATGCAAGAAGCTGCTCGGCAAGGCAAGGGCGCGGTGTCCCTGAACGGACGTCTGATTGACGCCGCCTCCCGGCGCATGGCCGAAAACACGATCGCTAAAGTCAATCAAATCAACAGCAGGAAAGCCAGCTAGTTTGGGAAGGACCCGGCCCTCCTTTACAAAAAGTACAACCGATGACCAGGAGAACAATTTAGTGAACATCCATGAATACCAGGCCAAGGACCTGCTCAAATCCTACGGCGTGCCCGTACCCGTCGGCGGCGCTGCCTATTCCGATGCCCAGGCAGCCGCCGTGGCGGAAGAGATCGGGGGCGATCAATGGGTCGTCAAGGCACAGATTCATGCCGGCGGGCGCGGCAAGGCGGGCGGTGTCAGGGTCGCAAGTTCCATCGATGAAGTCAGAGAGGTCGCCGATGTCTTGCTGGGCAGCCGTCTGGTTACCCATCAGACCGGCCCCGGGGGCTCTCTCATCCAGCGTGTCTTGATTGAGCAGGCGAGCCAGATCAAGAAAGAATACTATCTCGGCCTGGTCATCGATCGCGCCTGTCAGCGAATCACTCTGATCGCATCCAGCGAGGGCGGCGTCGACATCGAGGAAGTCGCCAAAAATACGCCGGAAAAAATCATCAGGGAAACCGTCGACCCGGCGCTCGGACTACTAGATTTCCAATGCCGCAAGGTGACCTGTGCCGTCGGCCTCACCGGCAAGCTGATGCCGCAAGCGGTGCGTTTGATGAAACGGGTATATCGCTGCTTTCGCGACAAGGACGCGCTGCAGGCGGAAATCAATCCCTTAGCGATCGTGGGCGATGACAAACTGCTCGCCGTGGACGCCAAGATGAGTTTCGATGACAATGCGCTGTACCGACAGAACCTCATCAATGAAATGAGGGATTTGAGCGAAGAAGACCCGAAAGAAGTCGATGCCTCGGGACACGGCCTCAATTACATCGCTCTCGATGGCAATATCGGCTGCATCGTCAACGGCGCCGGGCTGGCCATGGCTACCATGGACGCGATCACCCTGCACGGCGGTCGACCGGCGAATTTTCTCGATGTCGGTGGCGGCGCTTCGCCGGAGAAAGTGACCAACGCCTGCCGCATCGTCTTGCAGGACGGCAATGTCAAGGCCATTCTGGTCAATATCTTCGCGGGTATCAATCGCTGCGACTGGATCGCCAGGGGCCTGATTCAGGCGATGCGCAGCCTGAATATCAAGGTACCGCTAATCGTCCGGCTGGCCGGAACCAATGTCGAGGAGGGCAGGGAGATTCTGCATACCGCCGAGCTGTCTTTCGTGACTGCCGAGAATCTCGACGACGCGGCCGCCAAGGTCGTCGCCGCCGTGTCCGCCGCGCGAGGAAAGGCGGCATGAGCATCCTCGTAAGTAAGCAGTCTCGCGTCATCATTCAGGGGTTTACCGGCCAGCACGCCACTTTTCACGCTGAAGATGCGATCAAGGCAGGCACCAATGTGGTCGGCGGCGTCACGCCGGGCAAAGGCGGCACGACGCATCTCGGGCTGCCGGTCTTCGACACCGTCGCCGAAGCAGTCCGGCACACCGGGGCAGACGTCTCCGGGATCTTCGTGCCGCCCGCGTTTGCTGCCGATGCCGTGATGGAAGCGACGGATGCGGGCATCCGCGTCATCGTCGTCATTGCCGACGGCGTTCCGGTACAGGATATGGTGAGAGAGCAGCGTTATAAATTAGGCCGCGAAGCCATCGTCATCGGTCCGAATACGCCCGGCATTATTACGCCCGGCGAGTGCAAAGTCGGCATCATGCCTTCGCATATCTACAAGCCCGGACGCATCGGCGTGGTCTCCCGCTCCGGGACGCTCAACTACGAAGCGGTCGAACAGATGGCGGCGTTAGGACTCGGCCAGTCCACCTCGGTCGGCATCGGCGGTGATCCGATTAACGGTACCGACTTCGTCGCCGTACTGAAAGAGTTCGCGCAGGACCCGGACACGGACGCCATCGTCATGATCGGTGAGATCGGGGGCCCGCAGGAAGTCGCCGCGGCGCGCTGGGCGAAGGAAAACATGCAAAAACCCGTCATCGGTTTCGTCGCCGGCGTTTCCGCTCCGTCCGGGCGGCGCATGGGCCATGCGGGGGCGATTATTGCCGGGGAGTCCGATACGGCAAACGCCAAGATGAATGCGATGGAGGAGCTGGGGCTCTATGTCGCCCGCAATCCCGCGCACATCGGACAGACCGTGATGCGCGCCCTCGAAGAAAACGGCCTTAAACGTTGACCTTCAGGTTAATTTGGCCGCGCGATCCGTGCCTACGTCCATTCCAATGCGCTCTATGCAACCAATTGAGCTCAAGCAACGCTTGGCGGGCGAAAGCTCTCGGCCTCTATTACTGGATGTCAGAGAGCCGTTCGAATACGCCTTCTGCCATCTGGAGGGCAGCGTGCCGATACCGATGAACGAGGTACCTTTCAGGCTCAGCGAAATCGACTGCGAGCGGGAAATTGTCGTTATCTGCCATCACGGCATGCGAAGTGCGCAGGTGGCTCATTTCCTAAGCCAGAGAGGATTTCGCAAAGTTTTCAACTTGACGGGCGGCATCGACGCCTGGGCGAATCAAGTCGCTCCAAAGATGCCCCGATATTGATTTCGTTCCGTGATTGCGGTCATCCAGCGCGTCAGTCAAGCTGGCGTTAAGGTCGCCGCGGAAACCATCGCCAAAATCGAACGCGGCGTACTGGCTCTGGTGGCAGTGGAAAAAGGCGATGGTGAACCGCAAGCCGAACGGTTGGCCGAGAGAATCCTGAGCTACCGCATTTTCCCGGATGTCGACGACCGCATGAATCTTAGCCTGATCGATGCGGCGGGCGAACTCCTGCTGATTCCCCAGTTCACCCTGGCCGCCGACACCCGCAAAGGCGCGCGCCCTAGCTTCACGCCAGCCGCCACGCCGGACGAAGGCGAGCGCTTGTTCAAGCATTTCCTCGCCCATGCGCGGAGCAGGTACGATCGCATTGCCGCCGGCCGGTTCGGTGCGAACATGCAGGTCGCTCTGGTCAACGAAGGGCCGGTTACCTTCATTTTGCGCGCATCGCCCAAGCAAGCCATTTGAATCCGCCTCGCGGAATTCCTCGTCAGACCTCCTCAAGAGCGGGCATCGCCTGCGAAGATACCTCGCGCATCAAGTGGAAGACGATTGCAAGTAGGGCTCCAACAGGGTCAATACCCGGTCCAAGGCTCCCCGATTCTGTGCGACGAAGCGGCGGGCCTTGTCTCCGTAGCCCTCGCGCAAGGCCTTATTACTCAACAACTTACTGACGGCGTCCGCCAAGTCATCGTGATCGGTCACCTGAATCGCCGCATCCGATGCGAGCAGGCGCAGACTGATGTCGGCGAAATTGAACATATGCGGGCCGAACAATGTCGGCACGCCGGCGCTCGCCGGTTCCAGCACGTTATGGCCGCCTCTGGGCACGAGACTGCCGCCGACGAACGCGATGTCGGATGCGGCATAGAAAAGCCTCAGTTCCCCGAGAGTGTCGAGCAGGAAAACCGCCGTAGCCTCATTACAGCATTTCTCTTCACGGCGGAGAACGATCGAAAGGCCTCGCCGGCGACAAAGCCATGCGACATCGCCGAATCGCTCCGGATGACGGGGCGCCAGGACCAGCAGTAGACGCGAATCATGTTTTCGGAGCGCCGCGAAGACATCGAGTACCGCTTCTTCCTCGCCTTCATGGGTACTGCCGGCGATCCATACGGGTCGCTCCAGAAAGATCTGCCGCCTGATCAGTTTGGCTTGCTCAGACAGGTCTTCGGGCAGGCGCAGATCGAACTTGATGTTGCCCGTCAGTTTGATGCGCCTTGCCTCCGCTCCCACGCTGATGAAGCGCTCGCAGTCCGCTGACGTTTGAGCCAGGATCAGCGCTGCTTGCTGTAGCGTCGATGCGGTGAGCGATTTGACCTTGCGGTATCGGCGCGCCGATTTTTCGGATAAACGTGCATTGACGATAATTAATGGCACAGCGCATTGGCCGCATTGGTAATACAGGTTCGGCCAGATCTCGGTTTCCAGGATAATCCCCAGCAGCGGCCGGAAGGCCGTCAGGAATCGCTCGGCACAACCGCGCAAGTCATACGGCAGGTAGACGTGATGCACCCCATCTCCCAAGCTTTCCCTCACTCGCGCAGAACCCGTGGGCGTGGTCGTGGTGACCAGCAGCGAACGGTCCGGATGCTGGCGCCGGATGGCCTTGATCAAGGGAAGTGCGGCTTCGGTTTCACCGACGGATACGGCGTGCAGCCAGATGACGCCCTGTGCTGACTCCCGGTAGTAGCCGAAGCGCTCGTTCCAGCGCTGACGGTAGGCCGGGACCTTGCGACTGTGCCATAACAGGCGCAGCACGATGAACGGCATCGCCAAATAAAGGAGCAACGAATACAGCAACCGCAAGCCGGAGGGAAGTAAATCATGGCGCCAATAACTGAGGCGCAAACCATTCTGATCGGCGCCGGTCACAAGTTTCGCTCGTGTCTTATCCTGAAAGAACGGCCTGTTAGCTACGTGGAGGCGCAACCCCGCGGTGTATGGGCTTTAAGGCTCAGCCAGCAGGAACTTTAGGCCCGGACTATTCTGCAACCACTGTAAGTGCTAGGCTCGCCGTGACATCGCCGTGGAGGCGCAGCATGATTTCGTAGTCGCCGGTTTGGCGAATGGCGCCTGCCGGCAAGGGCACCTCGTGCTTCATAACTTCCACGCCGGCTTCGGTCACGGCGTCTGCAATGTCCTTGGCGCTGACCGATCCAAACAGGCGGCCCTCATCGCCCGCTTTTCGACGGATCGTGATATTGAGTTTGCTGATCGCTTCGGCGCGTGCCTGTGCCGCGGTAGTTTTTTCGGCTAGATCCTTTTCCAGATCGGCGCGCCGCTTTTCGAATTCGGCCAGCTTCGCGGCCGTTGCGACCACCGCCTTTCCTTGCGGAATGAGGTAGTTTCGGCCATAACCCGATCTTACGTTCACTCTATCGCCCAGGTTTCCCAAATTCGCAACTTTTTCTAGAAGGATAATTTCCATCGTTCAACACCATAGCATCTGCAAGAAACAAACTCTCTCAACGCCCGCTCGATCACTTCAGGCCCGGAGTAAATCGCCGGCGCCAGTTCAGCCACGTATCCGTCAGACCGGTCAGGGCGACCAGCAAGGATATCTGCGGAAGGAGAAAAAGCGCGACATAAAACCCGACCAGCCCGTATTTGGGCGCCTTGGCGGACGACAATACGGCGTGGAAAACAGCCAAGCCCACAATCAAATACAGCACTAGAAGAAGCATGATCAAGTTCTTGGCGATTTCCGCGGAGCGTCCGTCGAGCGCAAAGGCGACAATCATCAGAGCGAGACTGACGTACGCCGTCGCGGCGTGTGCTCGCAGGTCCACAAATTCGGCACGGAAACCACCGGGATTGAACAGCATCGCTTGCCATCCGCGGGCGAGCAGCAATCCGAGCGACAAACTCGTCAGCGAGCCGGCAGCGGCGATGCCGGTGGCGTGATGCGAGAAGGCCTCCAGCCTGCGCGTGATTTCATTGGCATCAAGACCGGGAAGGGCATTCTCGAGCATTGGTTTTACTCGCAGCAAGCTGGCAGACCATATTTCCGATGGATCGGAATAGATCGTATAGAGTCCGACAACCGCTAGGCCAGCCAGGAAACACAAGGCCTCAAGAGCCAGCGACAAGCGTGAGGTTTCCCTTAGCAGGATGGCGATCAGCCCGCTCGGCAGCCAGACAAACAAGCCATAACTCAAGCTGAGATAAAGACTGCCGAGCAACCCCCATTCCAGTAGCGTGCCCGCGGTTACCGCAATCAACACGACAGCCATGCCCTCATAAATACCTTTCCGCAGCGTTACCAACGCCACCGCCGCAGAGCTCAGGATACTAACCGGCGGCAAGATGAGTGAGCATAGCGACGTCACTACGGCAAAGATGGCGGCCTGCATTCTGCCGCGCATGATAAGGGCGGCCAAAAAGCGCATCGCTTTCTCGCTTCGGCCGCGCTTTGCGGCTAAGCCGACAAAATCAACTACTGGTGCGCGTCGCAGAACGGCAATAGCGCGAGAAACCGCGCGCGCTTGATGGCCGTCGTCAATTGCCTTTGATATCTGGCCTTGGTACCCGTGATGCGGCTTGGAACGATTTTTCCGGTTTCGGTAATGTATTCTCTCAAGGTGTCCAGATCTTTGTAATCGATCTCTTTGACGCCTTCCGCCGTGAATCGGCAATATCTTTTCCGCTTGAACTGGCGGCTCATGGTGCTGCTCATTTTTCTACTCCATCAAGCAAGTGGGTGTCTTGGGCTTCATTTAGCCTCGACTGTGTCAGCGGAGGTCTCCGAGGGAGCGCCCGCCTCGCCTTTAAAGCCCTTGTCACCGGTACCTGCTTCGTCTTCATTGGCCGGTGCGCTGATCGTGTCCGCTTGGCCCGACTTGATGAGAGGCGACGGCTCGGTAACCGCATCATCGCGCCGGATCGTCAAGCTACGCAGGATCGCGTCGTTGAAACGAAAACCATTCTCGAGCTCATCCAGCGCCGCCTGGTCGCACTCGATATTCATCAACACGTAATGCGCTTTGAGGACTTTGCTGATCGGATAGGCGAGCTGACGACGGCCCCAATCTTCCAGGCGATGAACAGCGCCGCTGGCGGATTCGATGATGGAACGATAACGTTCGATCATGGCGGGAACTTGAGCGCTCTGATCAGGGTGAACCAAGAACACAATTTCATAATGTCGCATAACTGCTCCTTTCGGTTTAAGCAGCTTTCTGCAAAAGCAGTAAAGCAAGGAGTGGCGCGCTTATTCAGCAACCGCCATGAAAAAAATCATTTTACCGAGAACCCACCCTTTGGGCAAACAAGAGAAACGATTCGAGGATATCTGGGAAGCCGTTTCAAGCAAAACGGCGTGTGTTCTGCCGGTGTTCAGGCGTACATGTTCAGCAAACCCTTGCCGGCCGCGATCGATAGAAGGGTCTCATCCACAGCCGTGCGCTCCTCATGATCGGGGGGGCCGATATACGCCTCTCCATATTGGGAACCAGCCCCTTGATTGCAGTGGGGATCGTTTTCGCGGCTTTCCTTCTGCTGCGACCACGACTGTTGCGAAACATTGACGTCGACCAAATTTACCTGTTGCGTGCCGAGCATTTCGCGCAGTTTCGGAATGGCCGCTTCGATGGCCTCCCTGACGGCGGCATGCTGCGAGGAGAACTGGATGATTGCCTGATCTTGGTTTAATGCGATGTGAATTTCCAGCGGACCTAGATGAGGAGGATTAAGCCTCAACTCGGCCGAATGCAGGGACCTATGAGTCATCCATAATAGCCGTTCCCCTAACTCCTGCTGCCATGCCGGATGACCCAGTGGCTCGTCCAGCACCGGCGTGGAATCTTTGGAAGACAACGCTTGCGTCGGTTCCGGATTGGCCTTAATGCCCTGCGGCAGGGCGACTGCCGGGCCGATCTCCATCGCCGGCGCGATCGTTTTGACATCTGTTTGAACTCCCCGAAAATCTGCGATCTCGGGTAATTGCCCCTGAGCTTCATTATCGATCGTCGAGAGCGACATCGTTTCCTGTTGCTTGGCGGTTGCCGCCGGTAAAGTCAGCTTGACGGCCGGATGCGCGGCTGACGACGAGTCGCCAAGTTTCGGGACGGCAGACTGATCGGCTGAGTCATTGGGAATAGCAAGGTTGACCGGCCACTCGGTTGGTGTCGCGCCTGCTTCCGGGCCGGAGATCGCTGCAGGATCGGGCGGGTCGTCCGCATCCGAGTCGCCTCCACGGGAACGTCCGCCTTCGGAGTTCACATCGGCGGCGGCGATTTGCTGGGCGAACTGGGCGATCATCTGCGCTAGCTCATCCGAAGTGATCTCTCCCGACCCTTGTTCCGCCGCTTGCAACCTTGCATCGTTTGGTTGTGGCAAGGAAAGATCCGTCAACAGGTCTGCAAGAGCTGCGTCTTGACCCGCTGAAGACAATAGCTTTAGAAGCTCCTGGCTCATCGCACCGGCATCCATGCTATGCGCGCCCAGCAAACGCTGCATGAGCGCTTGATGGAACGCGAGCGGTTTGGCATCGCTCGCCCGCAACGGGTCGACCGGCTTTCGGCCGCTGCCGTTCGCCATGCCGGCTAAGACAGTCGGCGAGCCCGTTGATCGGAAGATATCCATGAATGGTTCTGGCTCGCTGCTAAATCAGTCGACAGGTTCGGTGCCCGCTGGAGAGAACCGGCATACGCAGGACGCTACGGGTTCTGAGGGATGTGCAGAATCAGCAATTCCTCATCGTTCCGCTTTCCGGCGCGCTCATCCAGTTCGGCTTGATCTTTTTTTTGTTGTCGACCGTTCTCTTCCGCCCGCGCTTTATCAATCAGCTTTTTCATACTGGCGGCGCGCTGGCGAGCCGCTTGCCAGTTGCTTCTCCGTGCGTTGACATCGCTTTCAGCCTGTAACAGCGCCTGCTCCTGCTCATTGATTGCGGCGTTGATCTTGTGCAGGAAGGCCCGATACTCGGTCAGTTGCTGCACGCCGAGGCCCTGATTGCAGGACTGGTAAAACTTCGCAGTGTAATTGTCTCTGAGCGATATCAAGCTTTGGAGCCTCTCTTGGGTCACCTCCAGTTTCTGCTGACTTTTGCCCAACACCAATGCTGCCTGTGCTGCGCGCGATTCCGCGAAATCCAGAAGAGGGGTGAACCGTTTTGATCGTTTCATGAAGGCATTCCTTGATTGTCAGCCGAGCAATGCGTCGAGCTCGGCCAGGCTGCGGTTAAAGTCCACTTTCTCGGTCATCGACTGTTGCAAAAACGACACGATTTTCGGTTGCAGCGCGACGGCTTCATCGATCCGCGGATCGGAACCTTTCTGATAAGCGCCGACGCTGATCAGGTCGCGATTGTGCTCATAGGCGGCATGGCTTCGCTTCAGCAGACGCACGAGGTTCAGATGCCGCTCGTCGATAATATCGGTAATGGCCCGACTGACCGAAGCTTCGATATCGATTGCCGGGTAGTGTCCAGCATCGGCCAGATTTCGCGACAGGACGATATGGCCGTCGAGGATTCCACGTGCGGCATCAGCGACCGGGTCGTTCTGATCGTCGCCTTCGGCCAGCACGGTGTAAAAAGCGGTGATCGAACCCGAACCTTCGCTGCCATTGCCGGCCCGTTCCACCAACTGGGGGATTTTGGCGAATACTGACGGCGGATAGCCCTTGGTCGCCGGTGGCTCATTGATCGCCAGAGCAATCTCTCGCTGTGCTTGAGCGAAGCGGGTCAGAGAATCCATCAAAAGCAGCACGTTCAGCCCCTGATCGCGGAAATATTCGGCGATGCTGGTTGCCAAAAGCGCTCCGTGCATACGCATCAATGGAGGATAATCGGCTGGCGTCACCACTATCACCGAACGGGCCAGACCTTCTCGACCTAAAATCTTTTGCACGAATTCGTTGACTTCCCGGCCGCGCTCGCCGATCAAGCCGACGACAACGGTGTCCGCATCGGTATATTTAGTCATCATGCCCAGAAGAATACTTTTGCCGACGCCGGTTCCGGCAAACAGGCCCAGGCGCTGCCCACGCCCGACGGTGATGAGCGCATTGATGGCGCGTATGCCAACATCGAGTGGTTCGCGTATCGGCTTGCGCGCCAAGGGATTGATCGGATGGCCCGTTAACGGCCGTGTCGCTTCGGCCGCGACCGGTCCTTTGCCGTCCAGCGGTATGCCGGCCCCATCGAGCACCCGCCCGAGCAGGCCGAAGCCGACGCTGGCCGAACAGGTACTGCCCGTCGGAACGACTTTGCAGTCCGGTTCCAGACCTTTGATGTCGCCGGTTGGCATGAGGTAAATCCGTTCGCCGGCGAAGCCAACGACTTCCGCCTCGATTGTGCTACCTTCCGGTGTTTCGATGATGCAGCGTCCGCCGACGGCGGCGCGACAGCCCACGGCCTCCAGCGTCAGGCCCACCATGCGGGTCAGTTTGCCTTCGACCACCAGTCTGGGTGGATCGATGAGCCGCTTGCGCCGATTTTGCAGGGCGCTGAGCCAGATAAGGCTGCGGTCAGGCGAGAGTGGGGTCACCGTCATGAGCATCTTTCTTCCGTTCTCCACCCAGCACGCGGGCTATCACGGCCGCCAGTTTTTTTTCCACGGTCGCGTCGATGCGCGAGGTTTCTGTCGATACCCGGCAGCCGCCACGCGTCAATAAAGGATCCTCGACGATCTTCCAGCGCTCCGCTGCATCTTCCAGCAACAGAGTCGAGCGAATCAACACGGCATCTTCCGGATGAAGATGCAGGCTGATCTTGCGCGAGGACGAAGGCAGAATCACCATCGCTTCGCGCACGACCGCGACGATCTGGCCAGGGTCGGTCTTCAACTCGCGTCGGATCAACTGCCTGGCGATGGTAATCACCAAGGTCAGGAGTTCCTGCTCGACCTGTTGATCCAGTTCGGCAAACGGCTCGGCCCGCGCCTCGAGCAA
>CADDZF010000041.1 GCA_902812445.1 Methylococcaceae bacterium | reverse complement strand
GGATGAATCGGCGTATGCTCTCTCGGGCGGCCAGCAGCAGCGGCTATGCATCGCGCGCGCGCTGGCGCCCGAGCCCAGCTTGCTGCTGCTGGACGAGCCGACCTCGGCGCTGGATCCCATGGCGACGGCCAAGGTCGAGGACCTGCTCTCCAAACTGCAGGAATCGACTACCATACTCATTGTCACCCACAACATGCAGCAGGCCGCGCGCGTGTCCGATTTCACCGCGTTCATGTATCTGGGTGAACTGGTCGAATTCGGCGATACGAATTCGCTTTTCACGAAGCCGCGGATGGAACGCACCTCCGACTACATTACCGGCCGGTTTGGTTGACCGCGCCCAAGGAAACTGACAATGCCAAAGAAGCACACACGGGAGCTGTTCGATCAAGATTTACGCACACTGCATGAGGAAGTCCAGCGCCTCGCCGCCCAGGCCGCACAGGAGCTTGAAGGCGCCATTCGGGCCCTGTTGCAGAGTGATAGGGCGCTTGCGGACGAAGTGGTTGCCAGCGACTTGACTGCCGACTATCAGCAGGAGCAGATCAATCAACACATGAGAATCGTGCTGGCACGGCAACAGGCCATGGCAGGTGACCTGCGCGAAATTCTGGCTGCCGCGCGTATCGCGGCACATCTGGAGCGGCTGGCCGATTATGCCAAGAATACCGCAAAGCGGGCGCGGGTTCTGACAAAAAAGGTGGATGCGCAGGTGAGTGCCCAGTTCAGTTGGATGGGTGATCGGGTGGCCGCCATGCTGCGGCAAGTGATGCAAGCCTACGACGAGCGCAATGCCGATGAGGCAAACGTTGCATGGAGCAGCGATGCCGACCTGGATCGCATCTATGCCAGCCTGTTCGCCCATCTGTTGCAACAGATGGAGCAGGACGTCACGTCCATCCACGACGCGATACAACTGCTGTTCGTCGCGAAGGGGCTGGAGCGCGCAGGCGATCACGTGACGGATATCGCCGAAGAAGTCTACCTGATGGTGACCGGTAGCGCTTTACAAGGCCCACGGCCCAAGGTCGATGGGGTGGAGTAGGGAGCTAGCCGTTCAGACTTGATCTGAGCACTGTGTGGCGCCTGCGCGGTCGTAATCGAATTAAAGTTGAGGGCTGCTTTCCCCGGCGCCTCTCCGATCTTGATATTCCCGTCATACGGCTTGCAACGAGGCGTGAAAGTCTCTCCTCACACCTTGCGGCGCTCTTCTCATAGCCGGGTGAAATGACTCCGGCGGCTGAGATCGAGGGTCTGGCGGTCGCCCGCCCACGTTTTCTTGAGCTGTCGCTCCACCTCCGTCAAAGCGGCCTTATCGCCTTTTTTCTTATAGAGCTGCCGTAGCCCGTGGAGCGCCCAGCCGTTGTTGGGTGCTCGGGCGAGGCTGGCGCGGAAGGCGGCTTCCGCCCGGCCCATCTCGCCCGTCAGTAGCAACACTCCACCCAAGGACTGTCGCACCGGATAGTACCAGAAAGGCGGCTCCATATAGGGCAAGCCGTCCTGCAGCTTGGCCGCCACGGTGAAGTGCTGCCCGGCCGCGTTGAGGTTGCCGCGCGCCTGCGCGATGCGCGCGAGCACCACGCGGCGAGCCAGCTCGAGCAAGTCTTTCGCCGGTATGCCGGCTGCCGTCAGTTCCTCGAAATCGGCTTTACTCTGGAGGGTGGCGATTGCTTCGGCTTGTCTCTGCGCGGCCCCGAAATCGTTTCGAGCGGCATAGGCCACGCCGCGCGCGTAATGCCACATCGCCTTGACATAAGGTAAGTCGTTTCCTGGATCGGGCAAGGTCAACACGGCTCTGGGAGCGCCGAACTGGGCATAGGCAAACAGGGGCGCTGCCTTGATCGGCTGTGCCCAGGGGACCGTGCGGGCGAAATCACTCGAGACAGTCGGCGCGAGCTTTTCCGCCGCCGTGACGGCGCTCTTGCCGTCGCCCGCCATCTGCGCCGAGACGAGCAGAAAATGGATGTTGTGCGGATAGTAGCCTTGGGGATAGATGCCAACAGCCTTGGATTCGGCCAGATAAGTTTCATCCACCGCCACCGCCGCCCGGTTGGCGGCGAGCGCATCGAGATAGCGCCCGACCCGGTAATAAATGTGGCTGGGCATGTGCACCAGATGCCCCGCCCCCGGCATTAGCGCAGGCAAGCGTTCGGCGTAGGGTAGCGCACGCTCCGGCTGGTCGGATGCTTCCACCATGTGGATGTAGTAATGGATGGCGCCCGGATGCTGGGGGTTGTGCGCCAGCACCTGCTCCAGCGCCCCGACAATCTCCGCGGTGCGTCCTTTCGCGCGGCTGCCGCCGGCATCCCAGTAATCCCAAGGAGAGATATCCATGAGCGACTCGGCGTGGAGCACCGCGATTTCCTGATCGTCGGGGAAGCGGCCCGTCAGCCGGCCCATGGCCTCGGCATAGGCGATGTCGAGCGTCTTGCGATCCGCTTTCGGATCGGCGGCATAGCGCGCCGCGAGCGCTTCGATCAGCGCCCGCTCCTTTTCGCTCGCCCGGACAGAAAGTTCTTTTGCCTGGGCCAAAGCGGCTAGCGCCGGCGCCACTGCCGCCGCTTCCAACGGCATATTGATGTTGGGCCCCAGCACGAGTGCCTCGCCCCAATAACAGAGGGCGCAGCCGGGATCGAGCCGCTGGGCTGCACGGAACGCCCGCCGCGCCTCGGCATGATTGAAGGCATAAGTGAGGCGCAGGCCCTGATCGAAATATCGCTGAGCCATTTCGCTGGCTGTCGTCACCTTGTAGGTTAACGCACCGAGCCCGTTCCACAAGGGAGGTGTACTGTCGAGATAGGCGGCCGACGGCTTGTCGGGCATGGCCGCGAACGGCCCGACCTCGGTTTTGGCGGCACCGTCGTGGTCATGTCCACGGGCCAGCGGGTGGACGATAACTAGCGAGGCGATGCCTAAAACCAGAGCCAGAAGCGCCGCCAGCCTGATAGGTCGTACTGCGTACACGTTATCTCTCCTGTGGCGGGGATCGAATCGATGCCTTTCTCGCTGCTTGGCGCGGCTCGTGCCGGACGCCTCGTTACCGCAGCATCAGGAAAAACGCGCCTTCGCCCCGCTGGATGTTCAACAGTAGATCTGCATTGTTGTCCGCGGCGGCCTTCAAATCGTCCAGGTTGTGCACGGGTCGCCGGTTGGCCATGACGATGATATCGCCCGGCCGCAAGCCGGCTTGAAAGGCGTAAGAGGCCGTATGGATTTTTTCGATGCGGACGCCTTCCACGGGTTCATTGGGCAAAGTGGTGCTCAGGATCATGCCGGCCAGCTTGGGATGAATTTTTTTGCCTTCCGCCTGCTGGATTTTTGGCGCGGCGACGTTGGCGACGCGGGTGAGTCGTTCGCCTTTGTGAAGCACCTCGATCTTGACTTGATCGCCGATCTGCATGGAGCCGATGGCATTACGGACGTCCACGCTGTTTTTGACCGGGCGGCCGTTGACCGCCAGTACGATGTCGCCCGGCTCCAGCCCGGTCTTCGCGGCGGGCGAGCCCGGCTGCACGCCGGTGATGACGGCGCCGCGATTCTGTTCGAGCCCAAATGCCTGGACCAGATCCGGCGTCAGATCCTGTATGCTGATCCCCAGCAGGCCGCGCTTGACTTCGCCGTGCTCGACCAGGATGTCCTTAATGCTGACCACCATGTTGGACGGGATGGCGAAGCCGATGCCGACGTTGCCGCCGCTCGGCGCCAGAATGGCGGTATTGATGCCGATCAGTTCGCCGCGCAAATTGACCAGAGCGCCGCCGGAGTTACCCGGGTTGATCGATGCATCGGTCTGAATGAAATCTTCATAACCTTCTATTCCCAGGCCGGAGCGTCCCAAGGCGCTGATGATGCCTGAGGTAACCGTTTGACCCAGGCCGAAGGGATTGCCGATGGCGACGGCGAAATCCCCTACCTGCAGCTGATCGGAATTGGCTACCGGAAGCTCGATCAGATTATTTGGCTGGACCTTGATTACGGCGATATCGGATTCGGGATCAGTGCCGACCAGCTTGGCCTTCAATTGTCTGCCGTCGTGCAGCGTTACGCTGATCTCGTCCGCCTTGTCGATGACATGATTATTAGTGATCACGTAGCCATTCTTCGCATCGATGATGACGCCCGAGCCAAGGCTGGTCGTCTCCTGCTTCCGCGGCATATTGGGTATTTCGAAGAAATGGCGGAAAAACGGGTCCCGCAACAGGGGATGCTCGGCCACCTCGATCTGTGTCTTGGTCGAGATGTTGACCACGGCGGGCATGGTTTTTTTCAGCATGGGCGCGAGGCTTGGCAGCGGCTGGGCGTCAATGCTCAATGGCAGGGCGGCCCCGGCCGGCCGCAACGTGATCAGCAGCAGCGCGATGAAAACAGGGATCGATTGGCGTTGAATGGCAAGCATGTTCATACCTTGGCTTTCCTGAGTTAAAAGCATACGCAGCGGTTTGGCCGACCGCTATCGAGTGCGGGGCCTCATCACAGCGAGCGATCGTCCCCGATGCCCGGCGATCGGAGGACGCGGTTGCCGGTGATGGCGATGGGATGGAAGGCGCGGAGGATCGTTCCGCGCTTCGCTCGGTGCGATGCGGTCGCCTGAAGCACCCGTCTGCTTAGCGAGCGGCGCGGACGGCGATGAGACAAGTGATCAGGAGCGATCAAGGCGGGAAGAGGTACCGATGGGGCCGTGGGCACTCCGCCGGATTCCTTCCTCAGCGGTCCGCGCGGCCGTCGTTGCCCGATTATTTGATTTTGCCTTCCTTGTACATCACGTGCTTGCGCACCACCGGATCGTATTTTTTGATCTCTATCTTTTCCGGCTTGGTGCGTTTGTTTTTGGTCGTCGTGTAAAAATGGCCGGTGCCGGCGCTGGATACCAGTTTGATCTTGTCGCGCATCTATCTGTCTCCTTATACAGCTTGACTAAACGTTATCGCCGCGTCTGCGAATATCGGCGAGAACGGCATCAATCCCGCGTTTGTCGATGATGCGCATACCGTGGCTGGAAACGCGCAAACGCACCCAGCGGTTCTCGCTCTCGACCCAAAACTTGTGATCGTGCAGATTCGGATTGAAAATCCGTTTGGTTCTGTTGTTGGCGTGGGAAACGTTGTTCCCCACGATCCGGCGCTTGCCGGTCACTTGACAAACCTTTGACATCGATTGAGCTCCTATTAAACTGCCATGCTCGGAAAATTCTTACCTTATAAATGACTGACCATATCGGCGTCAAGCCGGAGGATACTGTTGTCCAACTCGCTGCAACCTGACCGGGAATCAGGGTGAATCGGCGGCGGTCAATCATGCTACCATGCGAACCTTCACTCTCTGTCCGGTGCTCGCTAGGACGGGGGACGCGATTGATGGCTGGCTGGCAGGCTCGATATTGAACACGATTGAACCGGGGAATTGGGCATGAGTCTAAACGTCGGAATTGTGATGGATCCGATCGCAAAGATAAAAGTAAATAAGGACACCAGCTTTGCTTTGTTGCTGGAGGCGCAGGCGCGCGGATGGGGGCTTCAGTACATGGAGTTGAACGATCTCTATCTCCGCGATGGGCGCACCTACGCCCGCATGCGTCACCTGCGAGTCGCGCGGAACGAAGCAAGTTGGTTCAGCTTTCTGGATGAGGCCGAGCAGCCCCTCGATGAGCTGGATGTCGTCTTGATGCGGAAAGATCCGCCGTTCGATACCGAATACATTTATGCCACTTATCTGCTCGAATGCGCCGAGAACCGCGGTCTTTTGGTCGTCAATAAGCCCCAGTCCTTGCGTGATGCTAATGAGAAACTGTTTACCGCCTGGTTTCCGCAGTGTTGCGCGCCGACGCTGGTGGCGCGGGAAGCGGCACGGCTCAGGCAGTTCCTGCACGAGCAGGGCGAGATCATTCTCAAGCCGCTGGATGGAATGGGCGGAGTGTCGATCTTTCACCTGCGCGAGAGAGATCCCAATCTCAGCGTCATCCTGGAGACGATGACGAAGCACAATACCCGGTTCGTCATGGCGCAACGCTATTTGCCCGAGATTGCCGAAGGCGACAAGCGTATTTTTATCGTCGACGGACAGGTCGTCCCTTACGCGCTGGCGCGCATTCCGGCCGCGGGCGAAAGTCGCGGCAATCTTGCGGCCGGGGGGCGCGCCGAAGCGCGGGAGTTGACGGAGCGCGATCGCTGGATCGCTGAGCAGGTCGGTCCGGTGTTGCGCGAGAGAGGGCTCATTTTTGTCGGCGTCGACGTGATCGGGGAGTATTTGACCGAAGTGAACGTCACCAGTCCGACCGGGGTTCAGGAGATCGACAAGCTGTTTCGGACCAACATCAGCGCCCTGCTAATGGACCACATCGAGACCGCGGTGAGCTCCAAGCGATAGGATTCGGCGATGGCGATGAGCGGCGATAGCGCGTCCACCGAGCGATTGCTGATTACCCTCGCGCTGGCGGGCATCGCTCATGCCCTTTTGATATGGGGAGTCAGCTTCGATCCGGTGCTACCCGAGAAGACGGCCAGGTCGCTGGACATCACTCTGGTGAGGTACCCGCAGCCACGGGCACCGCAAAACGCCGATCAGCCGGCTCGGGCCGCCGATCAGCCGGGTGGGGCGCCCGCGGAGAAGAAAGCGGCTGCCAAGTTCCAGCCGGTGCCGCACGAGGAGAACACGGGCGCGCTGGCACGACCGGTCCGCCATGAAGGGCTAGAAACGAAACAGAAACCCCTGTTGCAGCAGGTGACATCGCCCAAGAAAATTGCCGAGGATTCGGATTGGCGGGAGGAGGGTGATGCTGCGGAGAAAGAACGACCGAAAATTTCGGCCGACAGGCTGAGCCAACAAATTGCCGAGTTCAGCGCCGAATTGAGCAAGCAGCAGGAAGCCAGCGGCGGGCGGCCGAGGATCAGGTATATCAATGCGGCGGACACGCATCAGTACACGGCGGCGGCCTACGAAAGGGCTTGGCAGGACAAGATCGAGCGTATCGGCAATCTGAATTATCCCGACGAGGCGCGCCGGAAAAAGCTGTCGGGCAGCCTGCTCCTAAGCGTCGGCATCAAGCTGGACGGCAGCCTTTACAGTGTGAAGGTGGGGCGTTCCTCGGGTTATCCGGCGCTCGATGAGGCGGCTCTGAGAATCGTTCGCCTGGCTGCCCCGTTTTCACCTTTGCCGGACGGATTGAAGGATAAGATCGATGTATTGGTCATTACGCGGACCTGGCAATTTTTAAGCGATCACCGCATGAAAACCAGCGATTATTAACCCGGCCCTTGAATTAGGCCGGGTTAATCCGGGTCAGGGATGCCCGGCGAGGCGCCAAGCCGCGTGAGCCAAGGCTGGGCGTGTACCGGCCTGGGCGATGGCCCGAAATACTAGGAGGGTAATTTCGGGCCGGAATAATAGAACCTTGAAGACGCGCACTTCAGACGGAAGCCCCGAATATGAATGAATCAACCAACTTTACCAACCATTTCTTGATCGCCATGCCCGGCATGACCGATCAGTTTTTTTCCAGAACCGTCACCTATCTATGCCAGCACAGCGAGGAAGGGGCATTGGGCATCATCGTCAATCGTCCATCCGAACTGCATCTTGGCGATGTCATGCAGCAAATGAATATCGACATCCAGCGCAAGGAAATCGCTGAGCTTCCGGTTTTTTTCGGCGGCCCGGTCCAGCCGGAGCGAGGCTTTGTGATTCATGAGCCGGTCGGACGCTGGGACGCAACGCTCAGAGTCGCCGACGAAATCGCGCTGACCACTTCGCGCGATATCCTCGAGGCCATCGGCCACGGCGGCGGGCCCAAAAAGATCATGATCGCGCTCGGCTATGCCGGCTGGGGGCAGGGCCAGCTCGAGCGGGAAATGGCGCAGAATGCCTGGCTGAGCGCACCTGCAGACATTTCCATCCTGTTCGATTACCCGCCCGCTCAACGCTGGAGAGCGGCGGCTGAGCTCATGGGCGTCGATCTTTCCCTATTGTCTTCACAGGCCGGCCATGGCTAGCGGCAGGAGCGCAACCGAGGACGTTCCGGGCGCTCACGAACGGGAAGAGACCTATCTCGGCTTCGATTACGGCAGCCGGAACATCGGCGTCGCTGTCGGACAGCGCATCACCTGCACGGCGACGCCGCTGGAGACCGTTCGCGTCTACCGTGAAAAACCGGACTGGCAAGCCATCTCGAGATTGCTAAGGACGTGGCGGCCGCACGCCCTGGTGGTGGGCTTGTGCTATCAGCAGGATGGCAGCGAAAATCCTATTACGCAGCCGATACTGCGCTTCTGCCGCCAGCTTGAAGGGCGTTACCGCCTGCCGCTGTATACGATGGATGAGACATTATCCACCTTCGAATCGAAGCAACTGTTTTTCGAGGCCATCGAGTCGCGCGCCAGTAACTTCTGGGAGATCAAGGATCAGATCTCGGCCCAGTTGATCCTGCAGACCTGGCTCAATCAGCGGCAAGGGGGCGGGAACGCAAGACGGGCGATGCATGGGTGATTCCTGGCTGGAGGTCAGCGTCCTGCTGGCCGCGTTGGAAGCCGCCATCGCCAAGGAAATCGAACGCCGGCGTCTGGAGAGTCCGTTGATGATCGGCATCCATACCGGCGGCGCCTGGCTGGCAGAACGCCTGCACGCCGGCCTGGCTTTGGCCGAGCCATTGGGATCGCTCAATATTTCGTTTTACCGCGATGATTTTTCGCGTGTGGGGATGCACCCTCAAGTCAAGCCGAGCAAGCTGCCGTTCAGCGTCGAGGACCGCGATATCCTGTTGATCGATGACGTCATTTACAGCGGGCGGACGATACGCGCGGCGTTGAATGAAATTTTCGATTATGGACGGCCCAGACAAGTGGTGCTGGGAGTCTTGATCGAGCGTGATGGGCGCGAACTTCCGATTCAGCCCGACTGCCTCGGCGCGAGAATCGAGCTGAAAGCCAGCCAGCGCATCAAGCTGGCCGGGCCCGATCCCCTGCGGCTGAAACTCCTCACCGTGTGACCGCTATGAATGCGTATGCGAGGTATGGTGGAACCCAAGCCCATCGATAATCTGCAGTTGGATGCCGCAGGGCGTCTGCGCCACTTTCTCAGCATCGAGGGCTTGGACCGGGACTTGCTGCTGCGCATCATGGATACGGCCGAATCGTTCGCCGCCGTGTCCGAACAAAAAGTCAAGAAGGTGCCCCTGCTGCGCGGCAAGACCATCGTCAACCTGTTTTTCGAAAACAGCACGCGCACGCGGACGACGTTCGAACTGGCGGCCAAGCGACTGTCCGCCGACGTGCTCAACATCAACATCGCGGTTTCCGCCACCGCCAAAGGCGAGAGCCTGCTCGACACCGTTCGCAACCTCGAAGCCATGCACGCCGACATGTTCGTCGTGCGCCACGAGCAGAGCGGTGCAGCGCACTTCATCGCTCGCCATGTAGCGCCTCACGTCAGCGTGATCAACGCCGGCGATGGACGGCATGCACACCCCACTCAGGCGATGCTCGACATGTTTACCATCCGGCGCCTGAAAGGCCAGTTCGATGCCTTACGGGTGGCCGTCGTCGGCGATATCCTGCACTCGCGGGTCGCGCGTTCCGAGATTCGTGCGCTCAACGCGCTGGGCGCCGCCGAGGTGCGCGTCGTGGCGCCGAAAACGCTGCTGCCGGCGCAAGTCGAAACCCTGGGAGTCAAGGTGTTCCGAAACCTTGAAGAGGGACTGCGGGACGTCGATGTCATCATCATGCTGCGGCTGCAGAAAGAGCGCATGAGCGGCGCGCTGCTTCCCAGCGAGCACGAGTACTTCACTTGCTTCGGCCTGACCGAGCAAAGACTGGCGCTTGCCAAAGCGGACGTCATCGTCATGCATCCGGGGCCCGTCAACCGGAACATCGAAATTGAATCCCGGGTGGCCGACGGCCCGCATTCGGTGATCTTGCAGCAGGTCAGTCACGGTATCGCCGTCCGCATGGCGATACTGTCTATGGCTATGCAGGTCGGCGATGGAAGGCCGGGCCGGCGCGTAAACGCATGACCGGCGAACGAATTGTCATCAGCAGCGGAAGGGTCGTCGATCCGGCCAGCAACCTCGACGGCGTCATGCCGCTCTATCTGGCTGACGGCAAGGTGCTGGCGGTAGGCGCGCGGCCGGAGGGTTTCGAGTCGGACCTCGAGATCGCCGTGCCGGGTGAGATCGTTTGTCCGGGCTTTATCGATCTGTCCGTGCGCATGCGCGAGCCAGGTCAGGAGCATAAAGCCACTTTCGCCAGCGAGACGGCGGCCGCGATAGCAGCCGGTGTGACAACCGCCTGCTGCCCTCCCGATACCCGTCCGGTGATCGATACGCCGGCGGTGGTCAACCTGGTTCAGGGGCTTGCGAAACGGACCGGCACTATTCAGGTGCTGCCGATCGGCGCCCTGACACGGGCGCTCAACGGCAGGGATTTGAGCGAAATGAGCGCCCTCAAAGTCGCCGGGTGCGTCGCCGTCAGTAATGCGCTGATGCCGGTGACGAATACCTTGGTCTTGCGCCGCGCTTTGGAATATGCCGCCAGCTATGATCTATTGGTCATGATACGGCCGGAAGACCCCTGGTTGCGTGATGCCGGCTGCGCGCACGAGGGCGCGGTGGCGACGCGGCTGGGCCTGCCGGGCATTCCGGAAACGGCCGAAACAGTTGCGCTGGCGCAAACGCTGGCGCTGGTCGAGCACATCGGCGTTCGCACCCACTTCGGTCCATTAAGCTGCGCGCGCGCAGTCGAAATGATCGCCCTGGCGAGGCGGAGGGGCCTGCCGGTCAGCGCCGACGTCACCGCTCATCATCTGCACCTCAGCGAGGGGGATGTCGATGGTTTCAACGCCTATTGCCACGTCACTCCGCCGCTACGCGCGGCAGGCGATCGCGATGCCTTGCGGGCCGGTGTGGCGCGAGGGGAGATCGTTGCGATATGTTCGGATCATCAGCCGCATGAAGCGGACGCCAAGCTGAATGCATTTCCCTTGACCGAGCCCGGCATCTCGTCTCTGGAAACGCTACTGCCGCTCACCTTGCGCCTGGTCGATGGCGGTATCCTCGAACTCGCCCGGGCGCTCGCCTGCCTGACCGCGGCGCCGGCCGCTCTGCTCAAGCTCGAAACCGGCGTACTGCGTCCCGGCGCACCGGCCGATATTTGCATCTTCGATCCGGATAGAGTGTGGACGGTAAACCGTGAAGAATGGCGCAGCCGGGGTCACAACACGCCGTTCTGGGGCCAAGCCTTGAAGGGCCGGGTGACGCACACGCTGGTGCAAGGCAGGCTCGTGTTCAGCCTCGTTCAGGCGGCCTGAGACGGCTGCCCGAGAAATCCATCGCGCGCGGGCAGCGCACCCCGAATGCTGCGGATCGCGAGGAACGCGTTCGGCCCGCTAGTCCTTGTCCTCGACGATAAATAGGTTGTCGTTATGGCTGGCGTATTTTTCGATGCTGCCGTTTTCGCCGAGCTTGATCATCAAACGCACGTCGTTTCTCGAGTCAGCCGCGTACAGCGCGTCTTCGTAAGTGATTTTTTTGGCTCGATACAGATCGTAGAGCGCCTGATCGAAAGTCTGCATGCCCTGATCACGCGATTGCTTCATCAATTCCTTGAGCTTGTGAACCTCCCGTTTGCGGATCAGGTCGGCAGCCAGTGGAGTGTTCAACAGAATCTCAACCGCCGGGTAGCGGCCTTTGCCATCCGCCCGCTTGATCAACTGCTGGGCAATGATCGCACGCAGGTTCAGCGACAGATCCATGAATAACTGAGCGTGCATATCCTCCGGAAAGAAGTGCAGGATGCGGTCGAGCGCCTGATTGGCGTTATTCGCGTGCAAGGTGCTCAGACACAGATGTCCGGTCTCGGCAAATGCGATGGCGTGCTGCATGGTCTCGCGTGCTCGTATCTCACCGATCAGGATGACGTCCGGCGCCTGCCGCAGGGTATTTTTCAAGGCCACTTCATAGGAGAGTGTGTCGATGCCGACTTCTCTCTGGGTGATCAGGCAGCCCGCGTGCTGGTGTACGTATTCGAGAGGATCTTCAATGGTGATGATGTGGCCGCTGCTGTGCTGATTGCGGTATTGGATCATGGCGGCCAGGGAGGTGGACTTGCCCACGCCGGTCGCGCCGACGAAGAGAATCAAGCCGCGCTTGCTCATCACCAGATCATTGACGGCGATCGGCAGATTCAATTCTTCCACGCTGGGGATATGGGTTTCGATTCGGCGCATCACCATGCCCGGCGAGTCGCGCTGAAAAAAGGCACTGACGCGGTAGCGGCCGATGCCGGGCGCGCTGATGGCGAAATTGCATTCCCGGGTCGCGGCGAACTCCTCGCGCTGACGATCGTTCATGGTGGCGTCAACGATCTGCCTAGCCTGGTCGCGGCTCAAACGCGACGGAGAGATCGGCTGGATGATGCCGTCTATTTTGATGCAGGGCTCTTTCCCGACCGTGATGAAAAGGTCAGAGGCTTTTTTTTGTGCCATTAAGTGAAGAAGGGATTTGAGGTCCATATGCACGTTACCCTGATCGACAACGTTGAGGTTTAGAATGCAGCCTTGCTGGCTGCTCGCGTGCGCGCGACGGCGCGCGTGATGAGGTTTCGCTCGATTAGTTCCTGCAGATGTTGATCCAGCGTCTGCATGCCGTCCTTGCGGCCGGTCTGGATGGCCGAGTACATCTGCGCCACCTTGTCCTCGCGGATCAAGTTGCGAATGGCTGCGGTACCGACCATGATTTCCCAGGCGGCGATGCGTCCGCCGCCGACTTTCTTCAGCAATGTCTGGGAGACGACGGCCTGCAGCGATTCGGATAACATGGAGCGAATCATGTCCTTTTCGGCGGCCGGGAAAACATCGATGATACGGTCGATGGTTTTCGCCGCCGAACTGGTATGCAGGGTGCCGAATACCAGGTGTCCGGTTTCTGCGGCCGTGAGCGCGAGACGGATGGTCTCCAGATCGCGCATCTCGCCGACCAGGATCACGTCCGGATCTTCGCGTAGGGCCGAGCGTAGGGCTTCGCTGAAACCACGGGTATGACGATGGATCTCGCGCTGGTTGATCAGCGATTTTTTGCTTTGATGAACGAATTCGATGGGATCTTCGATGGTCAGGACGTGCGAGTAGTCGTTACTGTTGATGTGATCGATCATCGCCGCCAGCGTGGTCGATTTACCGGAACCGGTCGGCCCGGTGATCAGAACCATGCCACGCGGATGACGGGTCACGTCCTGGAATAGTTTGGGACAGGCTAAGTCCTCCAGGGTAAGCACTTTGGCAGGAATCGTCCTGAATACTGCGGCAGCGCCGCGATCCTGATTGAAGGCGTTGACGCGAAAACGCGCGACGCCGGGGAGCTCGAAAGAAAAGTCGGTCTCGAGAAATTCCTCGTAGTCCATGCGTTGTTTGTCGTTCATGATGTCGTAGACAAGCGCGTGGACCTCGCTGTGCGCGAGCGGCGGAACGTTGATACGGCGGATGTCACCGTCAACGCGGATCATCGGTGGCAATCCCGCTGACAGATGCAGGTCAGAGGCCTTGTTCTTGACCGAAAACGCGAGCAATTCGGCTATGTCCATGCGATCTCCTGAGTTTCAGGTATCATGTCGAAAAATGGTTTCTCTCGAGTTTTCATCGGCAGCATCGCGCGAGCGCCCCGGACCGGAGCTGGAGCACAGTTGAGTATAGTCAAACGGCAGGTCGCAACGGGACGGTTAGAGGAGCGCCTGGCCACGGTCAACAGGAGGATTCGCGATGCGGAACGGAGGGCCGGGCGGGCGCCGGATTCGGTCAAGCTATTGGCGGTGAGTAAAACCCAGCCGCCCGAAGCACTCGTCCGGGTTTACCAGGCCGGGCAAAGGCATTTCGGCGAGAGCTATGTGCAGGAGGCTCTGGCGAAAATCACCTGCCTCGCCCATTACGATATCACGTGGCACTTCATCGGTCCGATACAGTCGAACAAGACCCGCGCCATCGCTCAGCGTTTTGCCTGGGTGCACAGTCTTGATCGGTTCAAGATCGCCGAACGCTTGTGCGATGCGCGCCCTGCACATCTGCCGCCGCTCAATATCTGCATTCAGATCAACGCCAGCGGCGAAGCGACCAAATCAGGCATCCCGCTTGCCGAATTACCCGCACTGGCGGCGGCGCTCGCGCAGTTGCCACGGCTGCGTTTGCGCGGCCTGATGACGATTCCGCCGCCGGCAAGCGATTTTTCCGCTCAGCGGCGAGCGTTGCACGGCCTGCGCGAGGCGTTCGATGCCCTGTCTGCCTATGCTGTCGATACCTTGTCGATGGGCATGTCGAACGATCTGGAGGCGGCGATCATGGAAGGCGCCACCCTGGTGCGGGTCGGCACGGCGATCTTCGGCTCCCGGAGCAGGCGGGATGATGCTTTACGGTGAGCCGATGATGTACGTTAAAATAACTCAAATAATCACGCGGCGGAAACGATGAAAGAACTGATAGTGGGTTTTATTGGCGCCGGCAATATGGCCAGTTGCCTGATTGGCGGCCTCATCGCCGATGGTCATCGGCCCGAAGCCATCTGGGCTTCAGACATCGATGCGGAGAAATTGAAGACGCTGGCAGACCGCTTCGGCGTTTCGACGACGCTTGACAACAAGACCGTCGTCGATCACAGCACGGTGCTCGTGCTGGCGGTCAAGCCACAGAGGATGCGCGATTTGGCTTTGGAGATCGCTGCCGGCGTCAGGCAGCGCAGGGTGCTGGTCCTGTCCATTGCCGCCGGCATCAGCGAGGCCTCGCTGGATCGCTGGCTGGGTGAAGGTAACGCGATCGTTCGCTGCATGCCCAATATGCCGGCGCTGGTCAATACGGGCGCCACGGCGCTGCACGCCAATCACAGGGTCGGCAAGGAACAGCGCGATTATGCCGAGAAAGTCATGCGCTCGGTAGGCCTGGCGATCTGGGTGGAGGATGAAGGCTCGATCGATACGGTGACCGCGCTGTCAGGCAGTGGCCCGGCCTATTTTTTTCTGCTGATGGAAGCCATGGAAGCGGTGGCTACGGAATTGGGGCTGGACACTCGAACCGCGCGTCTGCTGACTCAGCAGACCGCTCTGGGGGCGGCCAGGATCGCCATTGAAGCGGACGAATCCCCACACGACTTGCGCTTGCGGGTGACCTCACCAGGCGGGACGACCGAGCGCGCGATCAGGGCGCTCGAGCAGGCAGGATTCTATGCGGGCATACAGGATGCCGTGCGTGCGGCGCGAGCCCGGGCGGTCGAATTGTCCCAGCAACTCGGAGAAAAGTGATGGATGCCGGCTATTTGAAGAATCCTGCCATCTTTTTGATCGATACGCTGCTGAGCCTGTATATTTTCGCCGTGATGCTGCGCTTTCTCTTCCAGTGGGTGCAGGCTGATTTCTATAATCCAATCTCTCAGTTTCTGATCAAGATCACTCACCCGCCCCTGCGGCTGCTGCGGCGCTTCATTCCCGCAGTCGGGCGGATAGACAGTTCCTCCATCGTCCTGATGCTCGCCTTGCAGATGCTGTCCGGCTATCTGGTCGCTGTGCTGCAGGGCAGCTCGGTCGGTCTTGGCCCATTGGCGATTTTTTCCATCAGTGAACTGCTGCAGCTCCTGCTCAACATTTTTCTGTTCGCCGTCATCATTCGGGCGCTGCTGAGCTGGTTCAGTCCCGGCATCCGTCATCCAGCCACTTCATTGCTGTACAGCCTGACAGAACCCCTGCTCAGCATTGTCCGCGGCGTCATACCGCCCATATCCGGCATCGACTTGTCACCGCTCGTCATCCTTATCGGCATCGGATTCGTGAAAAGGCTGCTACTCGGGTTGATGCAATACCTCATGTCCTTGCTGGGTTGAGTTTGAACACCTACTTTCAGTGGAAAGGAAACCGTCTGATTCTCGACGTACACGTCCAGCCGCGGGCCCGAAAGGATGAGATCACCGGCGTACACGACGGTCGCCTGAAGGTCAAAATCACGGCTCCGCCGGTCGACGGCAAGGCCAATCAACACCTCATCGCCTTCTTCTCCAAACTGTTCAAAGTGAGCAAAGGCCAGATCGTCCTTATCGCCGGCGAGACGGGACGGGACAAACGGCTGGAGATCACCTCCCCCGGGCGCTTGCCCGCCTTTGTCAGCGAGCTGGAGAATACGAGCTGAGCCGTCCCGACCGGCCGCAGGCGTGACGCTGGAAAAGCACCGCAGGAGTTCGAACGACCAAGGCCGATAGGTACCTGCGGGCTTTCCGGCCACTGTCGCAGGAACTGCGCCGCCGCTTGGCGGGCTTCCGCTGGGCGCGCGGGTTTATCGATCCAGGCGGCCACCGCCTCGGCCACCGGCACTGTGCCGCATTTGCCCGCGCCGAAGTCGATGCGATCCTGTGGGCCGAAATCACGCGTGGCGTTTTTGCCGATGCAGCGAACAACCAGATTGCCGCTGCCGCTCTGATTGGTCAGATAAAATTTGCCGATTCCATCATCGGCGAGCACCAGATAACCGATTTCCTGGCTCCTGGGTCTTTTTCGAACAGCGTCACTTTGTGACCCTGTTGACGTCACATTCTGACGTACCTGACGCCAGATTCCGGTACAACAGACCGTCCTAGCTATTTTTTCCCTTCTACAGCGGGCCCCGCTCCATATGGCACGTCAGTTGCTCTAGCCCGAGCCTCTCACTACACTAGCTCAGGAGCACCTCAATGTCAGAAATCCAACGCACCCAGCAAGGCTTCACCCTGATCGAACTCATGATCGTCGTCGCGATCATCGGCATTCTGGCGGCGATTGCCATTCCGGCGTATCAGGACTATACGATTCGGGCAAAGGTTAGCGAGCCGCTATCCTTTGCTGATTCTGCCAAGGTTTCTGTCAGCGAGTACTTCCAGTCTCAGGGAAGCATGGCTACCGATTTGATGACAGCAGGCGTCAGTAGCGCGACCTCGAATTACATTAAAACTGTGGCCTATTCGGGGTCAGGCACTGCTGGCACAATTACAATTACCCCGCAAAATTTAGGAGGCAGCGCTTCCGGCGAAATTATTTTTGTGGGCACAGGGCATACGGACGGCACCGTGACTTGGACTTGCAACACGAGTGCGTTGGATAAAAAATACCTCCCAGCCAACTGCCGTTAAGCTTGAAATTCCTACGGAAGCCCGTAATTTCTACGGGCTTCCGTTTATCTGGCATACGGTTTGCCGACGTTCCCATTTCCGCAAGAGAGACTCTTTCATGACTTCTATAGGGCTGAGATTCTTGACTGCGCTTTTGGCTTCGCTGCTGGCATTGGCGGCTTACTGGCCGGCCTTGGACAACGGTTTCGTGTGGGATGACCGACTCTATCTTTTCAACGTCGAGTATCTCGATTCCGAGCTTTGGAAGGATCTTTTGCGGCAACCCTTCTTCGCCTCGCCCAATTACTATCGGCCGTTGCCGCAACTCAGTTTTGTGGCCCAAATCCACCTCCAAGGACTGAATGCGTTCTACTTTCATCTGGTCAACGTCGGCCTACATGCATTCAATAGCTTCCTCATCGTGCTACTGGCTTTCGAGTTCTTGCAGCACAAAGCAATCGCCTCCAGTCGTCAGGTCATCGTGGCTGGATTGGCCGGCACTCTCTACGCTTGGCATCCGGCCTTGGTGGAATCGGTAGCCTGGGTTTCCGGACGATTCGATGTGATGGTGACAAGCTTTCTTTTGCTTGCTTTGATGGCCGATACCCTAGTACGTCACCCCATCTGGCGCCCACTGCTCGTGGGTTTGAGTTTTTTTGCCGCGGCGACCTGCAAGGAAGCAGCAATCGCTTTTCCTTTCGTGTTATTTGCCTGGCACTTGGCTATATCCCCTCGTCCTCTGCTTCCAATCAGCAAACTATTTTTCAGCTTGTACCGCCGAGGCGAATTTCAAAGTTATTTGACGATCCTGGCTGGCGGGGTCATCTATCTCATTTTGCGTTATGTTCAGTTGGGCTACGTGTATCAATCCATTCCCAATATGGCTACTGACAGCGGCTTGGCGCGCCTTCTATTGATTGCCAAGTCCATTGGTTTTTATGGCTTCATCTCGGCGGACCCTTTTGCCTTGATCTCCCCGGTACATCCTCGCTTATTCCCTTTTCCCATAAGCGATCCCTGGGCTTGGACTGCGCTGGTGGCTATATTCATTGTATGTGTCTTATTGGTCACGGCGGTCCGCAAGATGCCGCGTCAGGGTTGGCTATGGGTAGCCTTTTTTGCAGCTCTTGTTCCTGTCATCCATATCTTGCCGATGACTATTGGCGACAATATCATTCAAGAACGATTCATGACCTTTCCGCTGGCTCTGTTCGCGTTGGCGCTCGTCCAGCCTCTTATCCTGGTTACCGCTTCCCAGACATCCAAGCTTGCACAGATCGGCGGCGGACTGGTCTTGGCGTCATTCCTGGGCGGATGCGTGGTCAATGTAGGGGTTACACTATCTTTGTGGTCAGACGATTTGAAACTTTGGAAATGGGCGGCTACGCGTTACCCGGATTCGGCAACGGCGCATGCCAACCTGTCCGAGACTTACAAGCGCGTAGGCAAGCTCGATGAAGCCTTAACCCATGGTCTGCGCGCCTTGGAAATCAACCCCAATAATGCCTATCATTTCACCACGGTGGGAAACGCGCTGTCTGATCTGGGCCGCAATGAGGAAGCTTTGGAATATCATCAGATGGCGATAATGTTAAACCCAGCCGCCCCGGATTTACTCAATAATGCTGCGATAACACTGCTGCGGTTAAACGAAGATGAGAAGGCGGAACCCCTCCTCAAGCGGGCAGTGTCCCTCTCAAAGTGGCACAGGCGAGCTAATCTCTCTTTGGCGTGCTTGTACCTCAAGAAAGGCGACGACATTCTGGCTGAGGAACATCTCGCAGTAGCTAAACGGCAGCTCTCCGAGCGCGAGCAGCGGGTAATAGACGCATTTGTCACCCAAGTCAAAGCCTCTGGCGCTGATGCCTTGGCGGTGCGCCTCTCCCAGCCGAGGCAGGGTGGGCAGGAGTACCGGCCCACCCTCCACACACGCGACGATGGGGATCGCTAAAGCAGCTTAACCAGAGTTGCTACGACTGCCGCCTGTGCCAACAAAAGACCGGCCATCCATTTAATTAGCCCGCGTAGGTCGGAACCGTCTCTTCGGATTCCGACGCCCGGCTTCGGGTTCCGACGCATGGGCAACGGCCGAATGGCTTCGATGACCCACCCGGCTTTCTGCGATCAATCGGCGTGGTGGGGTATTTTGACGGTGTTTGGCGGAACCCGGTAAAGCCGGTTCCGCCCTACACTTTGGTTCAAGCCAGCGTAGGTCGGAACCGTCTCTTCGGGTTCCGACGCATGGACTTCGCGACGACGGGGATCGCTAAAGCAGCTTAACCAGAGTTGCTACGACTGCCGCCTGTGCCAACAAAAGACCGGCCATCCATTTAATTAGATCGGATTTCATAGACTCAAGGTCCGATTTGGTTGCCAACTCACGAATGGCTATGGTCTCGCTCAGAGCTTCCGCCAATGCTTCGACTTCCGCTTTAGCCTGTTCTTCTGGTACGCCTGCCGCCTTAAGCCGCTCAACGAACTTCAGTGTGTCGAAAGTAATCGTAGTCATGATGACTCCTCCCATCCTCAGTTTGACAAAAAAGCGGGCGGGCTGCTAGGCAGCGTATTCCTCGTTGAATAGCGAGAACAAGCCCCCGTAGGTCGGAACCGTCTCTTCGGGTTCCGACGCCCGGCTTCGGGTTCCGACGCCCGGCTTCGGGTTCCGACGCCCGGCTTCGGGTTCCGACGCATGGATAACGGCCGAATGGCTTCGATGACCCACCCGGTTTTCTCCGATCAATCGGCGTGGTGGGTATTTTGACGGTGTTTGGCGGAACCCGATAAAGCCCGCGTAGCATGGGCAACAGGTGTTTGGCGGAACCCGATAAAGCCGGTTCCGCCCTACACTTTGGTTATGTCGAATTATCGTCGTTATCGGGTGCCGGGCGGCACGTATTTCTTCACCGTCAATCTGCTAGAACGGCGGCAGGATTTGCTGGTTCGCTACATCGCTGCGTTGCGGGAAGCGGTGCGCCGGACACGCCAACAACGCCCTTTCCATATCGATGCCTGTGTGGTGCTCCCCGATCATCTCCATTGCGTGTGGACGCTGCCTCCAGGGGATGACGATTTCTCCAATCGCTGGAAAGCCATCAAGATTCGCTTTGTCCAATCCTTGCCTGCTACCGAACGACGTTCGGCTGTTCGCATCGCGAAGGGTGAACGCGGAATCTGGCAACGTCGGTTTTGGGAACACGCCCTCCGAGACGATGGGGATTATTCGGCGCACGTTGACTATTGCCATATCAATCCGGTCAAGCATGGGGTGGTCGGGAGAGTGGCGGATTGGCCTTATTCCACATTCCACCGTTATGCGGCGCGTGGCATCTACCCGACCGATTGGGCGGGCACCCCGGAGGACGAACTCGACTACGGCGAGCCCGCCTAGCCCGCGTAGGTCGGAACCGTCTCTTCGGATTCCGACGCCCGGCTTCGGGTTCCGACGCATGGATAACGGGTGAATGGCTTCGATGACCCACCCGGCTTTCTGCGATCAATCGGCGTGATGGGGTATTTTGACGGTGTTTGGCGGAACCCGATAAAGCCGGTTCCGCCCTACACTTTGGTTCAAGCCGGGATAGGGGTCGGGAAGGGCTAGCGCCTTCCCCGCCCGCAATCCCGCATTCGCCGGCGCCGGCTCCCCGTTGGGTGGTCTCCGCCAACCTGACCTACCTTGACTAGGGCCGCTATGATAATGTGGGCCCTGAAACTGGAAGCGGTCATCATTCTTCACGGGAGCACGCCATGTCCACCATTGCCGAGCGGATTTACGAGATCGTCCGTGAACTACCTGAATCCAAGGCCGCCGAAATTCTCGATTTCGCGGAGTTCGTGAAGGCTAGGGAGAGCCCCGAGAGTGGAGATTTTTTCGCTCTGGCCGGCTTGTGGGCGGGTCGGGATATCGACGAGGAGTCGCTCAGAAAGAAAGCCTGGCCGGAGTTACGAGCGCGATTCTGTGCGACACGAATATTCTGATCGAGTTCTACAAAAACAATCCCGCTACCGTTCAAGAGCTTCGCACTGTCGGACAAGGTGAAATCGCTGTCAGTGTCATTACCCAGGCGGAGCTGTATTTTGGCGCGATCAACAAGCAAGAGCTTTCCAGCATCCGACGGCATTTGTCCCTGATTCGGCAGTATCCGCAGAATTTATCGATCTGATGGAAGGTTTCGCGCTGAGCCACGGGCTCAATATCCCGGCTGCGCTCATCGCCGCGACCTCCCTGGTTCACAAGGCGGACCTCTATACTTTGAACACGAAGGATTTCCGGTTCATCCCTGGCATCCAGCTTTACTCGCCGAACACCTCCTAATCAGCGGGGATCGTTGGGCTTCGCGACGAGGGGAATCGCTTAAGCCCCGTAGGTCGGGTTGCGGTAGCGCAACCCGAGTTTTCGCTCCGCGGCCCGATGACCCGAACGGCCGCCTTTTTCTCCCTGGCTCTGACCCTGGCGGTTTACTGGCTCGGCTTGGGGCCCTTCCTCTTCGTGATTTCGCGAACCCCCGCCCTCGCCGATTTCGGCGGGGTGCGGGACTTCGATTCGCACCCTCTCTATCTTCTGAACGGCATCGCGGGCTACCGGCCGGCTGGCATCTAGTCGGATGAAACCCGCCTGGCGCTTTACCGGGCCGAGTCCCGTACACCTTATTCCATTTCTACATCATAGATGAAACAATAAGCCGTGTTTTGTCATGAGGTACGGCAATGGCGAGAACGGCCAGCGGGCGGGAGGTTTTAGAGCAGGCCAAGGCTTGCTTGGCGAAGGCCAA
>CADDZF010000040.1 GCA_902812445.1 Methylococcaceae bacterium | reverse complement strand
GGACGTGCGGGGTACGTCGGTCACCGAAATACCCGCCGCCGATGGCGCCGGCCAGATCGACAAGCTAACAATGAGGCAAACCAGCCGGCAAGCGCCCTGTCCGCCCGGCAAAAACTCGCTCAGCCAACCGCACCGCATGTCACACCTTACCAGTTTGGATGGGTCTCCCGCCAGTAACTCTGTCCCCAAATGTACACATACAGCGCGCCGCTGGCCAGCGTAGTCGTGAAAACGATATAGATCAGAACGCTCATCAAGCCCGTGGGCAGCGGTAACAAGGTTTCGTTCGCCAGTACGGCGACGATCAGCAGGAGCTGGCACAGCGTATTCAGCTTGCTCAGCAGCAACGGCTTGCCCTCGAAAGGATGCAGCAAGAAATAATACAAGGCGCCGCCCGTCACGATGACCACATCGCGCAGTATCGCCGCGACGACTAGCCAGATGGGTATCAATCCCAGCCAGCCCGAGGCAATGAAACACGCGATCAGCAGTAATTTGTCCGCCAGCGGGTCGAGATAGGAGCCGAGCCGGCTCTGCCAGCCGTAGTGCTTGGCCAGAAATCCATCGAGGCCGTCGGACAGGCCGGCCACCACGAACAGCCCCAGCGCCCAATCAAACCGGCGCTCCAGCAAGAGCACCGTCACCGGGTAAACCAGCACGATGCGTAATACGCTGATGATATTGGGCAGGTAGTCGAGCCTCACGGGGTCGCCAATCGATAAATCATCTCGGAGCCGCCCTGTATTCCGGCCGTCGGTTGCAGCACCAAACCGGGCGCCAACGACTCGTCCAGCGTCGACTTGTCGCCGTTGATCGCGAGCCGGAATTCTACCGCATCAGGCTGGATGAGCAACCAATCGACGGAGCGCACCGAGGACAGCGATTGCAAATAGTCCACGACCCGCACGAAATCCGCCAGCGAACCGATCCCCGAGACCTGAAGGTCCACGTTCGTCGTGGCGGGCCGTGCGCTCGCAAGGTGTGTAGCGAGCTCGTTATAAGCGCCCTGCATACCGGCCTGCATGGCCTGCGGCAGGGCTGGATACTGGCCGTTCCAGGCGCTTACGCCGCCCGGCCGATAAAATCGCCAGGTCCCCTCCCACGCGCCGTCCGCCCGGTGCTGCAATCGGCCGGCCAGAACAGCCTTGGCGCCATAACGCAGCGATGCCTGCCGGATACGCTCGTCGTTGGCCGACCACACATCGTTGAAACTCAGCGCTTGCTGATCGCTCAAGTCCCACAGCGGCAGCATCACCGGCACAGCACGCTCGCGCGCGGCCGCGTTAAGCGCGGCGTCGAACTCGGGCAGGCTGTCCGCGCTCACGAGTTGTTGTTGTTGCTGATCTTCGACCGCGATCCACGCGAGAACGTCCGGACGCTGCGCCCCGAAAACGGCGATTCCCCTGTCGCGCAGCGCCGCGGTCAGCTTGGTCTCGTCGAAAACGATGCGCAAGCTCTGCGCAGGATCGCCTGACTGGCCGGCGCCCGCTGGCCTGTCGAGATAGCCGTATTGGCGGACAAAGGCCTGAGCATTGTCCAGCACGGGGCGAACCTTATCCGACTGCAGCGCATCGGCCGTGATCAGGCGGCTCAACACCTGCTCTAGGGCGCGTCTGATATCCACGCTGCGGGAAGCATCATCCTTAGCCTGCACGTCGATTTCCGCCTCGTAAAGCCCTGCCAGCTCCGCGGCAGGCACGATCAATGACACGCTCAGCCAGAGAACGCAAAACACCTGCGGAACGCCAAAGCGCACGATCACCTCCAAAACCAGCATACCGGCCGATCGCGTTGTACAATAGCACAGCCCGTTGAAGTTGCGAAAAACCAGCCGATCGTGTTTGCCACCCGTAAAATTCTAAGGAGAACCACCGTGAGCAATATGCATGATGAGCGCCTCAGTTACCAAAGCGCAGGCGTCGATATCGCCGCGGGTAACGCCCTGATCGAGCGGATCAAGCCCATCGCCGCGAAGACCAGAACGCCCGGGGTGCTCGCGGGCCTGGGCGGTTTTGGCGCTCAGTTCGCCTTGCCGCAGGATCGCTATAAGCACCCCGTACTGGTGGCGGGAACCGATGGCGTCGGCACCAAGCTCAAGCTCGCCATCGAGCTCGCCAGGCCCGACAGCATCGGCATAGACCTGGTCGCCATGTGCGCCAACGATATCATCGTCCACGGCGCGGAACCGCTGTTCTTTCTTGATTATTACGCGACCGGCAAGCTCGACGTCGAGGCGGCCGCGGCGGTGATCGAAGGCATCGGCAGAGGCTGCGAACTCGCCGGTGCAGCCCTCGTGGGCGGTGAAACGGCCGAGATGCCCGGCCTGTATGCAGAAGGCGACTATGACTTGGCGGGCTTCTGTGTCGGTGTAGTCGAGCGCGATGACCTCATCGACGGTAGCCGTGTGCAGATCGGCGATAAACTCATCGGGCTCGCCTCGTCCGGCCCGCACGCGAACGGCTATTCGCTAATACGGAAGATATTGGCGCGCCGGCAAATCGGCCTGGATACCGATTTGAACGGCAAACCGCTGGGCGAGCTACTGCTCGAACCGACGCGCATCTACGTCAAATTGCTGCTGAAGCTGATGAAAAGCGTCGAGCTGCACGCGTTGGCGCACATTACCGGCGGAGGCATCACGGGGAACCTGCCGCGTGTGCTGCCGAAGAACACGCGCGCCGAAATCGACCTCAGCTCTTGGTCGAGACCCGCGCTGTACGCCTGGCTCAAAGACGTGGGCAATATCGCCGAGGTGGAACTGCTCCGCACCTTCAACTGTGGCATCGGCATGATCGCCTGTGTGGCGGCAGATGCCGAGGATGACGCGCTGCTGCAGCTCAAGACACAGGGTGAACATGCCTTTTCGATCGGCACTGTCATCGGCGGTGAAGGCGCAGCGTGTGTGCGTTACCTCAACCAGACTTAACCGGAAGGTGGACTCCTCCGCCGAAAATCTCTGCCTTGAGCCCCTGTTGAGGCACAACCTTTCAAATCACAAAAGACGCAAGTATCGGGAGTGGACAATGGATCTTTCCGTCGTCGTACCGGTTTTCAATGAAGCTGAAAACATCGAGCCTCTGCTTGGGGAAATCAGTGAAACGCTGGATGGAGCGTACGATTACGAAGTCATCTATATCGATGATGGCAGCACCGACGATACGTTCGGGCGCCTGCGACAGCAGCAATGCCACTATCCTCGGCTGCGCGTGCTGCGCCACGCGGCCCCCTGCGGTCAGAGCACGGCGATACTGACCGGTGTGAAAGCAGCGCGGGCGGGTTGGATCGCCACGCTGGATGGCGATGGGCAGAACGATCCCGCCGACATACCCCGGCTTCTGGCAGAACTGAGCAAGCCGGAGCGGAAATTGGCGATGGCGGTCGGTTATCGGCGCAAGCGCAAGGACACCGGCTGGCGCCGCCTATCCTCCAGACTCGCCAATGCGGTGCGTGGCGGCCTGTTGCAGGACCATACGCCGGATACCGGCTGCGGCTTGAAGGTATTTTCGCGGGAAGCCTTTCTCGCCTTACCCTATTTCGACCACATGCACCGCTTTTTGCCCGCCTTGGTGCAACGCGCCGGTGGCAGCGTGGCATCGCTTGACGTCAATCACCGGCCGCGGCTGCGAGGACACTCCAAATACGGCACCTGGAATCGGCTCTGGGTCGGCATTATCGATCTGCTCGGCGTGATGTGGCTGCAGCGCCGCAGTAAAGTGCCGCGGGTTGAAGAGCTGGCCGCCAGCGAACGCCGATCCGTTCGCGTCTAGCCGGAAATCCTTCTTCATTTGCCGAGCCTATCGCGGGGTCCGTCACTGAACATGCGCTTAGCGAGCAAGGCAGACGGCGACCGCCTCATTCTTCCCCATAATAAGAATCCGATGTCATTTTCCAAATACCACTACTTCGTCGCCTGGCTGCTGTTGCTAATGGCGGCGCTGATCTGCCGGCCGCTGACGCCGATCGATGAAACGCGTATCGTCACGGTGGCCTGGGAAATGTGGCGCGACCATAGCTGGCTGGTGCCTCACCTGAATGGTGAGCCATACAGCCACAAGCCGCCGCTGCTCCTCTGGCTGATCAATCTGAGCTGGTGGCTGTTCGGCGTCAACGACCTGACGCCCCGGCTGGTTTCACCGCTGTTCGGACTGGCTGATTTGTGCCTGACCACGCGCCTGGCGAGCGAATTCTGGCCGGAGCAGGATGACATTAAACGGCTGGCCCCGCTGATGTTGATCAGTACCCTGCCGTGGACGCTGTGGTCGACGCTGACCATCTACGACATGCTGCTGACTTTCTTTGCTCTGCTCGGCTTGCTCGGCATATGGCGTTCGGCGACGCACAGCGAGCGTTCCGGCTGGCTGGTGACGGGCCTTGCGATCGGCGGCGGTATCTTGTCCAAAGGGCCGGTCATTCTGCTGTTCATCCTGCCGGTCGCGCTTTCGGCTCCCTGGTGGGCTGGGCGACGACCGCTCGAAGCCTGGGGCGCCTGGTACCTGAGGCTCCTGGGCAGTTTTCTGCTCGGCGCCTCGATTGCACTGTGCTGGGCGGTGCCCGCTGGCGTGGAAGGAGGTGAAGCGTATCGCAACGCGATTTTCTGGAGCCAATCCGCCGGCCGCATTACCCAGGCATTCGCGCACCGGCGAGCGCCGTGGTGGTACTTGCAGCTACTGCCCATCCTCCTATTTCCCTGGCTTTTCTGGCCACCGTCATGGCGCGGCTTGCGGCATCTGCGAGCGGATCCGGGAACGCGCTTGTGTCTGTTCTATATTCTGGCCGCCGTGGTCATTTTCTCGCTGATCAGCGGCAAGCAGGTGCACTATCTGCTGCCGATCTTCCCGGCCTGCGCCCTGCTGGGCGCCAGAGGGCTGATGATTTCACCGCAACCTGTCATGCAGCGGAGTCCATGGCTGATCGGTTTAATCATCGTGGGCATCGGCGTGGTTTTCACGCTGCTGCCGGTTTTCCAATCGAGCGCAAATCCACAGAACGAAGCCGCCCGCATCGCCGAACAGGCGCCGCTACTGTGGAAGCTCGCCATCATCGGCGTCGGCGCTGTCCTTCTGTGGTGGCGCCCGGCGACGCTACAGGCCGGCGTCCGCGGCATAGCCGGCTCGGTCGTCTGTATCCTGATCATCGTGCATCTGGTTTACTACGAGGTCGCACGGCCCAACTACGACGTGCGGCCCCTGGCGAATCAAATCGCCTCACTGCAAAAGCAGGGATTCACCGTGGCCCACCTGAATGACTATCAGGGCGACTTCGACTTCCTGGGACGCTTGCGCCGGCCTTTATATGTGATCGATTCACCGGCCAAGCTCACCGACTGGTTGCAGCATCACCCGAACGATTATCTCGTCATTGCCTATCGCCCGCGCGGGCAACGCCTGGAAAGCGGAGCGAGCTACGCCCAGAACTACCGCAGCCGGCGAATTACTTTATGGAAGACCTCGACGCTCACCGCCAACCCCGAGCTGATGGGCAAAATCTTGCGGGGGTAGCCGAGCCTGTGTCCGCGGATCGCCGAAATCCCATTATTATCAATCCCGAAAGGAAGGAGAAAAGCTGATGCCAACCCTGAAAACCTCATTGCTCTCGCCCGGCGCACGGGTCGCCGCCATCACGCTCGCCCTGGGTCTGTCCATGCAGCTTTCGGCGCAGGGCGAGATCAAGCTGCCGCCGCGCCAACTGCTACTGGAAAAAACGGTCGAGTTGCCTTCCCGCACGATCAAGACGAATGTCGTTCGCATCGTCCTGCCCAAAGGCTACAAAACGGCGTTGCACGCCCATGACGGACCCGGCCCGCGCTATCTGGTGAAAGGTAAGGTAAAATTCGAGGAAAGCGGCGACTCACGGGTTTACAACGCCGGTGAAGTGTTCTGGGAATCAGGCCAATGGATGACGGTCGAGAACGTGGGCGATGAGGAAGCCGAACTCATCGTGTTCGAACTGACCGCTCCCAAATGACCGATCGAATGCGTCGTTGCTGTGAGACTTATGGACCACTCTGCTGAAACAGCTTGAGATATTCGCCGTAGCCTTCTTTTGCAAGGTCGTCCTTGGGGATAAACCGCAGCGCCGCCGAATTCATGCAGTAGCGTTTGCCGGTCGGCGGAGGGCCGTCGTCAAACACGTGCCCGAGGTGTGAATCGGCGTGCTTGCTGCGAACCTCGGTGCGCGTCGTAAACCAGGAGCGGTCCTGCTTGCTGGTCAGGTTTTCCGGTTCCAGCGGTTTGGAAAAGCTGGGCCATCCGGTTCCTGAATCAAATTTGTCCAGCGAACTGAACAGAGGTTCGCCAGAAACGATATCGACGTATAGACCTTCCTGCTTGTTATCCCAATAAGCATTGTTGAACGCCCGCTCGGTGCCCTCTTCCTGCGTCACCTTGAATTGCTCTCGGGTCAGCATCCTGCTAAGTTCTTCCTTATCCGGCTTTTTGAACTGCGCGGCATCCCATGACATGGCATCACCTCCATAAAGTGAAATGAGCACTACCAACAGTCGTTTCATTGCATCTCCCGGTAACGATTAACATCGCTTTCGAGCCTTTGGACAAATCCCCCGCCGTATCTATCCCGGCTTGCTGCGCCGCTCGCGGCGAAAGGGTTTGGCTAACGCTAGAGGCAGCTCGCTCCGACCGATTTCGTTATAATGCGCTCGTCCAGCAACTTTCGATAGATGAGGATATGATCAAGCAAACCATCAAAAAAGTGGCTCTGGCCTACTCAGGTGGACTGGATACCTCGGTGATCCTGAAATGGCTTCAGGAAAACTACGGCTGCGAAATCGTCACCTTTACCGCGGATATCGGACAGGGCGAGGAAGTGCAACCGGCGCGCGCCAAAGCGCAGGCAATGGGCATCCAGGAAATCTACATCGACGATCTCAAGGAGGAGTTCGTGCGCGATTTTGTGTTTCCCATGTTCCGCGCCAACGCAATCTATGAAGGCGAATACCTGCTGGGTACCTCGATCGCCCGGCCTTTGATCGCCAAGCGCCTGATCGAGATCGCCAACGAAACCGGCGCCGAGGCCATCGCTCACGGCGCGACGGGCAAGGGCAACGATCAGGTGCGCTTCGAGTTGGGCGCTTATGCGTTGAGACCCGACATCCGCGTCATCGCGCCATGGCGCGAATGGAACTTGACCTCGCGCGAGAAGCTGCTGGCCTATGCAGAAGCGCACGGCATACCGATCGAGATGAAGCGCGGCAAGGCATCGCCTTATTCCATGGATGCCAACCTGCTACACATTTCATATGAAGGCGGCCCGTTGGAAGACCCCTGGCAGGAGCCGGAGGAAGCCATGTGGCGCTGGAGTGTCCCGCCCGAGAAAGCGCCCGCTACGCCGGCCTATCTCGAGCTGACCTATCAACGCGGCGATATCGTCGCCATCGAGGGTGCGCCGCTGTCGCCGGCAAACGTCCTGGCCAGCTTGAACACGATCGGCGGCCAGCACGGCATAGGACGCCTGGACCTCGTCGAGAATCGCTACGTCGGCATGAAGTCGCGCGGCTGTTACGAGACTCCGGGCGGCACCATCATGCTAAAAGCGCACCGCGCCATCGAATCCATCACGCTGGACCGGGAAGTGGCGCACCTCAAGGACGAACTGATGCCGCGCTACGCCAGCCTGATCTACAACGGCTACTGGTGGGCCCCGGAACGGCTGCTATTGCAGACGATGATCGATGCATCGCAGGCGGCTGTGAATGGTCAGGTAAGGCTCAAGCTGTACAAGGGAAATTTGAGCGTCGTGGGCCGGAAATCGGATACCGACAGTCTGTTCGATGCCCACATCGCCACTTTCGAGGAAGACCAGGGCGCGTACGATCAGAAGGATGCGGAAGGTTTCATCAAACTCAACGCGCTGAGGCTGCGCATCGCGGGGAAAAAACGCGCGGGTTGATCGGCCCGTGCCGCACCGCCGTACGCAGAGAGACTCCGCGCGGCGGCCGGGTCTTGATGAACCGCTAGGTCGAAATACCGTGCTTGTGCATTCTGTACAGCAGCGTATCGCGCGAAATACCCAGTAGGCGGGCTGACTTGCTGCGATTGCCATGGGTTCGCTGCAGCGCCTGGCAGATCAGTTCCGTTTCGACCTTATCCAACGCGATCCCTACATCCGGCAGGAAGACCACCGGTTTTTGAGCGCCGGGCGCGCTCCCGAGGACTTCCGAAGGCAGGTTTTCGACGCCGATGATCCGTCCTGGCAACAGGATCGACAGGCGCTCGCACAGATTGCGCAGTTCCCGCACGTTGCCCGGCCAGGGATAGCTGCCTAGGCGAGCCAGCGCAGTCTTGCTGAAGGCCGCCTGTTCGAGCCGATGTACCTGGGCGAATTGCTTCATGAAGTGCTGCAGCAACAACTCAATATCGCTCCGGCGCTCGCGTAAGGGCGGTAGTTCCAGCGGTACCACGTTGAGACGGTAGAAAAGGTCGCGGCGAAAATCTCCCGTGGAAATCTTGTCGAACAGGTTGCAATTGGTCGCCGCGATGACGCGCACATGAACGCTTTGGGTTTGGGTTTCGCCGACCGGCTGGCATTCTCCCGTCTCCAGGAAGCGCAACAGTTTGGCCTGTAATGACAAGGGCAAGGAATTGATTTCATCGAGAAACAGGGTGCCGCCGTTGGCCGCCGGCAGCTTACCTAGCTGATTCGATACGGCGCCGGTAAAAGCGCCCTTGCGATGCCCGAACAGTTCGGATTCGGCGATTCCCTCCGGCAGCGCCGCGCAATTCAATTTGATGAAAGGCTTGCCCGCGCGCGGACTGTGCTTTTGCAATGCGTCAGCGAGCACTTCCTTGCCGGTGCCGGTCTCACCGGTGATCAAGACGGTGACATCGGTCGCAGCGACCACCTTGGCGCTGCGTAATAGAGCTTCGAAGTTGGGGGAATGGCCGATCAGTGCGTGAAACATAATTCTTCCTCAGAGGACCAGATCGTGAAGAACCATGGGGTTGAGCCAAGGGAAAGCCGCCAGGATTGCCAAGATTATTAGCGTTATGCCAGCCGCCTGGCGGAATTTGCGCATCCGCGACAGGCGAACTGCCCAGCTCGTCATTATACCGACGCCTATCACGGCTGGCAAAGTACCCGCCCCGAAGGCCAACATGGTAAACGTGCTGCGAACGACATCCCCGGTCGCCGCCGCCAGCGCCAAGGCTGTATAAACCAGGCCGCACGGGAGCCAGCCCCAGATCATACCGAACACGTAGGCCTGGCATTTGGTCTCCACCGGCATGAGCTTCCGGCCGTAGGGCTCGATTTGCTTCCATACCACAACGCCCGCTCTCTCGATATAGGCGAAGCGCGGAAACCAGCCGGCGATGTGCAGCCCGGCACCCAGCATGATCAGCGCGGAGACGATTTGTAACAAGCGATAGCCGGTTCCCTCGGCGAAAGGAAGGCTCAGCACATGTCCGAGCAGCCCTGCGATCAGGCCGGCGGCGGCATAACTGCTGATGCGTCCGAGGTTATAGCTGAGGATGAAAGTAAACAGCAACGCTTTCTGCTCGCGGATTTCTTTTCTCAGACTCAAGGTCAGCGAGCCAATGATCGAACCGCACATGCTGAGACAGTGCAGACTGCTGAACAGGCCCATCAGGAGAGCGACCAGGTAGGAGGCGGCGAACGCGTTATCGATAGGATGCATGGCGGGCGGGGAAAATAGCATAGAATCGAACCCATAAACAGTCCGCTGCGTGCGAGGCCACATCATCGGCCGCCACGGGGGGTTCGGAACCGCGCCGCGCAGCGCCTAAGATCGGAGCCAGACAATACAGCGGCAAAGGCCGCAGCCGTCATTCATCTGCTGGCAAACACCCGGGCAATCTGCGCCTGAATCGATGCCGCCGCCTGCCGGGGATTTGCCGCATCGCGGATAGGGCGTCCGACGACGATATAATCGGCACCGTTCGCGAACGCTTGCTCGACCGTGGCGATGCGCTTTTGATCGTCGCTGGGCCGGTTGTCCACCGGCCGGATGCCGGGCGAGACGACCAGCAAATGCTCGCCCAGGTCGCTCCGTAAAATGCGCGCTTCCAGACCGGACGAGATGACCCCATCGCAGCCCAGGGCCAGCGCGCGTCTGGCCCGCGAAAGCACGAGTTGCTGTACATCGCAGCGGAAGCCGAGATCGCCCAGATCGCCGCGATCGAGGCTGGTCAGCACGGTCACCGCGAGAATCTTCAGATTGTCCTTCGCCTGCACGGCGGCCTCCATGATGGCGTCGTTGCCGTGTACGGTGACGAATGTGAGGCCTTTGTCGCCGAGGGCGCGCACGGCACGGCCTACTGTCGCGGGCACGTCGAAAAGCTTCAGGTCGGCAAAAACCTTCTTGTCGCGCGCGATCAGCCACTTGACCAAGGCGAAATAGTCGCCGCTCATCAGCAACTCCAGGCCGAGCTTATAAAATCGCACCGTCTCGCCGAGTTCTTCGACGAGATCCTGCGCCTCGGCGATGCCGGGTACATCGAGAGCCATCAGTAGGCGTTCAGCGAGCGGAATCGGCTTGTGCGATAAAAAACGTGGCATGGTTTTCCCTCAAAGATCGGATCGCCCGACTCGACTGAGCGGTCCGACCTAGCGTTGTCAGGCGCTTATCAGTCTCTATTGGTACAATCGACGCTCGATCGGCCCGCGAGCGTTCAAAGCGATGGTTCTCATACTGGTGCAAATGTCGGCGATGATCATGTGCGGCATCGCCTGGCGCATTGTAAAACCGGCAGGTCTCGATGCCGACTCGACCCGCTTCGTATTGGCCAATCTCGTATACTACCTGCTGCTGCCCGCCCTGGTGTTATCGGTACTATGGCAGGCGGACATCGGCATCGAAGCGTTCAAGATTTCCGTGCTCGGCATTAGCTGTGTCGCTTTTGGAACGGTCGTGACCTGGCTCGTCTTCCGCCCCTGGCCACTGGCCGATGCCCAGAAAGGCGCCGCCATGCTGGCGATTGCATTTCCCAATGTCACTTATCTGGGGCTGCCGTTACTGGAACAAACGTTTGGTCCGTGGGCGCGCTCGATCGTCATCCAGATCGACTTATTTGCCTGCACTCCCCTCGTACTCACTCTTGGAGTCAGCATCGCGCAGCATTATGGAACGCCCGGCGGCGACCCCGGTAACGCTCTGCTGCAAGCGATGTTGATCAATCCGCCGCTGTGGGCCGCCTTCGGCGCGATTGCGCTGAACTTGGGCAACGCACCTCTACCTGGCTGGCTCAATCAGCTGTTGCAGCAGTTGGCTGCCGCCATTGTTCCCTTGATGCTGATTGCATTGGGCCTTGGCCTGCGCTGGACGACCTTGCGCTGGCAGGATCTCCCGGCCCTGTTGCCGGTGATCCTGTTCAAACTGATTCTGATGCCCCTGTTTGCGCTCGCTTTGACATGGCCATTGGGATTCACCGGCGACACGCAGAGTGCGCTGATCCTGGAAACGGCTATGCCAAGCATGGTCTTCGGCATCGTGTTGTGCGACCGTTTTCGCCTCGATTCCTCCTTTTACGCCATGGCGGTGACCTTGACCACTCTTTTGAGCATGCTGACGCTGCCATTATGGTATAGCCAACTCACCGTCCTGCATGCCGGACACTAGTCATGCCGATGAAACACCAGCCCACGGCCGAAATTTTTTCCCAGGGCGAAGAAGTGGTAAGCGGGCAGATCGCCGACACCAACGCCGCCTGGCTTTCCGAACAGCTCGTCGCAATGGGCTTCGACGTGACCCGGCATACCGCGGTGGGCGATCGCCTCGGCGCGCTGATCGAGCTGTTGCATGAAATCTCACGGCGCGCGGATTGCTGCATCTGCACGGGTGGGCTGGGGCCGACCCAGGACGATCTGACCGCGCAGGCCGTTGCCCGCGTGTTCGAACGCCGTCTCGAACTGGATACTGCCGCGCTGGCCGCCATCGAACACTACTTCGCCCGGCTGGCATTGCGCATGCCCGAGGTGAACCGCAAGCAAGCCCTGTTACCGCACGGAGCGCTCAGACTGGATAACCGCTGGGGAACAGCGCCGGGTTTTGCGCTCGAGGCCGGGCAGTGCTGGTTCGCCTTTCTGCCGGGTGTACCCGATGAAATGAAGAACATGTTCGACCACTGCGTCCGGCCTCGCCTGGAACAGCGCTTCAAGCTCGAAGCAGGCCGCTTGATTACGCTGCGCGCCATCGGTATCGGCGAATCAGCCATCCAGGAGAGGCTCGATTCCATCGAGCTGCCGCCTCAAGTGGTCTTGAGTTTTCGCACCGCAGCGCCGGAAAACCACATCAAGCTGCTGTTCCCGCCAGGGTTCGATAGCGCAGAGTTGATGGACGTGGTGGGCGCCGTCAAGGCGGCGATCGGCGACGAGGTTTTTTCGGTGGAAGGCGGATTCGGACCGGGCGGCGATCTGGCTTGCGTGGTGGGTCGGCTACTGAGCGCGAGACGGGAAACCTTGGCCGTCGCCGAGACCCTCAGCGGCGGCAAACTGGCCAGCCTGTGTGCGAATCAGGCGTGCTTCGTTGAAGGCCATGTGCTCCCGGACCCCACTCGATTAGCCGACCGTTTCGGCATCGCGTTGCCGCCGATGGCAACCGCCGACGCGCTGCGCGCGGCCACGCGGGAGATTGCCGATCGGCTCCGTCTGGCGGCCGGAGCCCATTACGGGCTTGCCCAGCTGTGGCGGTCCGACTGCAGCGCTCGAGAGGAGTCTTCCTCCGCCACCATCGAGTTGTATCATGCCCTCGCCATGCCGACCGGCACGCAGTTACAGAGCCGTCGAGTCGGCGGCGCCATCCAGCGCAAACAATCCGTCGCCGCTGCTTTGGCGCTGGATATGCTGAGGCGTTACCTGGAGGACCGTCTACGGTAAGCTGCAGGCCGTCCGGCAAGTCTCGGTGGAAGAAAACACCTACCGATGCAGCGGCGAGGTGCTGAGGGCTCATCGTTCAATGCGGACGGCTCGAGACGAGGCTATTTGGCATCCTCGACATCCAGCATGGTGGCAACGCCATTGCGGCCCCGTTGCTTGACATGGTAAAGCGCTTTGTCCGCCAGCTTGATCAGGTCCTGCCAGTGCGTCGTTTTCGGAGTGGACATTGAGACACCGATGCTGGCCGTGATGGGTTTCGCGAGATCTATGCCTGGGGGTTGATTTTGTTGAATCCTGAACCTGATCCGCTCCCCGAGTTGACGGGCTGCATTGAGATCAGAATTCGGCGCGATGACGATGAACTCCTCACCTCCCACGCGGCAGGCGATATCGCTCACCCGCACCGAGCTGCGAAGGACTCTGGCGGCGTGCGCCAGCGCCTGATCGCCGACATCATGGCCATGCCGATCGTTGACTTGCTTGAAATGATCGAGATCGAGCGCCAGTAAGCTCAAGGGGCGCCCGGTGCGCAGAGTGGTGGCCCATTCCTGCTCCAGACGCGAATACGCATAGCGCCGGTTGGGTAGTTCGGTCAGCAAATCGGTTTTCGTCGCCTGATCCAGCCGCCGGTTGGTGATCATCAGCTCGGAGGCATAGCGCTGGATTTCCTGTTGCTCGCGGATGAGTTCTTCCTGCAATTGCAGGATGCGCCGGCCTGCCCGGATGCGTGCCGAGAGGACACGCGCACTCACCGGCTTGACGACATAATCGTCCGCACCCGCATCGAAAGCCTGTATCAGCTCGTCATCGGTTTCGGCGGACGTCAAGATGATGATGTAAATCCGGCGCCCAAAAACCGTCGACCTGAGTGATCGGCAGAATTGAATACCGTCCACGGGCGCCATGCGCCAATCGGTGACGATAAGCTGCGGCTTTTCGCTCAAAGCACGCTTCAAGCCCTCTTCGCCGCTCCGAGCCGTCGTGACGGTGTGCCCTTCCGCCGCGAGCTGTCTCGAAACCCGTAGCAGCTGCAGCGGGTCGTCATCGACCAGCAGGATTCGCAGCGTAGGCAGTGGTGCCGCGGTGACATCGGCTTGCTCGAGCTCGACTTTGATGTCACCCGTAGCAGGCACTTGCTTGGTTTCCAAATCCAGCAGGCTGCCCCATTCCCGCCACTGCAGGGCGATCTGGTCGAGCATCTCGTCCAGCGCGGCATTTTGAAACCCGTGCATGGTTGCCAGCGCCGTCAATTGTATGAGCGTCGCCCGCTGCTGATCGCCTTCGGCGATGCAGTAACGGCCGATCACCCGCGCGAGCTGCAGATGCTGGGCAAATCGATAGGCCCGGGAATCCTTAGCGAGACCGCTCGCATCCGGCTGGCGATGATGGGCAACGGCATCGAGAAAGACAGCGGGCAGGCCCCAATCCTCGACCATAGCCAATGAAAGTTCGATATGGTCGGTCGCAAAGCGGTCCTGCTCGGATTTCAGCAAGCCCGGCTCATCGTCCGCTGAACTGGCGGCGAGGCAGGCCGCATACTCTTCCGGGTAAACGCTGGCCAGAGCGAGGCGGCCCACTTCGCTCAGGAGACCGCAGGTGAACGCCTCTTCCGGCGCCACCACACGGTCCCGTGCAACCAGGTATTGAACGGCCACTGCCCGCGCCAGGGCATTGGACCAGAAGGTCGTGTAATCGAACGCCCTGCAGCCTCCCACTCTGCCATTGCTGATGATCGAGACACTCAGCGCGAACTGGCGAACCACGCTGATGCCGAGAATGATCACGCTATCGGAAATGGCCACAACCGGGCGATGGACGCCGATGTAGGGAGAATTGACGAATTTCAACAATCGTCCCGAAAGCGCCGGATCCGTCTGAATGACCTTGGCCAAAGCCTGTACCGTGACATTGTTGCGCTGGGTGAGTTGCATGATTTCCAGCGCCACCCCGGTCGGTGACGGCAGATTTCCGGTCGATTTCAGTTCATGGAACAAGGTTCCTGCGGGCATCGCTAGCGCCTTTTGGTGGTTTCGGAGCAGGGGAAAGCCGCGTCCTGGACGGGATTGGCAAATGTTTGCTCGAGCCGCACGGTTTTTTCGAGGAATGAGGCTAACTCTGCAGTGCCTGTACCAGGCGCTGCACTTCCTTCTCGATCGAGGCCGCCAGCGCGCACGGCTCGGCAATCGCGCCCTTCCGCGCCTCGTCTTCCAGCCGGGCGGAAAGTTCGCGAGCCTGTTTGGCGCAGAAGTGCGCCACCGCTCCCTTCAGGGCATGGGCGGCGTCGGCAGCGGCCGGGTAGTCCGGGATTTTCAATGCGGCGCGCAGCTTTGCGATCAGATCCGGCGCATAGCCGACAAAAACGTCTTTCATACTGTCCAGCAGCACCACGTCGCCGTCCAACTTGGACAGCGCTTCCGCAGGATTCCACACGGCCTCTGGCGTCGCTGCAGAAACGGCTCGGAGTGGCAACTCCGCTTCGGCCAGCTCACCAGGATTGGGCGCGGTGACTGCCGCAGCCAGCCAGCGGCTCAGCGTTGCAATGAGGCCCGTCATGGTAAACGGCTTGCTCAAATAATCATCCATGCCTGCGGCGAAGCACTTCTCCCGATCGCCGGCGAGCGCATTGGCGGTCATAGCGATAATGGGCGTGCGCGGCAGGCCGCGTGATCCCTCATGGTCGCGAATCGCCCGGGCCGCCGTGTAACCGTCCATTTCCGGCATGTGACAGTCCATCAGCACCAGATCGTAACGCTTGCACGACGTTTCGGCGAGCGCCAGTCGCCCGTTCGGTGCCAGCGTGACGACGATGGCGCAACGGGCCAGCATGGCCATGGCGACCTTCTGGTTGACGGCATCGTCTTCCACCAGCAGTACCGTGGTTCCGGGAAATTGCGCCGACACGGCCGCCGCCTTCATCGGTCGCGTCGGCGCGGTTCCCACCGTGCCGATTGAGTGCATGACCGCTTCCAGAAGCAGCGCGCGCTTCACCGGCTTGGTCAAGCTTCGGCCGATGCCATATTGCTCGAGCGTCGCGTTTTCGATCGGACCGATGGAGCTGAGCAGTATCCGCGGTATCGCTTTGAGCGCGGCGTCCTGCGCCAATTCCCGGCATAACGTGAGGCCGTCCATCTCAGGCATCTGCATGTCGGTGACGATAAGTTTGAACGGCTGTTTTTGATCATTCGCGGCATGCAGCATGCTCAGCGCCTGGTGACCGCTTTCGGCCATGCTCACTTTCATCCCCCATTCATCGAAATAGTGCCACAGGATTTTTCGATTGGTCGCATTGTCATCGATCGTCAGCACGCGAAGTCCGCTGAGGTCGCGGAGTAACTTCTGCGTGCCTTTTTTTGCAGCATCATCGCAGAGCGCCAACGTGAGACTAAACCAGAACGTCGAACCTCGCCCGGGCCTGCTCTCCACGCCCATTTCACCGCCCATGAGGCCCACCAGTTGGCGGCAGATCGACAGGCCCAAGCCCGTGCCGCCATAGCGCCGCGTCGTACTGCCATCTGCCTGCACAAAGGGCTGGAACAACTTGCCTTGGATTTCGCTGGGAATGCCGACACCGGAATCTCTGACCGCGCAGCGCAAGCTTACGTTATCTGCAGCGTGCGCCGTGCAGTCGATAGTGATGGACACTTCGCCTCGTTCGGTGAACTTCACGGCGTTGTTGATCAAGTTGGCCAATATCTGCCGCAGCCGCACCGCATCGCCACGCAACCGCGTGGGAACCATCGCCGGGATAAAGCAGGTCAATTCCAGTCCTTTGGCACGGGCATGCTCGCCAAACAGGGCGCACACTTCTTCGGCCACGTCGCGCAGATCGAAATCGACTGTCTCCAGCTCGAGCTTGCCGGCCTCGATCTTGGAATAATCAAGGACGCTATTGATGATTTCCAGCAACGCATTGGCCGAAGCGTGTGCAGTCTCGGCAAAGTCGCGCTGCACCGGCCCGAGCGGCGTACTGAGCAGCAGGTCGAGCATGCCCAGAATGCCATTCATCGGCGTGCGGATTTCATGACTCATGTTGGCCAGAAATTCGCTTTTCACGCGCGTTGCCTGCATGGCCTCATCGCGCGCCAGCGTAAGCGTTTGGCGGGTTTTCTCCTGGAGAAACGCGAGCCCCAGCATTTCACCGATTTGCTTGAGCATTTCAATGCGAACCGGTTTATGCAGCGGAAAAGGCTGAGTGTACAGAAACAGAACGCCGAATGGTTCATCCCCCGTGCCGATCGGCAGGATATAGTGGCCATGCTTCTTGATGGCCTCGGAGCGTTCCGGATGATCGGTTCTGCAATAACAGTCATCCGAAATGAGGAGTTTCCCCGAGCGGATGACTTGACGGCAGCGGCGTTCGTCGACGGCGGGCGCTCCCTGCTCGTCGGTCGCTCCGCCGAAGTCGCCGCGCAGCGTAAACGGCTCGAATGTATCCGTGGCCGCTACATAGAGAGAAACCCCGCCTTTTCTTTGATCACTCAGCCCACACAGCTCAAACATGGCATCCAGCACGGCTTCGAAGCGCTCGCGGATCGGGAGGTCGCGCTGCAGAATCCGCGCGATTTGAAGACGCACCGCGGTATCTTCACGTTCCAGCATCAGGTGCTGTTCGCGAATGACGATGTCCGTGATGTCGCGCTGTACCGAGACAAACCCGGAGGCAACGCCATCTCCGTCGCGAATCGGCGTGATGGTGGCTTCCACCCAATAAAAGCGGCTATTGAGTGTCTCGTCCTGGCCCGCGATCTGCAGAGGCGGCCGCCCTTTCCGCCTATTGAGCAGGCGTCCCGACCATGACTGCCCACTTTTCAGCCGCTCCGCCATGGCCTGATAGATCTCCGGCGGCGTCTTGCCGCTCTTCAAGATGGCCGGCGTTTTGCCGAGAGCTTCCTCGCGCGACCAACCGGTGAAGCGGCTGAATGCAGGATTCACGTATTCGATCACGCCCTCGGGATCGGTTATCATGATCATGTCGGCGCAGGCCTGGGTCGCCAGCTCGAGTCGCTTGAGCGCTTGCTCGGTCCGTTTCAGTTGGGTAATGTCACGGGCCAGGGAGATATACTGGCAAAGCTTGCGGTGTTCATCGAACATCGGCACCACTTCGGCATCGATCCAGTAATAAGCCCCTTTTTTATCCTGCTTCTTGAGCTCCTCCCGCCAGATGCCCGCACTCATGGCGGTCGCCCATGCAGCATCGCCCGGGCCGGCGCTCACGAGGCGATATTCCTGACCAACGAGCTCTTCGGGCGCGTAACCCGATCTCTTGCAGAATTGATCGTTGGCGTAAATGATGCGGCCGTGCGGATCGATTATGCTGACGAGGGCGTAGGTATCCAGTGCTCGATGCAATTCACGATTTTTTTGCGCCTCATGGCAGATGCGTTGCTCCCTTTGCAACAGCTCACGGGACAGTCGCCGCAGCGCTAGAAACCAGATCGCCGGCGCACACATCAGCGCGAGCAGGCCGGCGTCCAGCAGCGCCTCGGATGGGATCGACAGCGAAACGCCCGCGTGCCGCAATGCCTGCAGAAGCTGCGTGACCAGGACCTCGGCCACAGCCATGACGGCGACAATCTGCAGCAGATTGTTCACGAACAGACGGGTAAACTGCCCGGCCGGATCGCCTTCACCTGATTGGATTGCTGATGCGGCGCGCCCGGACTCGTCGAATTTAAACATCTCGCTTATGCCTACCCAAGGTTGCTATCCTTAACGAAACCTTAGCCCAACGGCTGATTTCTACAAGCGGCATTCCAGCCCTGCAGTGGTACCGCTGGAGTTGATCAGCTAGCAGCATTGGAAGCAATGGGACTGGTCTTTTGCTTACCCCCATACCGGCCAAAACATGTCACTCATCCGCCTCACTGACGTTTCCATTGCGTTTGGCGTTCATGCCTTGCTGGATAAGGCCAATTTCCAGCTCGATCCCGGTGAGCGAGTGGGTCTGATCGGCCGCAACGGCGAAGGCAAGTCGACCTTGCTGAATATTCTCGCAGGCGTCATTCAGCCCGACAGTGGCGAAGTATGGCGAAGCCCCGGCCTGCGCCTGGCCATGCTCGAACAGGCGCCCGCGCTTCCGGAGCAGGCAACGATTTACGACGCCGTAGCCGATGCTCTCGGCGAGACCGGACGCTGGATCGCCCAGTATCATCGACTGTCCGAAGAAATTGCCTCCGGTAGCGAGGAGAAACTGGAACAACTGGGCCGCTGGCAGCACCTTCTGGAGGTTCACGACGGCTGGCGCCTGCAGCAGCGAGTTGAAGCAACCCTAAGCCGGCTTGAGCTTCCAGGCGATGAAGCGGTCGCTGGCCTCTCCGGTGGCTGGCAACGGCGCGTGGCGCTGGCGCGGGCGCTGGTGATCGATCCGGAAGTCTTGCTACTCGATGAGCCGACCAACCATCTCGATGTGGACACCATTTTGTGGCTGGAGCAGCAACTGTTGGCATTTCAGGGTGCGGTTTTATTGATTACCCACGACCGCGCGTTCCTGCAGCGAACGGCTACTCGTATCGTTGACCTTGACCGCGCTCAATTGGTCTCCTGGCCGGGCGATTACGCCGACTATCTGGTGAAAAAGGCGGCCGCTCTCGAAGCGGAGGCAAGGCATCACGCCGAGTTCGACAAGAAACTGGCGCAGGAAGAAAGCTGGATCCGACAAGGTATCAAGGCTCGCCGGACCCGCAATGAAGGACGCGTCAGGGCACTGCAGAAAATGCGCGCCGAGCGGGCAGAGCGGCGCCTCAAACCGGGACAAGCCAAACTCGCGCTGGACGTGGGCGAGAAGTCCGGCCAGCGGGTGATCGAGGCGGATAACGTCCGTTTCAGTTATCAGGGCGCACCGGTGATCCGAGACTTTTCGACCGTCATCCTGCGCGGCGATCGCGTTGGGCTGATCGGGCCGAATGGCGTTGGCAAGACGACCTTGCTACGTATCTTATTGAAGCAGCTTGAACCCGACGCCGGCACAGTGCGGCACGGCACGCGCCTGCAGATCGCCTATTTCGATCAACTGCGCTCCCAGCTCGATCCCGACAAAACTCTCGTGGAAGCCATCGGTGATGGGCGCGAGTTCCTTACCATCAATGGCCGCGAGCAGCACATCATGTCCTATCTGGGCGATTTTTTGTTTGCGCCGGCGCGCGCTCGTTCACCGATTCGCAGCCTCTCCGGCGGCGAGAGGAATCGCGCCCTGCTGGCCCGTCTGTTCAGCCAGCCGGCCAATCTTCTGGTGATGGACGAACCAACCAACGATCTCGACATCGAAACGCTGGAGCTGCTGGAAGAACTGTTGATGAATTTCAACGGCACGCTGTTGCTGGTCAGCCATGATCGCGCTTTTCTCGACAACGTGGTCACCGGCACGCTGGTATTCGAGGGAAACGGGCGCATCGCCGAATACGTTGGCGGCTATACAGATTGGCTTGCCCAGAGCAAGTCTGTCCGGGACGCCAGCCAGGCGAAGCCTGAGGCCGTGAGTCCCCCATCAAATAAACCCACTTCGGCTCCGAAGCGGAAACTGAGCTACAAGGAGCAGCGGGAACTGGAACACCTACCCGCCTTGATCGGGGACCTGGAGACTCAGCAGGCTCAATTGAGCGCGCGCGTGAATACAGGCGACTTTTACACCCACGACCGGGAGACCGTCCAGCAGGCCTTGAACGAGTTGAAAGCCTTGCAGGAAAGGCTCGAGCGCGCTTATGCGCGCTGGGATGAATTGGAGTCTTCGACGTGAGTTTTCATCGGGCCGATCAAGGCTGCAGCACGCAACCCGACCAGGCAATAAAGCGCGCATCACATTGGATTCAAAGCGTCTAATGTCTGGATGCGACCCGGAGCCGTTCATTGAGATTCATCCGGAAAATCTCCAAGCACTACCGCTGCAATGTCTGCGACAAATCGTTTTCTGTTACCAGCCATTAACCGATGAGTGGTAAGGGGCGGTTGCGACTGATTACGGGTGCGCGGTTTCTGCCGAATCCCATGATCTCATCACAACACCACGCACACCGCCTGAAGACATGCCCTCCAGGGCCGACCAGCAGGGAATCAAGCTGTTCATTCCCGCAACCGATGTCGGCTGTTGCCGCCTGTGCCCTCGACGCACCCAAGCTCACCCCGCGCCCAGCGGTTTACCAGCCAGGCGCCCAGAACACACAGTCGTGTATCAGGGGGGGTGCCACGGCATCTGCAGACTGGGTGGGAACTCGCGCGCGCTAGCGACGCTGATGGGGATCCCATTCCCGAGTACGTCGCGCGGGACTTTCGCCAATACCTGTCATGCGGCATCTTGGCGCATGGCTTTGCCCGGGCGCGCTGTGATCAATGCGGTCAGGACTTTCTGGTGGCCTTCTCCCGCAAGGGTCGGGGCGTTTGCCCTGCCTGCAATACCCGCCGCATGGCCGCAACCGCCGCGCACCTGGTCGATCACGTCTTTCCCCAGGTCCCGGTGCGGCAGTGGGTGCTCTCCTTGCCGAAACGGCCGCGGTACTTTCTCCATCACCACGCCGACCTGGTCAATCCGGTGCTGGGGATTTTTCTGCAGGAAGTGGAACTGGCACTGCTGTCCTGCAGTCCGGACGCGCCGGCCAACGCTCGGCTGGGTGCGGTCACCTTTAGGCATCGCTTTGGCTCGGCGCTGAATGCCAATCTTCACTTCCCTGGCTGCGTCATCGATGGGGATACGGTTTCACCCTGCGTTCCTGACTGACGCCGCCATCGCACGGGTGCAGCCGCAGACTCGCCGACGGGTGCTCAAGCTGTTCCAGCGCCGCAAGAAATGGGGTCAGGTCTTGTTGTTTGCCATGCCAAAATAACCAAAGGCAAGAATCAAGACCTGACCCCTTTCGTGCGAAATCAAACCGTCTCAACTCCGTTCGAGCACCGGACAAGTCATAAAATTCAGTTCAACGGTTTTTACACTCACCTTGGCGGTCTGCCCCTTATAGATCATAACTATCTGATAAAAAAAGCGGGAATTTAAGATGGAACGATAAATGTGTCAGGCACGAGCGGGCAGCAATCAGGGTAGGCCTTTACTTACCCGGCATGCCGCCAAGAGCCAGACAAAAAGCTGTTATTCCATTTCTACATCATAGATGAAACAATAAGCCGTGTTTTGTCATGAGGTACGGCAATGGCGAGAACGGCCAGCGGGCGGGAGGTTTTAGAGCAGGCCAAGGCTTGCTTGGCGAAGGCCAA
>CADDZF010000039.1 GCA_902812445.1 Methylococcaceae bacterium | reverse complement strand
AGGCACGCCGACCCAGTGTACGGTGCTGATCGAAAACGGTATTCTCAAGGGATACATGCAGGACAAGCTGAATGCGCGCCTCATGGGTGTCCCGGCGACCGGTAACGGACGGCGCGAATCCTATGCCCATCTGCCCATGCCGCGTATGACCAATACCTACATGCTGGCGGGGCCGCACGATGCCGCCGAAATCATCGCCTCGGTGAAAAACGGGCTGTATGCAAGAAATTTCGGCGGCGGACAGGTGGATATCACGTCCGGCAAATTCGTGTTCTCCGCCAGCGAAGCCTACAAAATTGAAAACGGCAAACTTACCGTGCCGGTGAAGGGCGCAACCTTGATCGGCAATGGGCCGGACGTGCTCACCCGCGTCAGCATGGTAGGCAACGACCTGGAGCTGGACTCCGGAGTTGGCACCTGCGGCAAGGATGGACAGAGCGTGCCGGTAGGCGTCGGTCAGCCGACACTGAGAATCGATGGCTTGACGGTAGGCGGCACGAGTGTCTGAGCACATCGGCCCCGCCGCCGCGCTGTTGTGGCCGATCGGCAAGAGTTCGTGCCGCTATTTTGGAGCCCCATCCTGCAGCGGCGCCAAGCTCTTAATTGACTAAATGGCTTGGTTATGTATAGTTTCCACGTACCCATTCATGCGTTCCAGCGGAGGATTTTGCTGTGCGATTAACAACCAAGGGCCGCTATGCGGTAACCGCCATGCTCGATCTTGCCTATCACGGCGATAAAAAGCCCGTCACGCTTACTGACATTGCCAAGCGACAGAGCATATCGCTGTCCTATCTCGAGCAGCTTTTCGCCCGCTTGCGTCGTGCCGGCATGGTGGAAGGCGTACGCGGACCGGGCGGCGGCTATCAGCTCAGCCGCAGTGCGCGCCACATCAACGTCGCGGAGGTCATCGCGGCGGTCGATGAAGTGATGGATTCGACGCGTTGTGGCGGCAAAAGCAATTGCCAGAATAACCAGCCGTGCTTGACCCATGATCTCTGGATGGGCTTGAGCGACCAGATACGCCAATACCTGTCGGGCATCAGCCTGCATGACCTGCTGCAACGCAGACCGGTTCGCCAGGTGGCCGAACGGCAGGACAATCAAGCCCTCGCCAGCAGGGAACTGATCTTCCGCAGGGAATCCCGGCATTAAGCCCTCGGCGAGCATGATTTATTTCGACCATAATGCGACGACGCCCGTGGACGATGGGGTGCTGGAAGCGATGATGCCCTATCTGGCCGGCTTTTATGGGAATCCGTCCAGCCTTCACCGCCTGGGCCGATTAAGCCGCAGTGCCGTGGAGACGGCCAGGGAGCAAGTCGCAGCGCTGGTCGGCGCGCATCCTTGCGAAGTGATTTTTACCAGCGGCGGAACGGAAGCCAACAACATGGCGCTCAAGGGCCTTGCTCGGTTGTTCCGGTCCGGCGTGATCGCCGCCGGCGCGACCGAACATCCCTCCGTTCTGGAGGCGCTGGATAAGCTGCAGCAAGACGGCTGGCGACTGGAGCTGATTCCCGTTGACCGCGACGGCTTGATCGATCCGCAATCCGTTGCCGATCTGTCGGCGGACGATATCCGCTATGCGACCATCATGCTGGCCAATAACGAAACCGGCGTGATACAAAATATCGCCATCCTGGCGGAGATCTTGCGGTCCAACGGCGCCCTTGTGCACTGTGACGCGGTGCAGGCGGCAGGACGGATGCCTTTGGCTTTCAAAGCCATGGGAATCCATCTCCTGTCGCTCTCGGGACACAAAATATACGGGCCCAAAGGCGCCGGCGCCTTGATATGCGACAAATCCATCGCGCTCCAAGCCTTGATTGACGGCGGAGGGCAGGAGCGCGGACTGCGCGGCGGTACTGAATCTGTGGCGGCGATCGTCGGCTTCGGCAAAGCGGCTGAATTGGCGCTGGCCAAACTGGAGACGCGGCGCGAACACTTGCTAAAACTGAGACGACACCTGGAAACCGGACTGGCCGCTGTGCCGGGCGCATCGGTGTTCGCGCAAGGTGTCGAGCGCCTTGCGAACACGGTACAAATCGGCTTTACCGGCATCAACGGTGAAATGTTGGTGATGGCGCTGGACCGTCAGGGCATCGCCGTTTCAAGCGGCTCGGCGTGCGCCAGTGGCGGCCACGAACCGAGCCACGTCTTGATCGCCATGGGAATAGATCGGGCGACAGCGCAAAGCGCCATTCGGGTGAGTTTCGGCGTCTCGAATACGGAAGCGGAGGTCGACCGTTTCTTAACGGTACTGAAAACTCTGCTGCAATCACCCTATCCGGTAAGACACGTGATCAATCAATGACATCAGAATTTTTTGGAGTATGAGTAAATGTCTGTATTGTTGACAGAAAAAGCCGCTCGCCAGGTCGGCAGGCAGATCGCAAAGCGCGGCCGCGGTTTGGGCCTGCGATTGGGGATCAAAAAATCGGGCTGTTCGGGCTTTGCTTACATCGTTGACTACGCGGATGAAATCGGCGAGGACGATGCCATTTTCGAACAGCATGGCGTCAAGCTCATCGTCAAAAGCCAGGACCTTGATTACCTTCATGGACTTGAAGTCGATTACACGCGCGAAGGCATCAACGAAGCGTTCCGCTTCAGAAATCCCAATGTCAAGGGCACCTGCGGCTGCGGCGAGAGCTTTACGATCTAGGCCAGTGCGAGGCGCCTCTTATCAACCGGCGCCGATTCCAGTAAAATCAATCGTGTTTTACCGGTCCTGAGCCGGTGAAGTGACAGCCGTCTACGCCTTGGGCGCCCGCCCGAGGGACCGGCAAAGTCCCTACAACATCATTCCTGTTGGAGCCATCAATGGCGGTTGAGCGCACATTGTCCATCTTGAAGCCGGATGCGGTTGCCAAGAATGTCATCGGCGAAATTTTCAGCCGGTTCGAAAAAGCCGGCTTAAGGATCATTGCCGCGAAAATGCTCCACCTTAGCCGGGAGCAGGCCGAAGGATTCTATGCTGTGCATAAGGAAAGGCCTTTTTTCAAGGACCTGGTGGCCTTCATGACGACAGGGCCGGTGATGGTCCAGGTGCTCGAAGGAGAGAACGCCGTGGCCAAAAACCGCGAGCTGATGGGCGCAACCAACCCGGCGCAGGCGGCTTCCGGCACCATCCGCGCCGACTTTGCACAAAGCATTGGCGAAAATGCCGTGCATGGCTCGGATACGCCTGAGACGGCGGCACAGGAAATTGCCTTCTTTTTCCAGCACCATGAACTCTGTCCCCGCACCCGTTAGCCCCGGCGCGAAAATCAATCTCCTCGACTTCGACCGCGAGGCGCTGCAGGCTTTCTTCGGCGAAATCGGGGAGAAACCGTTCCGCGCAGTGCAGGTGATTCAGTGGATTCATCAGCGCGGCGTCAGCGACTTCGCCGCCATGACCGATTTGAGCAAGCCGTTACGCGCCCGTCTGCAAGAGACGTGCGAGGTGCGTCCGCCGGAGATCGCCTACCAGCAGGCATCCAAAGACGGCACGCGCAAATGGCTGCTGCAGGTGGATCCCCGCAATCGTATAGAAACAGTCTTCATTCCCGAGGAAGGCCGGGGCACCTTGTGCATATCATCGCAAGTAGGCTGCGCCCTGAACTGTTCGTTCTGCTCGACGGCGCAGCAGGGATTCAACCGCAATCTGGGTGTGGCCGAGATCGTTGGCCAGTTATGGGCGGCCCGCCGCGAGCTGGGCGAGGAAAGGAAAATCACCAACGTCGTGCTGATGGGCATGGGCGAACCGCTGCTGAACTTCGCCCACGTCGTCAGCGCCATGCGTTTGATGACGGATGATTTCGCCTACGGGCTCTCCAGGCGCCGGGTGACGTTGAGCACTTCCGGCATCGTGCCGGCAATCGACCGTTTGCGCGAAGTCATCGACGTCAGCTTGGCGATCTCGCTGCACGCCCCGACTGACGCACTACGCGATCAGTTGGTGCCCATCAATAAAAAATATCCGCTCCGCGCCCTCCTGGCGGCATGCAAGCGTTACGCCGGCACGGAGAACCGCCGCAAGGTGACGTTCGAATATGTCATGCTCGACAGTGTCAACGATACGCCGGCGCACGCCAAGGCGCTGGTCCGCTTGCTGAGCGGTATTCCCTCCAAGATCAATCTGATTCCGTTCAATTCCTATCCCAACACGCCGTATCGATGCTCCAGCGAGGATGTCATCGAGCGCTTCAGCGCGCTCTTGCAGCAGGCTGGACTCATCACGACTATCCGAAAGACGCGCGGCAGTGATATCGACGCGGCTTGCGGGCAACTGATTGGCAAAGTCAGCGCTAGGGACCCGCGGAAATTCCGGCTCCAAGCCGTCGGTTCATGATCGAACGTAAACTGGCCGCCGTTTCGCTGAGCATTTGCCTGGCGGGATGCGCCGGTATGCGCGGTGCTGACCCGAGCGGCAAATCGGCCACCGCGGCTATTTACGTCAAGAAAGGCGTCAGCTACATGGAAAATGGCATGCTCGATATCGCTCTGCAGGATTTGCGTCATGCCATTGAAATGGACCCGAAAAACGCTGAAGCGCACAATGCCATCGCCGTCCTGCACGAGCGGCTGGACCAGCCGCAGGAGGCGCGGGCGCACTACCAGCGCGCGATGGAACTCGCACCGGACAGCGCCAGCGCGCAGAACAACTACGCTCGCTTTCTCTGTACGCAGGGCGAAACTGCCGAAGCGATGCAGCGTTTCCGGGAGATCGTCGCCTCCAAGCTGTATCCTTACCCTTGGTTGGCGCTGACCAACATGGGACGCTGCGCGCTCGCCGCTGGCAAAAAAGAAGCGGCCGAGCAGTATTTGCGCCAAGCGCTCGAACAGGCGCCCAAATTTCCGCCCGCCTTATTGGAGATGAGCAAGCTCAGTCTGGACAACCGGCAGTATCTTTCGGCAAGGGCGTTTCTCCAGCGCTATCAGGAAGTGGCGGCTGACACGCCGGAAACGCTTTGGACAGGCATCCGGATCGAACATGCGCTCGGCAATCGGGAGGCGGTCGCCCGCTACATCGAAAGCTTGCGGCATCAGTTTGCCGAAGCCAAGGAAACCGCGCTGGCCCGAAAGCAGTTTCCGGATTACTGAGGGCCGTTTCTCTGCAACTCCCGAGATGACCGATAAAATCCAGGCAATCCGCGGCATGCACGACATTCTGCCGCAGCAGACGCCGCGCTGGCAGCTGGTGGAAACCGTGCTGCGCAAGCTGATGGCGACTTACGGGTATGCAGAAATCCGCTTGCCCATTGTGGAACGCACTGAGCTGTTCCGCCGTTCCATCGGTGAAGTCACCGACATCGTGGAAAAAGAAATGTATACCTTCGACGATCGCAATGGCGATTCGCTGACGCTGCGACCGGAAGGCACGGCAGGCTGTGTTCGCGCCTGCCTGGAGCACGGGCTTCTGCACAATCAGGTACATCGGCTCTGGTATGTAGGACCGATGTTCCGCCACGAGCGGCCGCAGAAGGGCCGTTATCGGCAGTTCCATCAACTGGGCGTGGAAGCTTACGGCATGCCGGGGCCCGACATCGACGCCGAATTGATCTTGCTGACGCGGCGCATCTGGCGTGAACTCGGCATTAGCGAGGCGCTCGAATTGCAATTGAATTCGCTGGGCAGCCTGGATGAGCGGCTCGCTTATCGCCATCACCTCGTCGATTATTTTGGGCACTATCGGGAGCGGCTGGATGAAGACAGCCGGCGACGGCTGGAGACCAATCCCTTGCGCATTCTCGACAGCAAGCATCCGGCCCTGCATGAAATCATCGAAGGTGCCCCGGTATTGAAGGATTTTCTTGGTGAACAGTCCAACAGCCATTTGCAAGGTTTGATGGAGATGCTGGACGCGGCGGGCATCTGCTTTGCCGTCAATCCGCGCCTGGTGCGCGGTCTGGATTATTATTCGCAAACGGTATTCGAATGGGTCAGCCCGCGGCTGGGCGCCCAGGGTACCGTCTGTGCCGGCGGCCGCTACGATGGTCTGGTCGAACAACTGGGTGGAAAACCGACTCATGCGATCGGCTTCGCCTTGGGCATGGAACGGCTGATCACCCTGCTGGACGAGGAGACTGAAGAAGCCTCCGGCCGTGCGCATTGCTACATGATTTGCGCCGGCGCCCGGGCCGAGCGGGAGGGCGCGCTGCTGGCCGAGCGGCTGCGCGATGCGATTCCGCATCTCAAGCTTATCGTCAACTGCGGCGGCGGCAGTTTCAAGAGCCAGTTCAGGCGTGCCGATAAGAGCAATGCCGATTATGCCTTGATCCTGGGCGACGACGAAGTGAGCAACCAGGCCGTCGGCATCAAGTCGCTGCGCCGGGACGAGGATCAAGTCGTCGTCGCTCAGGCCGAACTGGTTTCGCACTTGCGGACGGTCCTAACTTTATAATTCGCGGGGTGATAATGGAATTTTTTGCATCAGAAGAAGAACGTCTGGACGGGCTGAAACGGTGGTGGAAGGAAAGCGCTCGTTCGATAATCATCGGCATCCTGACAGGGATAGCCGTGGTCATCGGCTGGAACATGTGGCAGCAAAATACCCAGCAGAAGGCTGAGGAGGCTTCGCGCCTCTACCAGCAACTCATCGCTTCTGTAGAAGCCCGACGGCTGCAGCCGGCGGAGGCATTGAGCGAGCGCCTGATCAAGCAGTACGACGCGACGACTTATGCCCTGTATGCTCGCTTCTTTCTCGCCAAACTGAAAGCCGAGGCGGGTGACCTGCAGACCGCCAAATCCACGCTCACGCACGTCGTTGCTTCGAGCAAGGACGAGAATTTCCAGCGGGTGGCCAGGCTCAGGCTTGGCCACGTCATGTTGGCCGCCGGCGAGGCGGAAGCGGCGTTGAAGATGATTACCAGCCTGCCTGACGGTGCGGCGGGGCGTTTCGAGGGAAATTACGAAGAGCTCAAAGGCGATCTGTACGCCGCCCTAAATCGTCCGCAAGAGGCCAGGGGAGCCTACCAAAAGGCTCGACTTCTCGGCATTAATTCGATGTTTCTGGAAATGAAGCTGGACGATCTAGCCGGGGGGCCGCCGCCGGAGGCGACCTGACATGCGGTTCCTGCTCCTGTTCGGCTTGGGCCTTCTGCTGTCGAGCTGTGCCGGAATGGACGTGATCAAACAAGCCTATACCGGAGTCGGCGACTATTTTGGCGGCAAGGACAATACGGAGCCGCCGAAACCGTTGCAGCCCATGAATCCCGCCATCAAGGTTTCGTTGTTATGGCAGGTGGGGACGGGCAAGGGTTCTGCCGGACGCTACATCAACTTGGCGCCCGTCGCTGCCGGAGACAAGATTTTTGTGGTGGACCGGGAAGGCCGCATCGAAGCGCGCGACCGCTTGTCGGGCGCCAGACTGTGGAAAGTCGACAGCGATCTGCCGGTCTCGGCAGGACTGGCCTTCAGCGAAGGCAAGCTCATCATGGGTACGCGCGATGCGGAAGTCGTCGCACTCAATAGTGAGGATGGCTCTATCGCCTGGAGGGCCAATGTATCCAGCGAAGTGCTGGCCATGCCGCAAGCCAGCCGCGACCTGGTCGTCGTGCGCAGCAGCGACGGCCGGATTACCGCGCTGGACGTGGATTCGGGGGCCATCCGCTGGTATCACGAGCGCTCGGTGCCGGCGCTATCCGTCAGGAGCAAAGGTTCGCCCGCTATCGCCGGGGATCTGGTCGTCGATGGCTATGCCAGCGGTAAGCTGATCGCGCTGCGGCTGAGCGACGGTAACCTGGAGTGGGAAACGACCATTGCGCTTCCGCACGGACGATCCGAAATCGAGCGATTGGTCGATATGGATTCTGCACCGGTGATCAAGGATGACGTGATGTACGTGACAGGCTATCAGGGCGGCGTCGCCGCGGTCTCGCTGAAGGAAGGCGAGGTCATCTGGCGGCGGGACGAGATTTCGTCCTTTAGCGGCATGGCGGCAAACCAGCAGTCGTTGTTTTTGACCGATGGCGGCAGTGACGTCTGGCAGCTCGATTTGCGAAGCGGCGGAGGACTGTGGAAACAGGACGAGTTGCACCAGCGAAAGCTGACGGCCCCCGCGGTGTATAAAAACTATGCGGTGGTCGCCGATCTCGAAGGCTACGTGCATTTTCTGTCGCAGGAGGACGGCAGTCAGCTTGCCAGGGTGCGCATCGGTAAGAAGCCGATCGAAACACGGCCGCTCGTATATGATGAGGCCGTCTATATCTACACGACCGACGGCGAGCTCGCAGCGTTGATCGCGCAATAGTCATGCTATTCTGGTCTGATGCCACTGGCGCAGCGCGCCTTTGGCCCCGCTCGGCTGACCAAAGTCGCCTGACCGGTTACTGAATCCGCTTCGTCCAGGGCGTCCCGACCGGTTCTACCGGGATCGCGCCGACCGCAACGCAGTGCTCCTGCAACATACTTGCTGTTTTCTCACAACCTCTAAATCCTCATGCTACCGGTCATCACGCTCGTTGGACGTCCCAATGTCGGTAAATCCACGTTTTTCAACTACCTGACCCAGAGCCGAGACGCCCTGGTGGCTGATTTTCCGGGCCTCACCCGGGATCGGCAATACGGCCGGGTGCGCCGGGGCAAGCGCAATTATCTCGTGGTGGATACCGGCGGCATCGTGCAGTCGCCCGAAGGGCTTGTCGATCAGTCCATGCGCCAGGTTTACCACGCCATCGATGAGGCTGACCTGATCCTGTTCATGGTGGACGCGCGCGAGGGTCTCAACATTGAGGATCAGGCCATCGCGGATCACCTGCGCAAACGCGGCAAGCGCATCCTGCTGGTAATGAACAAGACAGACGGCATCGACGCCAGCCTGGCGGCCGCCGAATTTCATTCATTGGCTCTGGGTGAGCCGGTGCCGATAGCGGCTGCGCACGGCTCGGGCGTGGATGCCTTGCTGGAAAGGGCGGACGCGCAATTGCCTGCTGCAGAGGAAGCTGGCGAGTCGGACGATGAATATCCGGGCGTTCGCATCGCCATCGTGGGCCGACCGAACGTGGGCAAATCGACCCTGGTCAATCGCTTGCTGGGGCAAGAGCGGGTGGTCGTCTTCGATCAGCCCGGCACGACCCGGGATAGCATTTTTATTCCCTTCGAACGCAACGGCAAAGCCTATACCTTGATCGACACCGCCGGCATCCGCCGCCGCTCACGGGTTTCCGCAGTCATCGAAAAGTTTAGCGTGATCAAGGCGCTCCAGGCCATCGAAAAGGCCCATGTGGTGATTTACCTGATCGATGCCAGCGAAGGCGTGACCGATCAGGACGCCAATCTGCTCGGCCTAGTGGTGGAGAGCGGACGTGGATTGATCATCGCCTTGAACAAATGGGACGGACTTGGCGCCGATCAACGCCAGCTCGTCAAGCGACAGCTTGACCTGAAACTTGCTTTTCTCGATTTCGCCGAGAAGCATTTTATATCGGCGCTGCACGGGACCGGCGTTGGCAAACTGCTGGAGGTCGTCGATCAGACTCATCGCTCCGCGATGGTGAACCGCTCGGCTGCGGCGCTGACGAAAACCCTGCAGGCAGCGGTCGAGGCGCACCAGCCGCCGCTCATCCAAGGCCGCCGCATCCGGCTGAAATATGCCCACCAAGGCGGCCAGAATCCCCCGGTGATCGTCATTCACGGCAATCAGACCGCATCAATTCCTCACGATTACAAGCGCTATCTGATCAATTTTTTCCGCCAAGCGCTCGGCCTGGTCGGAACACCGCTCAAAATCGAATTCAAGGGAAGCGAAAATCCATTCCGTGGTAGGCGCAACAAACTCACCGATCGCCAGATACGCAAGCGCAGACGGCTGATGCGCCATGTCAAGAAATAACCAGGCTCAGGAAGGCTCGCATCAGAGACGATGGAACGGGCAATCGTGCCTTGGCCGAATGGGTGCAGGGCCCGTCGATGGCTATGCGGAGTGCGATCGAGTGACCGCTCGTGCCTGCCACCGCATGCGGCGGGGATCTTTGCCATGAAGCACAGCCCTCGACCTCGCCTATTCGATGCGGGAATAAAGCCGTCCGGGGAACGGCATATTCGCAGCTACGCGTGTCGCCAGAGGCGCATAACCGATGCGCAGCGCCAGGCGTTGGAGCATCTCTGGGATCGCTACGGCCTAAACCCCGAAAAGCCGATCGATGCAATGGCCGCCTTTTCGCGGAAAGCGCCGCTGATCGTCGAAATTGGCTTCGGCGACGGCGAGACGCTCGCAACGATGGCCGCTGAAAATCCGCAATTCGACTATTTGGGAATCGAAGTCCACCGGCCTGGAGTGGGCCATTTGTTGCTGCGGCTGGACACGCTGAGCCTCGGTAACGTGAAAGTCGTCTGCGCGGATGCCGTCGATATTTTGCAAGGCAACATCGAAGATGCGAGTCTTGCCGGCGTGCATCTCTTCTTTCCCGATCCCTGGCCCAAGAAGCGCCATCACAAGCGACGCTTGATGAACGCTGGATTTGCCGGGCTCATGGTCCGGAAACTCGAGGATTTAGGCTATTTCCATGCCGCCACGGATTGCGAGGATTATGCCCACCAAATGCTCGCCGTACTGGAAGCCTGCCGCCTGCTGGAAAACACCGCGGGTAAAGGTCGGTTTGCCGAGCGTCCGCCTCATCGCCCATTGACACGATTCGAAGCGCGGGGACAGCGCTTGGGACACCAAGTCTGGGACTTGACGTTTCGCAAACGCGCATCCGGCTGGCCGCTCTCTGAGTGCTGAAACGATCGTTTTCCGCTTGCAGGCGAGACTCATCCGGCTAAAGGACGCCCACCGCAGGAGTCGCCTCCGATCCATCAGATTGCCGGCGTTTACGGCTCCTTTCGGGCCGAGCGAAACAGCAGGTACGAGACAAGGATCAGCACCGCATCTTCCAGCGGCGAGTACCAGCGCAATGGGCGGGCCAGGAACACGCCGAAGCACCCGCAATTGTTAAGCTTGAGGCCGCGCCAGAGGGCACTAGTGAGAAGCACAAAATAGCCGGCATTGAGGGCCATGGACAGGCGGGCGGCCTCCCGTAATCGCCAGCCGGTGAGCAGCCAGGCGCCGAGCACGAGTTCCAGCGCGCTAACGCCGAGCGCCACCGGCCACAGAAATTCCTCCGGCAGGCCCAGTCGGTAGGTGGCAATCACCTCAGCAAAGCCGACAAGGTCGAGGGCCTTGCCGATTCCGCTCGCAAGTACCAGGCTTCCGAGAACAAGCCGCAGCGGCCCGTAAAGAAAAGCTTTGGACATGAACACCGCCCGCTCAGGGTAGCGCCTTCGCCAGGACACAAAAGCCCTGCTTCATCTCGATCAGGCGCACTTCGGCAAAGTCGGCGGCGCTGAGCTTCTCGACCAGTCCCGCACTAGACTGTCGTGAATGGGCCGTGAAGCCGAGCGCCAGCCCACCGCCTGTCCTTAGGACGCGGCGCATCTCCCGAAGTCCTGCTCCTGCATCCGGCCACACTTGCAGAGAATTGATCGACAACACTTTGTCGAAGCTTTCATCGTCAAACGGCAAGCGTTCTGCCGAACCCAACCGTAGATCGATGCGGCCTTGGGCGATGGCCTTCGCGTTCCGGGAGGCGGCTTGCTCGACCATTTCCTGGGAGCTATCGATGCCCGCGATGAACGCCGCCGGCGTTGCTTCGGCCAGTCGCCGGAGCGCGATCCCCGGCCCGAAGCCCACTTCCAGCACGCGCTCGCCCGGATCAATCCCGAGACGCTCGATCACCCAGGGCGTAAAAGTTCCCTTCGTATGCGCCATGATGAAGCCGCCCAAGCGGCCCAATAGTCCTCGCGGACGGCCAAACATCCGCATCAGGAGCGAGTCAACGTTCATGGCATCCCGCGCCGATGGACGCCGCTGTCGTGGACGGATGACGGCTCGCTAGGCGTCTCTGAAACGACGGACAGCAGCAACAGGCTCGTCCCGGCCAGCCAGGCGAGGAACGCGGCCACATGGCCATATTCCCAGCGATCGCGCAACCGCGCATAGGCGTCCAGCGCCTCGGCTTCGGTTCCGCCGGCCAACACCTTCGCCCAGGCGGCGTTCACTGGCTGAACCAGCCCGGCCCATAATCCGAGCGAGAGGCTCAGGCACAACGCCGCCAAGAGCGTCAGCCGGAAGGCGGAATGGTGCCGGAGCCGAAATGAAAGCCACGCCGCCGCCACTAAGGCCAGTACCTGAACCGGGCCGCCGACCAGCCCATAATATCGGTAAAGGGTGCGGGTAACATCCATGTACAGCTGTGTATCGTAGTGCCGCTTCGGGAGCAGCTCGAGCGCATGGGCGGCGCCCAGCGTAAGACCCAGAGCCGCGAGCAGCAAGGTGATGAAACGCCACATGCGTAACGACATTATCGATCTCCTCCGATACGAGGGTTTCGTGGAGCCTGACCGCCAGCCCGGCGCAACACGGCACAAGCGTACTATAACACCGCCCGCTGCGGTGCCCCAGATGGATGAACGCATGCCCGGGTCCTGGCTGGTGGGCAAAGTGCGCTGGACCGGCCTGAAAGCGAAGGCCTGGCCGGGATCGCCACACCTTGAACGGGCGGTGCGTTCGAGCAGCTTGTCCTCCGACAAAGAGGGGAGATAGGTGCGAGTCTCTTCCTCTTGAGGTTACGCCACCCCGATTGGCATGGCCTGTATCTGACACGGATGGGTCAACACACGAGGTTCCGGAACCTACCTCGCTTGACCCGCTGCGGTCTGGGCCCGGGCAGCGGAATGCGCGGTTCAATACAGCCGCCTTCGGAACAGCCAGCCCGCCAGAGCGAGCGCCGTGAGGCCGATCACGGCCATCGGCCAATACTGGTCCACAAGCAGGGACATGGGGAGGCCTTCCAGCATCACCCCGCGCACAATGACCAGGAAATAGCGCAAAGGGTTCAACAGCGTCAGCGTTTGTACCGCTTCGGGCATGTTGGCGATGGGGGTGGCGAACCCCGACAGAATGATGGACGGCACGATGAACAGAAAGGCCCCCAGCAGTCCTTGTTGTTGGGTGGTCGCCAGCGAGGAAATCATCAGGCCGATGCCGACGGTCGCGGTCAGGAACAGGACGATCCCGAGGTAGAGTGCGCCGATCTCCCCGACGAACGGCACGCGAAACCAGTACACGGCCATCAGGATGATGAAGGAGGATTCGACCAGACCGATCAGAATGCCGGGCAAGGCCTTGCCGATGAGGATTTCCAGCGGCGTGAACGGAGTGACGAGGAGCTGGTCGAAGGTGCCCTGCTCCCGTTCGCGGGCCACCGACAGCGCCGTGACCAGCATGGTGACGACCAAGGTCAGAAGGCCGATGATCCCCGGTACGATGAACCACCGGCTGGCCAGATTGGGATTGAACCAGGCGCGGATTTCCAGACAGGCAGCGGGCCTCGGCAGACGCTGCTCCTCGGCCCGACTGCGGTTGAAGTCGGCCACAATGGTCTGGGCATAATTCAATGCGACCAGGGCGGTGTTGGAATTGCGCCCGTCGATGATGAGCTGAATGCTGGCGGGTCTGTGGTTGGACAGGTCGCGGCTGAACTCCTGCCCGATATGCAGAACCAGCAAGGCTTTTTTCGGGTTGATGAACTGCGCAATTTCGGCCTGGCGCGTGATCCGGCCCGCCTCGCGGAAGGCCCGCGCCCCGGCGAACCGGGCGATCAGCTCCCGCGAGGCCTCGCCCGCATCCTCGTTATAGATGGCGATCGGCACGCGATTGAGGTCGAAGGTCGCGGCGTAGCCGAACACCAGCAACTGGATGATGGGTGGGCCGATGAGCACGAAACGGCTCTTCTTGTCCTTGAGCAGCGCCAACAGCTCCTTTTTGAGCAAGCCGAGGATGGCATATCCCATAACTCTATCCCAGGCGACGCGGCATGCGGCGCCAGGCCAGCGCTAGAAAGACCGCCGCCATCGCGGCCAATGCCAGGGCATTGGGGACGATCACCCCCCAGAGGTTGCCGGCGAGAAACACGGTCTGCAGAATGGCGACGAAATAACGCGCGGCGATCAGATAGGTGAATGCCTGCACGGCGGGTGGCATGCTGCCGATATCGAAAATGAAGCCGGAGAGGATGAAGGCCGGCAGAAAGGTGGTGATGATCGCCACTTGCCCGGCGACAAACTGATTCTGCGAGACGATAGAGATGAGAAGGCCCATCCCCAAGGCGGCCAGGAGAAACAAGGTGCCGGTCAGAAGCAATACCCAGAGCGAGCCGCGGAGCGGGACATCAAACAGGTACAAGGCCATGACCATGGACAGCGCCATGCCGCCCATCCCCAGGAGATAGTAAGGCACCAGTTTGCCGATCAGCACCTCGCCGACGCTGACGGGCGTCGCCACGAGCGCTTCCAGGGTGCCGCGGTCCCACTCGCGGGCCACGACCATGGCGGTGAGCAGGGCGCCAATCAGGGTCATGATGACCGCGATCAGCCCGGGAACCAGATAATCCCGGCTGCGCACCGCCGGGTTGAACCAGATGCGCTGTCGCATCTCAACCGCTTGGGTCGATTCTTCCGCGCGTTGGTCCCCTTGCCGTTGCAGCCATTGGGTCCAGACGCCCTGCATATACCCTGAGACCAGCCGGGCCGTGTTCGCATCGACGCCGTCCACGATCCCCTGAATCGGCGCCGATTGGCCGCTCAAGGCGAGTCTCGCGAAATCGCTGCGCAAGCGCACGATGGCACTGACCTGCCGCCGGGCCAGAGCCTCCCGCGCCGCGCGCTGATCGGTGAAGAGGATCGGCTGGAAATATTCGGAATGCTCGAAGGCCGAGAGAAAATCCGAGGTTTCCGGTCCTGGCTTTTCGGCGACCAACCCCACCCGTACGTGTTTGGCATCCAGGGAAACGCCATAACCGAACAGGATCAGGAGCACCAGGGGCAGCAGGAAGGCGATGGCGATGCTGGAGGGATCGCGGCGGATCTGCAGGAACTCCTTGCGGATCAGGCCGAGAAGGCGGAGTCGCCGGGCGCTTGGACCGGACAGCGGGACATGCCTGGCGCTCATGGTCATGGTTGTTCGAAGGTTTGCCGACGGCGGCCTTGGAGCCCGGTCACCGGACTCTCCTGCGGCGATCCAACATCGCTCCCGGCGATATTGTGCAGCATCTGGATGAAGGCGTCTTCCAGGGTCGGGTTCGGCAGGTCGGGACGGCGGACCTGTGCCCGAATCTCCTGCGGTTGGCCGGCGGCGAGTACGCTGCCCGCCGCCATGATCACCAGGCGGTCGCAATACTCGGCCTCTTCCATGAAGTGCGTGGTCACCAGCACGGTGACGCCCTGTTCCGCCAAGGCATTGATCGCGGACCAGAAGGCGCGCCGCATCAAGGGATCGACTCCCGAAGTCGGTTCGTCGAGAAACAGGATCTCCGGTTCGTGCAACAGGGCGCAGGCCAGGGCCAGGCGCTGTTTGTGCCCCAGGGGCAAGTCGCCGCTGGAACTATCGGCGTGGGCTGTCAACTGAAACTCCTCCAGGGCCCAGTGCAGGCGGATCCGGCGCCGTCCATTGTCCAGCCGATAAGCGCTGGCAAAGAATTCCAGATTTTGGCGGACGCTCAGCGCGCCATAGAGGGAGAATTTCTGCGACATATAGCCAATTCGGGCGCGCGCCTTGGCCGCGGCGCGGCGGAGATCGACCCCGGCGACGCGGAGGCTCCCGCGGCTCGGCGGCAAAAGGCCGCACAGCATCCGGAAGGTGGTGGTCTTGCCGGCGCCGTTCCCGCCCAGGAGGCCGAAGACCTCGCCCCGTCTGACTTCGAAACCGATGCGCTTGACCGCCTGAAAGTCGCCGAACCAGCGTTCCACGTCATGCACTTCGATCACAGCCGCCCCGGGGCCGGCGGGCGGCGCGGAAACGGCAGCCATCTTGCCCAGCGTCACTTCCGCAATCCGTGGCTTGAGCTTTGCGATAAAACCGTCTTCAAAACGCGGGGGCACAGGACTCACCCTGAGGCCGGGAAAATCCCGGCCGAGTTCGTCCAGCCCGGGCGGAACGGGATCGACGGTGACCACGCGGATAAAATCGCCCTGGATTACCGCATCGACGAGGCCTGGTTGTTCCGCCAGGCGGGTTTGCAGGGCGCGCTTGGAGCCGTTCGCGCCGGTCACGGCAAAGCAGCGTCCCTGCATGTTCGCCCGCTCCTCGTCCGGCGCGCCCCGGCCGATCAGGTGGCTTGCATGAAGCACGAAGACCTCTCGGCAGCGCTCGGCCTCGTCCAGATAGGCCGTGCTCATCAGCACGGTCGCCCCGGCCGCCACCATGCGCTCGATGATGAGCCACAGTTCGCGCCGCGAGACCGGATCGACTCCCACCGTGGGCTCATCCAACAGCAGGAGGCGGGGCCGGGCCACCAGGGTGCAGGCGAGCCCGAGCTTTTGCTTCATGCCGCCGGACAGCTTCCCGGCCAGCCGGTCCTGAAACGCGGCCAGCTGGGTCATCTCCAGGAGTTCCCGGAAACGCTCTTGCCTGAGGTCCGCAGAAACGCCGTGCAGATCGGCATACAAATCGAGGTTTTCCTGCACCGTCAAGTCTTCGTAGAGGCCGAAGCGCTGCGGCATGTAACCGACGATGGCGTGCACGGCGACCGGCTGTGCCACGGGATCCAGGCCGAATACTGCGATCGTGCCGTGATCGGGGGCCAGCAAGCCGGCGATCAGGCGCAGCAGGGTGGTCTTGCCGGCCCCGTCCGGTCCGATCAGCCCGCTGACGGCGCCGGCGCGAATTCGAAGCGTGATGTCTTCGAGGGCTGTGATCTGTCGCCGGTCCACAGCGAACCGTTTGCCGAGACCGGTTACTTCCACGGCAACGGCCGTGTTGTTCGCGGTCGAACGCAGCACCTCGGTCATGGGGAGTTACAATAATCCGACAGCGAAGCGGGCGGCGTACGTTCTTGCTCTTGGAGAGACAGGGTGACGGTGGCCGGCATGCCGAGACGCAATTCCCGATCGGGGTCGCAGGTATAGACGCGCAGCTGGTAGACCAGGCTGGTGCGCAATTCCGGCGTTTCGACCGCCTTGGGAGTGAACTCGGCGACCGGGGAAATATAACCGACCCAGCCGCGATATTCCTTGCCCGGGAAACTATCGGTGGTGATGCGGGCCGGCATTCCCATGTGTACCTTGCCGAGGTCGGGCTCATCCACGAAAGCCCGGCACCACAGGGGATCGCTGAGCGCCAGGGTCAACACCGGGCTGTTGGCCGTGACCACGGCGCCCGGTTCCTGGATACGGGTGCGGATGATGCCGGCACTCGGCGCCTTCAGCGTGGCCCGGCTGAGCCGGTAACGCAGCAGCGCCAGATTGGCGCGCTGCGCCTCGACTTCCGCGCGCTGCTGATCCAACTGTTCACGGCGGGTGCCTTCCAGCAGCAGGGCGAGATCCTGCCGCGTCTCTTTCAAGCCCGCTGCGGCCACGAGGGTGTTGGCTTTCGTCGTCTCGGCCTCCTCCCTCGAGGCGGCCCGTTCGTGCTCGTCGATGAGGCTGGCGCGCCGGCGATGGATCAGGTTGGCATTCGCCAGCGACGCCTCGGCGGCTTCGACCGCGGCTCGCGCCCGCGCGATCTCTGGCGGTCTTGGCCCATGAACCCCTTCGGCCAGCCGCGCCTCGGCCAGCTCGAGGGTCGCCTCGGCGGCCTGCACGGCATCCAGGAAGGCGTCTTGTTCCAGGATCGCAAGGGTTTGCCCCGCTTCCACGCGGTCGCCTTCCTCCACGAGAATTCGGGCGATCGGGCCTTCGACGCCGAACCCCAAATCCACTTGGCGGATATCCGTGTTGCCGTAAAGCACCAATTGTTTTTGGGCGTCGCTACCGGCCGGCCACGGCCAGTAGGCAAACCCCAGACCTGCAGCCAAGGCACACAAGCCGAACAGGATCAGAAGCTTCTTTTTCAGTTGAGCCTCCTTGAGAAGGTGATGGAAGTCATGGCGGTCGATGGGCGGCCGAAACACTCACTCCGGGTTTTCGCCGAGCACGACCGTCCGGCGAAGACGGCCTCACCGAAGCGATAAGAGAAGGAAACGGGCCCGGCAAGGAAATCGGCTTACTTCGCGGGAACATCCGCATGCGTCATTTCGCCCGGCGACTCCCAGCCGCCGCCGAGCGCCTTGTAGAGCGCCACCAGATTGGTCGCCAACGTGCTCGTGCTGTTGGTGTAGTCCTGCGCCGTCTGAAGGAGCGTCCGCTGGGCGTCCAGCACCGGCAGGAAGTCGGAAACGCCGACGCGGTAGCGCCGACGCGCCAGATCCAGCGCCTCCCGGCTCGATTGCACGGCTTGGGCCAGCGCATCATTCCGCCGTTGCTCGTCGACATAGGCGGTCAAGCCGTTATCCACCTCGTGCAGAGCCTTAAGCACGGCATTGTGATAGGCGATGGCGGCTTCCTGTTGCTGGGCTTCGCGCAGCTCCAGGGTCACCTTCAGCCGTCCCCCCTCGAAGATCGGGAGGGTGAGGCTGGGCCCCAAGGCATATTGGCGAGCCGCCCAATTGCCGAGGTCCTTGAATTGCAGGGCCTGGAGACCAACGCTGCCAGACAGGGTGATGCGGGGGTAGAAATCGGCGACCGCCACGCCGATGTCGGCCGTCGCCGCATGCAACTGCGCCTCGGCCTGGCGGATGTCGGGCCGGCGCCGTGCCAATTCCGAGGGTAGGCCGATGGGGACGCGCGGTGGGACGGGCGGCACCGGGCGATACGTCGTCAGTTCCGCCTGCAAGGCCCTCGGCGGCTCGCCCAGCAACAAACCGAGCCGGTTGACGGCCTGAATTTCCTGTTGCTCCAACTGGGGGATCTGCGCCTCAAGGCTGGCGAGTTGTGTCCGCGCTTGTGCGACATCCAGATCGCTCACGAGACCGCTCGCCGCCCGCTGCTGGGTCAGCGTGAGGCTCTCTTGCGCCGCCGCCAGGTTCTCCTGCGTGAGGGCCCGTGACTTTTGAACCCGGCGCAGCTCAATGTAGTCGCGCGCCGCCTCCGCCAGGACGGAGAGCAGCAAATCCCGATGCGCCTCGGCGGAAGCCTCGACATTGGCATCGGCGGACTCGACTTCGCGGCGGACCCGCCCCCAAAGATCCAGTTCCCAGGCGGCATCGAAGCCGTACTGCCAGAGATTGAACGGTTTGATGTGGGCCGCGGGAATTCCGACTACGCCGATGCCGGTTCCGCTCGCGGCGGTCCCCGCGCCCGCGCCGCTCGCCGCGCTGGCGGTATTGCCGCCGCCCAAGAGATGGCTCATGATGCTGAAGACGCCTTTTTCGCTCGGTTTGGCGCGGGTATAGGAGGCGTTGCCGCGGAGCAAAGGGAACTGGTCGGCGCCGGCGATGCCCCGCTGGGCACGGGCTTGGGCCAGCCGTACCGTGGCGGCCCGGAGGGAAAGGTTGGCTTTCGCCGCCCGCGCCACCAATGAGGTCAGAACCGGATCGTTGAATCGGCGCCACCAGGTCACGTCCATAGGCTCTGTCACCACCCGGCTCGGCAGCCGTGTCGAGGACATCTCCAGGAGACCAGACCAGGTGGACGGTGCCGGAGCATTGGGCTTCTCGAAATCCGGCCCCACCGCGCAGCCCGACAGCAGCAGCGACGGGACGAAGACGGCCGATATTGAAATCCGGTGGCGCTTTTGAGCCGATTCCCGCTTCATGATGGCGATCACGGCCGTGCCGCCTCCGAAACCGATGGCGCCTCGGTTGTTACGGACACTCCAGGGTTTCTCTCCTCGGTTTTCTTGACATTCTCGACATCATGATACCGGCTGTAATCGATCGAACGCTCACCGTCAGCAGCGATCGCTAGAATGTCAACGAATTTTTTCCTCCATCGAATATCGGCGGCACTGTAAGCCTTATGGGTTTGAATCGTCTGCGACATCGTTTCATTCAGTCCGCTGAACGAGACGATAATCGTGCAGTCATCGAGAGTTTCACGGGTGTGGCCATAAAACGGGCTGGATTCGTCGATGACGTGCATGACGGTCCAGCTCAGCGCGAGGATCGGCGCACGGTCTCGGACTAGCTTCAGATCGTGACCGTAACGAAAACTATCGCCTGCCTTCGAGACTTCATTGAAAAATACGAGACTCATACGAACGGCAGGTTCTAGGATGAGGTCATGGCGCTTGTTCGCCACGCGAATCGCGAACGTGGGCGCGCCGTTGAACGGGCAAATGACGGCCACATTGCTGAACAATAAGCACGGTCTCGGCCGTGAGAAGCGCGCAAACATCAACCCGGTAGCCATGGCAAAGCCAAGCATTCCCGCCAGGACCTCCGCCATCGACACCATATGGCTGTAAAGCGTGTTCGGACTCATGATCCCGTAACCGACGGTCGCCATGGTCTCGACGCTGAAGAAAAATGCGTCGCTGAACGATCCGGGGCGCGCATTCCGTATCCTCGCATCGTCCGCGAGGTAGGCCAAGGCAAACAGTGCGTTTGCCCCCAGATAAATTGCGACGATGACCGCAAAAAATACCGGCCAGGACAGCGTCAGCGTCACGTGATAGACGTCGTGCCACCTGTATCGGGGTAAACCGAGCCTTAAGACCCGGGTGTCGCCGATCTTGATGTGTGGAGTCTTTTTGCGGAATGCCGGTTTCATCGCGCCTTCATCGGGTTCGAGATTCGCCGGACCAAAGTTTGGGCTCGGTAGGTCTGCATGCCGCCGGACAGCACCTTCACCCTGAAGCCTCCTTGCATCAGCGCGCGCAGCGCATAGTAGGCGCGCTGTCCAACGCCACAGACCAGCCAGATTTCCCGATCGCCAGGAAGCTCTTGGAATCGGTCGCGCAAGGTCTCGAGCGGAAGGTTGATGGCGTTTTCGATATGGCTGGCGGCAAATTCCGTTTCGCTTCGAACATCCACCAGCAAAGCCGCGGTTTTTGCCAATTCATCCCAATCCGCCAGCGGCCGATCACCGCGCAGATGGTTGGCGGCGATCATGCCGGCGACATTGACCGGGTCCCTGGCGGCGCCGAACTGGGGTGCATAGCAGAGCTCCAGGTCCTCCAGATCGAACACCGTCGCCCCCTGCATCAGGGCCGTGGCGATGACATCGATACGTCGCGCCACGTCGAGCTCGCCCACGGCTTGCGCCCCCAGAATCCTGCCGTCGGCCTTGGAGAAAAGCAGTTTGATGTGGATCGGTTTGGCGCCCGGAAAATAGCTCGCATGATGGCCGGGATGAAGGTATACCTTTTCGTAGTCCTTCATTCCCGAACGCCGCAGCAGCTTTTCGCTGGCGCCGGTGACCGCTACCGTGAGGCCGAACACTTTGCACACCGCGGTTCCGAGCACGCCCTCGAACTTCAGGGGAGGCGGCGTGCCATCGCTGCATTCGAAATGGTGAAGAATGGCGGTGGCCGCTATCCGTCCCTGTCGGTTGGCAGGTCCCGCCAGCGGGACGAGTTGCCATTCCTCGGTAACCCGATTTTTCACTTCGACCACGTCGCCCACGGCCCAGATGTCGGCATCGCTGGTGCGCATGTACTCGTCGACGCGAATGCCGCCCAAGACACCCAGCTCCAGTCCGGCGCCGGCCGCCAGTTCCGATTCCGGACGCACGCCGATGCCGAGGATAACCAGATCGGCGGCGATCGTGTCGCCTTTCGAGGCGTGCACACTTAGACCGCGCTCCGGATGCTTGTCGAAAGCGGCGACGGCTTCGCCCAGCCGGAGGTCGACGCCGTGGCTTTTCAGCCGTTCGGCGGCATAGCCGGCCATCTCCGGATCGAGTGGCGGCAACACCTGATCGGCCAGTTCCAGCAAGGTGACTTGAAGTCCCAGTCCGGCCAGATTCTCGGCCATTTCGAGGCCTATGAATCCCCCGCCCACCAGTACCGCCCGCTTTGCCTGGGACGCCGCGGTCTTGATCTTCCGACTGTCCGGGATGGTCTTCACCACGTGGATGCCGGGCAGGTCGATGCCGGGCAGGGACGGGCGGACGGGCCGGGCGCCGGTCGCGAGGATCAGGGCGTCGTACGGCTCTTGCCGCGTCGCGCCCGTCTTGAGATCACGCACTTCGATGGATCGTGCCTGCCGGTCGATGCGGCTGACTTCCGTTTCGGTATGGACCTCGATGTTGTAGCGGCGCGCGAACAGTTCGGGACTCGCCACCAGCAGATTGGCCTCCGC
>CADDZF010000038.1 GCA_902812445.1 Methylococcaceae bacterium | reverse complement strand
ACAACATCGTCAAAAAGGTGTCGAGGTCAATCATTGTCATGCTCCGAGTCCCATTAAAGCTCAGAGCATCCATGGCCATGAGTGATGCCGTCGTGGAATCTATAAAATCAATTCACACCAAGCGTTTTAGTCAGCCGAGTAGGCCGCAAGCTATCCGCCAGTCCAATCAAACTGATAAGGTCGCATCAGTCACTGCCGGCACGGATCCCGCGGGCGATTTGGAACGTACAGGATGAGCGTGAGCTCGGACATCTTCAAACGGGCGCTCTATGCCTGTTGGGCCTACTGGGCCGCCGGAATTCTCCCGGGCAACAACTCAAAAGCAGGAAATCAGGATTGGTGTCAGATCGCGCGATCGAGGTTGATAGGCTGCGTAAGCGGTTCGGCGCCGTGACCGCAATCGATGGCGTGTCTTTTACCGTGCGCGCGGGCAGTACCTGTGCACTCCTCGGCGGCAACGGAGCGGGTAAGACGACAACGCTCGCCATACTGTTGGGCCTTCTGTTGCCGACGTCGGGAAGCGCGCGCATCCTGGGTGCCGACATGGCTAGAAACCGCTATGCAGCGCTGCCTTACATGAATTTCACTTCGCCTTACGTAGATCTGCCTCATCGGTTGACGGCGCTGCAGAATCTCGACGTGTATGCGCGCCTGTACAGCGTTCGCCCGCGCGCCGAGCGCATTCGTGAACTCGCTGACGAACTTGGACTCCATGTTTTCCTGAAACGGCCTTATGGCTCTTTATCCGCCGGGCAGCGCACTCGCGTCGCCTTCGCCAAGGCGCTCTTGAACAAGCCCCGGGTATTGCTCATGGATGAGCCCACCGCATCGCTGGATCCGGCATCAGCGGAGCGAATCCGCGCTTATCTGAGTCGCTATCAGCAGGACCATGGAGCGACCGTGCTGCTGGCCTCCCACAATATGCAGGAAGTGGAGCGTCTGTGCGATGAAGTCCTGATGATGAAGGAGGGCAGCATTGTGGACCGCGGCAGTCCCGCTGCTCTGCTGCAAAAGTACGGCCGCAAGACCCTGGAGCAGGTATTTATCGATATCGCCCAGGATGAACTGATGTAGAGCCTGCCCACATAACGCTCTGTCTGCAATGTGATCGGCACACTGCGGATTTCGCCGAACGTCACCGATCATTTTGGTGACGATGACCGTCGCTAGAGGGGTGTTGCGAGGGTTTAAATTCTACCGCGGTCGATCACGATGCGGGTTTCTCCAACCGGTGGGCAGGGCCTTTTTCCGGAGCGACCCCCTTGGCTGTGGCGATGCCAAAAGGTAGCGCGGAAACGATGGAATGGGCGCTTCGTTTAATTCCCGGCTTTAGGTCGGATCTCACAGCCCAATCGGCACCAACAGCCATCCGCCCCAGATCAAAAAGGCCAATCCCGTGCTGCATCGCAGCCATAGCGGATTGATCGGCAATACCTTCTCCGAGACGACGATCAGGGTGATGATCCCCGTCCACGCCAGGTTCATGATGCCGACCGCGAACATCAACATCATCAGCGCCCAGCAGGAGCCCACACAATTGAAGCCGTGGTGAAGACCCGCGCTGACGGCATTTCTGTGGCAGTCCGCCGGCGAGCTGTCGGCGGTCCGGCAGTGCTTGAGACAGATCGCCTTCCAGGGCGTGAATTGATACAGCCCGGCGAGGATCAGCAGCACCGCGCTCAGCAGGAGGTTTTGACTCTCCATTGTGGGCGAGAGCAGCGCAAGCGCCTGAAGCTCGCATTGGGCGGCGGTGGCGAGCGCGCAGAACAGCAGCCAGACCAAAAAGTAACCGACCAGAAAGGCCATTGCGCCGGTATAGAGGTGCCCGAGGTGGATCCGCTGGCGCATCCGTATGAAGCCAAGCACCATCGGGATGACCGAGGGAATCATCATGGCGATCATCATGACCGCCCACATCAGGAAGGCGGTGGCGAAATCGATGAGGGACCAGGCATGGGAACTACTCGCCGTCATCGCATGATGCATCGGCGCCAAGCCGGTCGGATGGTGGTGTACCTGCAGCAGGTAACTCCAGGCCGCCAGCGAAAGGATCAGAAGCAGAATCAGGGTAACGATTTGTTGCCAGCCGGCGCGATGGCGTGTCATAGCCTTTACCTTTCTCAAAGGGTTCTCCGCATTGGTCCGCGGGAATGGTGTTTGTTCATTCTCTTAGACTGCCGAGATTCCGGTTTATCAGCAGCCGATTCTCGGGCCGCCCATACTCTGATGCAAAGAGGTTTCGCACGATCGAATCTTGTGAAAAGGTACCAAGATTCGGAGGACTTGACCCACTCAAGAAGCCTCAAATTCCGCGAAACGACCTAGCTGACTCAGTGTTTTGCCTATCTCTCCGGCTAAGCGATCTCGCTAACGCCCGGTCGGCGCGGCATTGGGGCTGGCATCTAGGTTGCATTGGTTAGTGCAGCGTCGGGCGGTCGTTCCCGCGGAGCCCTTTTCCCCTCAGAGTCGTCCGCCCGCGCTCTTGAGTTTTGTTAACCTCCTCCTCATTTTCAGGTGCCGCTCCTGCGCGGCGCCTTTTTTTTACTGATCGACCCGACTCAACCGCTGCCTGGGCTCATTCGCGCACCTGACGCGATTTACCGATGAGAATGGTAGCCCTGGGGTGCTGGCTGTCCAATTCGGCGAGGATGCCCGCCGGCGCATGGCGGCTTCCGCGGAGAATCGGGCTCTCGTTCGGCGGATGGGGTTGAACACGCTTCGCCACGATAACCGGTCGAAAGCCGGTCTCCGCCGACGTAAACCCCGGGCTTGGCTCCATGGTGACGACAGGTCCCAGCTGATTTTCGGGGCCCCTCCAACTGGCACGATTGCCCTGGATTAAGGTTTCGGAACTCTTGATTAAAACCAGCGCAACTCATACATTTACACCCCTTTGCACTTATCAGTCGATTTACCGGTCGCCTGCTGTCGAGTTCGTCATACTTAAAAAGGGGGGCTTTATGCATTCTGAGCTCGAAACATCGTGTCTTTCAGAATACGAACCGAAGATGAATGAATGCCGCCGTAATTTTTTACGAAACGTCGGCATTGCAGCTGCTGGCGTTCTTTTATTGCCGACGAAGGACGTTTTTTCGAAAATATTAAACGGGGCGCGCACGTTGTCGTTCCATAACGTCAACACCGGTGAGGAATGGGACGTCGTCTGCTGTCCGCAACGACAGTATGAGCCCCAAACCTTGGCGCATTTCAATTATTTCTTGCGCGATCATCATACCCATGAAGTACATCGAATGGACCCAGGATTGCTCGATGTGCTTTACACCGTATCCGCGGTTACCGGGAGTCGGGGCGTATTCCAGATCGTTTCCGGATATCGCTCATCAAGTACCAACCGCATGCTGCGAAGGCACAGCCGCCGTGTGGCTCGGCACAGCCTGCATATGGAAGGGAAGGCGGTCGACTTCAGATTGACGGATGTCAATACGAAAACCCTGCAGCGCGTTGCGATCGCGCTACAGCGGGGAGGCGTCGGCTATTACAGGCGGATGAACTTCGTTCACCTGGATACAGGCCCCGTGCGGGCATGGTGAGATCTTAGCCTCGCTTCAGAAACTTCAAGGGGGATAGGGAAAGCCTTGGTCGAGAAGTTTCTGAAGGGTGGCATCGTGACCGTAAATATCGCTAAAGAACCGGGCATCGCCGCGTTCGTTAGCCAATACGGTGGAATAGAAAATATAGACCGGCAGAGGCGTCTGGAGATGAACCGTGGAGGTTTTCGCACTTTTCATCGCCTCTTCTATGCGCGCGCGGGGCCAGCCATCCTGATGCTGGAGCACAAACTCCGCCAGTCCGACCGGATCCTGCACGCGGATGCAGCCGTGACTGAAATCACGCCGTCTTTTTTTAAACAGCGCCTTCGCCGGCGTGCTGTGCAGATAGACGTTATTGTTGTTGGGAAACATGAATTTTACCAATCCGAGGGCATTGCGCGGCCCCGGCCTCTGTCGCAACTTCAATACGCCAGTCGCCAATAGCTCCAGATTTCCGCTAGTCGGCAGAAAGCTTGGTGTATTGCTGGAAAATTTGTCTACTATCTCCAGATTGTTTTTGAACAGGTACTCGGGATTGCGCTGCAATAGTGGCAGCATTTCCTTGGCCGTAATGCTATACGGCACGTTCCAGTGAGGCCGAAATACGATATAACTCATGTCGGCGTGGAAAACCGGTGTGTTGTGCTTGTCGATCGCCTCACCGACGATGACATCCATGGTGATATCGGGTTTATCACCAGATACGCCGTTCTGAAAGCCGTATAGTTGGAACGATGGAATATTCACCATCAAATGAGCGCCGCCGGGCTGTGCCGGCAGCCACCGGAGACGCTCCAGTGCGAGCTGGATCTGCTTGATCTGATGAGTGACGGGGGCGTTCAGCAGGGCGAGCGTGCTTTTTCCGATGATCCCATCGGCCGTCAGACCATGACGTTCCTGGAAGCGTTTGACCGCTTCGACGGCATCTCCTACATACTCATTCGATTTGGCGACATCCGTCCCTTCCGCGGCAGACAGGTCCCCCAGCGCGGTTAAAAGCCGCCGCAGTGCGGCGACCCCTTCATGGTATTCGCCTGGGTGCAGCTTTAACGGCAAGTTGAGCGCGGTTAATTCTTTATCGTGTTCGAGCTCGCGATAACGCGTCAGGGCTTTTTTGAGATTCTCGTATAACGCCAGCTTGGGTTCTAGTGAATCGATTCGTTCCCCGATGCGCTCGTCCCGCGAAAGCTCATCAATCAGCCTTGCCAGATCGAGCCTTTTCGGTTCGATATTGAGACCGAAATTGACGTTGCGAGGATTGACGCGGCCGACGTATAGGCTGTCGATGTAACGCATCAGCGAAAGGCTGACTGCCGTGTCAAACAACGCTAGCTCTTCCTGACCGCTCGCCGCTGCCTGATCTAGCGTATGGAGCCAGCTCAGCAAAAGATCTGCATCGTAATCGCTGGCATGCAATCCCTTGCTGTCTGCTTGGGAAATGCTCTTTACGGCAGCACGGACGGGCCGCGTAAGCTGGCCGTTGACCGTCCAAATCGGCTCATAGTTTCTCACCTGGTAGAGCGCCTCGAGCGGTTGCTGATAATCCCGGAAGCGCTCCCACCGGAGTCTCGGATGCACCGCTTCCTTAAGGATCGCCTGTATGCTCGCGGCAGTGCCTTCCAGAGGCGGCGGGATGAGACTGTTCATCTCCTCTGCTCGAGCGACCATGGACAAGCCCATGAGGAAGAGCAGGACGGTGCTCATGGAGTAACTCCCAGTGCGCTGGAAAAATCGCCTTGTCACGCCGTGCTTCGTTCTGAAGAGTGAGGACATTCGTCCAACAAATTCCTCTAAATATATACTATGTGGAGATCCACGCGACGATCTGCGCCGACATCCGTGTGCAAGTGGCGATCACTTTTGCACATTTGATGCAAAGGTGCCCTGCGAAGTTCCTTTACTTTAGCGCACCTTGCAGCTGATTTTTGCTGTGGGGCTGTTTGGCCGATAACGATTTCAGGGCAGTTGAATATGAGATGTCGATGCTGGATAATGGGCGCCCTCTGATAACCGGTGGTTTGTCTAGCCCGGCCGGAAAATGATTATGGCGAGTCGCGTCGGCCCCCTCGCAACGATACGCTGTAAACCCCGTCAGGCCCGGAAGGGAGCAGCGGTAGCAGCGGATTCGTGTGCCGGGGTGCGGCTGGCGCTACTTGCCACCCCATCACTATCCATCACTTGTCACTCAAGAGCGTGCGCATGCGCTATCAAGCCCTCGCCCGTAAATGGCGTCCCCGAAATTTCAGCGAGGTGGTAGGCCAGGAGCACGTCGTTAAAGCGCTGGCCCACGCCATTCAGCATGATCGCATGCATCATGCTTATTTGTTTAGCGGAACGCGCGGCGTTGGCAAGACAACCATTGCCCGGATTCTCGCCAAGGCGCTCAACTGCGAAGCGCGCACGGGCTTCAATCCGTGCGGCGAATGCGCCATATGCAAGGAAATTGACGACGGCCGCTTCGTCGATCTCATCGAAGTCGATGCCGCCTCGCGGACCAAAGTGGAAGACACCCGTGACTTGCTGGAAAACGTCCAGTACGCGCCGGGTGAGGGGCGCTATAAAATCTACTTGATCGACGAAATCCACATGCTGTCAGGGCATAGTTTCAATGCTTTGCTGAAGACGTTGGAAGAGCCGCCGCCACACGTGAAGTTCTTGCTAGCGACCACGGATCCGCAAAAAATACCGGTGACGGTACTGTCTCGCTGTCTCCAGTTTAATCTCAGGCGATTGCAGATCGAGCAGATCACCCGTCAGATGGAGCACATTCTCCAGCAGGAAGGCATCGATTTTGAACAAAAAGCCTTACGCTTTCTGGCACGAGCGGCGGAAGGCAGCATGCGCGATGGCTTGAGCTTGCTCGATCAGGCGATAGTCCATGGCGCCGGGCGAGTCCGCGAAAGCGAAGTCGGCGCCATGCTAGGCACGGTCGGAAGACAACCCGTTGCGGAATTATTGAGGCTGCTCGCGGAGGGCGATGCAGCAAGCCTCCTGCAAGCGATTTCGGAGTTGGCCGAGCACGCGCCCGATTTCACCGATGTACTGCAACAGTTGCTGGTCGCGCTCCATCGCATCGCATTGGCCCAGTGGACACCAGCAGCCATAAAACACGATGATGATGCCGAGGAAATTCAGGCGTTGGCGGCTGCAATACCGGCGGAGGATCTCCAATTATTCTATCAAATCGGGCTGATCGGACAGCGCGATCTGCCTCTGGCGCCCGATGCTCGGAGCGGATTTGAAATGGTCATGCTGCGCATGCTGGCGTTCCGCCCCGAAGAGCCTGCCGAAGCCGCGGCGAAAATTTCTCAAGCTGGTGAAGATAAGCCGATGGCCATTTCCGCGGCAACACAACCGCTTTCGGGGCATCGGCACGATGCGAGGGCAGGGCAGTCCGAGGCACAGGTGGACAGATGTTCTGCAGCTACCCCGGCGCCCGTTACGGATTGGCCGGCGATTATTCAGGCGATGGGCGTCACCGGCATGAGCAGAGAGCTGGCGAGCAACTGCAGTCTGCGCAGCATTGATGCAAAACTATGCTTGCTGATGCTCGATCCGCAACATGCCCAGTTACGCACCGACCGCGTCCGGGCTAGTCTGGAAAAGGCCCTGCAAGCCTATTTCCAGAGACCGTTGAAGCTGGTAATCGATCTTGACGTAACAGAGCAAGAGACGCCGGCGGCGTTATTTCGTCGGCAAACAGAGGAAAAACAGAAACTAGCCGAACGGACGCTTGAGCAGGATGAGAACGTGCGGGCGCTCAAGGAGCTGTTTGATGCCAAGATCGTACCCGGCACCATCCAGCCTATCGAAAAACAGTGATTCAAGCGGAGACAGAAATGAAAAATCCACTGGCCAACCTCATGCAGCAAGCGCAGAAAATGCAGGAAAACTACCAAAAGGCGCAGGAAGAAATCGCCGCCATGGAAGTCAATGGCGAAGCGGGCGGCGGGCTCGTTAGAGTCACCATGAACGGTAAGAGAGAAGTGCTTAAGCTCAACCTAGACGATAATCTTCTCAAAGACGATCGGGACATGCTGGAAGACCTGATCGCTGCCGCGGTAAACGATGCGGTGCATAAAGTGAGCAGGCTGAAGCAGGAAAAGTTGTCCGGCTTGACAGCGGGATTCAATCTGCCTCCCGGCGTCAAGCTGCCGTTCTGACCGCAATGCAGCCGCCCGGACAGCTTGATCAGCTGATGCAGGCTCTCCGCTGTTTGCCCGGCGTGGGCCCTAAATCAGCACAACGCATGGCGTTCCATCTGTTGCAACGCGATCGTCTGGGCGCCCGCAAGCTTGCCGACAATCTGCTCGCCGCGCTGGAAAAGATAGGCCACTGCGAGCGATGCCGTACCTTAACGGAAGGGCGAGTGTGCGCGATTTGCGCCAGTTCATCTCGCGATCCCTCACAACTTTGTATCGTGGAAACTCCAGCCGAAGTCTATGCGGTTGATCAAGCGACTGGTTTCAAAGGTCTTTACTTTGTGCTGAACGGCCGGCTGTCGCCGCTGGACGGCATCGGGCCGAGCGAATTGCGCCTCGATCTCTTGGAGAATCGTCTCAAAAGCGGCGAAGTAAAAGAGCTAATTCTGGCGACCAATACGACCGTCGAAGGCGAAGCCACCGCGCACTTCATCAGTACCATGGCGCAGCAGTATCACGTCCGGGCGACGCGGATTGCATACGGTGTTCCCTTTGGCGGGGAGTTGGAATACGTGGATAGCACGACCTTGTCGCACGCCTTCAGCGGACGCAAGGACTTCTAACGTTCAGAGAGCTCAAGATGACCGACTGTTTGTTCTGTAAGATGGTGTCGGGCGAAATCAAAGTGGCGATCGTGCATGAAAACGAGCATGTACTGGCCTTTCGCGACATCCGCCCGCGAGCGCCTGTGCACGTTCTGGTGATTCCCAAAGCGCACATCGCGACGCTCAATGACTTGCCCGAAGACGACATCGCTCTGGCTGGAGAATTGCTGTACGCGGCCAAAAAGGCCGCAGCGCTGGAAGGCTTATCCAGCAGCGGCTACCGTACGGTGATCAACTGCAATGCTGATGGCGGACAGGAAGTCTATCATCTGCATCTGCACGTATTGGGCGGCCGGCGGATGACTTGGCCGCCCGGCTAAGGCCGCGTGCTACGCCAGCTGGTGCAACAGCTTCAAGTAGCGCAGGTAACGTGCCTTGCTGATCACGCCTTTATCGACCGCGGCACGAACGGCGCAACCCTTATCACCAATGTGCCTACAGTCGCTGAACTGGCATCGCTCGCTATGGGGCGGAAACTCTCGATAGCCTCCGGCCAATTCTCTGGCTGATATCTGGGCGAGGCCGAAGACGGCAACGCCAGGGCTGTCGATTAAATTGCCGCCTTGCGGTAAACGAAAAAGCGTTGCAGCGGTCGTCGTGTGCCGGCCAAGCCCGGTTTTTTCAGACAGCTCCCTGGTTCTTAGCTGCTTATCCGGCAACAGCGCATTGCTCAGGGACGACTTGCCGACACCCGATTGACCGGCGAGCAAGCTACAGCGATCCTTTAGCGCTTGGCTCAGTTCAGCGAGCCCCTCCCCGGTCCTGGCGCTGACTGGAAAAAAGCCATAACCAATGGCCGCGTACTCGCTCAAGCAATCTGCCATCGAGCGTCTGTCCGGCACCAGGTCGATCTTGTTGAAAATGAATGCGAGCGCAATGTCCCGCTGCTCGCAGACCGCGAGATATTGATCTGCCAAGAGAAAATCCGGCGGCGGTTCATTGGCTACGACGATTAAGACTTGATCAAGGTTGGCGGCGACCGAACGTAGGGTGCCATTATGGCCGGGACGCGCGAGCACGTTCTTGCGCGGGAGAACTTTAATCACCCGCCCTTGCTCGTCCCCGATCGGTTGCCACACGACGCGGTCGCCAACGGCGACATCGCCGAGCCGCCGCCGCGTATGACAAAGGATAATATCTCCGGTCGCGGACTCTATGGCCAGCCCTTTGCCCAGGTGGGTAATGACGATGCCCTCGTCGGGCGGGAGCTGCGATCCGACTGAAGGGTCTTTGCGGCTGCCAAAGCGCGTTCCCTTCATGGGTTTCTTCGTTACGCCCTCGTTACGGCACGGCGGCGTGAGTCTTGGCGGATAGATTGGCGATCCGCGTTGCAGCGGGCGGGTGGCTATAGTGGAAAGCCGAATACAGCGGATCGGGCGTCAGCGTGCTGGCGTTATCGCGATAGAGTTTGACCAAGGCGCTGATGAGCTCTGAAGGTTTGGCGTAAAGCGCCGCGAAATCATCCGCCTCGAACTCATGCTTACGCTGAAAATAAGCCGTGATCGGCCGCAGAAAAACAGTGAATACCGGCGCTATCAGGAGGAAAAGGAGAAGCGCCGCGGCATTAGAGCGCGTAGTGACTCCAAGCCCGATATAGAACCAGTCCTGTTCGCTCAGCCAACCCAGCAGTGCGAGCCCAATCAAGCTGATCAGCGCACTGGCGGCGAGCATCTTCATGACGTGCTTGCGTTTGAAATGGCCGAGTTCGTGAGCGAGTACGGCTTCCAGCTCCGAGTGACTCAGCGAATTGACCAAAGTATCAAAGAAAACGATGCGCTTGTTGTTTCCAAGCCCGGTGAAATAAGCATTGCCGTGGCCGGAGCGGCGTGAGCCGTCCATCACGAAGATGCCCTTGCTGTGAAAGCCACAGCGCTCGAGTAGGGCCTGAATGCGCGCCTTTAGTGTCTCATCCTGTAAAGGCGTAAATTTGTTGAATAGCGGCGCGATGAACGTCGGAAAGGCCCAGCTCATGAGAATCGAAAACCCCATCAGCATTGCCCAGGCAAGCAGCCACCAGTTGGTTCCGGCGCTTTCCATCACCCATAGCAGGGTTGCAACGAGCGGCACGCCGATGACCAGCATCAATACCAGCTGTAATCCGAGATCGATGATGAACCGCCGCGGTGTGGTGCGGTTGAAGCCATAGCGCTCCTCGATGAAGAAAGTCTGATAGATAGTGATGGGCAGCTCAAGCAGATGCATCAATAGCAGCGTCGTGATGATAACGCCGGTACCCTTCAGTGTGGCAGAGAGGTCGAATGCGGACCAAAACTCTACAATCACGTCGATACCGCCGCCTAGGGTAAACGCTAACAGCACGAGGACGCCGATGGTGCGGGCAATATCGCCCAAGCGTCCTTTGGCCAGCGTATAATCGGCCGCTTTCTGGTGCGCTTCGAGGGTAAAAGAGCTGGCGAACGCTTCCGGAACCGTATGGCGATGGGCGCGGACATAAGCAGATTGGCGTCTCGCCAGCCAGAGCTCGACAGCATATGACAGCGCCAGTGCAGCAAGAAAAATAGCGGTAAATGAATTCATCGGTATTTAGCGTCTGATATAACGGCGTTACAGATTAGCCTCTGTTAAAATGTCTGACAAGTTAGCCGGACGGGATATCGTAAATGGTTCACGCCTCACAAAATCTGATCTGGATCGATCTTGAGATGACGGGATTAGACCCACAAGTCGACTTGATCATCGAGATCGCCACGGTAGTGACGGACAAAAATCTCAATATCTTGGCTGAAGGCCCAGTGCTTGCCATTCACCAAACGGATACCGTACTTGCGGGCATGGATGACTGGAATCAAAAGACGCATGGAGAATCGGGTCTTCTCAATCGGGTCAAGCACAGCACCATCGATGAACGAGAAGCCGAACGACAGACGTTGGCCTTTTTAGAATGCTGGCTACCTCCCAAGGCTTCGCCGATGTGCGGCAACAGTATTTGCCAGGATCGACGGTTCCTCTATCGCTGCATGCCGCAGCTGGAGGCTTATTTCCACTATCGAAATCTAGACGTCTCAACCTTCAAGGAACTAATCAGCCGTTGGGCGCCAGATCTAAAGAATGGACTTAAAAAAAAGAATGCCCACATCGCGCGAGACGACGTTCTGGAATCAATTGCTGAGCTGAGATATTACCGCGAACAGTTCATTAGATATTGATCTGAAGGAACTATTATTCCGGCCCGAAAATACCGTCCTGGTATTTCGGGCTATCGCCAAGGCCGGTACACGCCCGGCCTTGGCTCACGCGGCTTGGCGCCGCGCTTTCGGCTCCCTGACCCTTTATTAACCCGGCCTATTTAGGCCTATTTAAGGGCCGGGTTAATAGCTTGAAAAAGCGGTTCAGATTAATCGGGATCGGCTGGTTAAAGAAATACGAGCTGACCAACCTTCTTGCCGACAGCCTCTTCGGTTGCAGGCAGCCCGCCGCGAAAAAAGTGCGGCATCGCACACGGGCCGCCGCCATGGCCCGGCCTGCCGCTGGTGCGGCGCCGGCTACCGACCGCCCTTGAGCCGCTCGGAATCTTCAGATGTCCTGACTGCCACCATCGTTTCCGGCATAAGTACACCTCGATTAAGGGGCGAAGTCGTGCGAGTTATGCTTCGGTGATTTTTCGGAGTCGGCGCGCAGGCTAATGATCGGCCACCCTTTTTCTTCGGCGAACCGCCTAAGCGTCTCATCGGGGTCAACGGCGACAGGACGGTCAACGCGGCATAAGAGCGGCAAATCATTGTGCGAGTCGCTGTAAAAACTGCTGTCGTCCAGATCGCACTGATTGAGCGACAGCCAGTCATGCAGCCGTTTGAGCTTACCCTCCTGAAAGCAGGGAATGCCCGTAAAACGTCCAGTGAAACGGCCGTTTTTGAACTCCGGTGCGGTCGCGATCAAATGATCGATGCCATACAGTTGCACGATAGGTTCGGTGACAAAGCGATTTGTCGCCGTGATGACTAACGCAGTGTCGCCTGCGTGCTGGTGTCGTCGAATGAGTGCCGCCGCGGCCGGCAATAAGATGGGCTTGATCTTCTCTTCGATGAACTGTTCGCGCCACCGGTAGAGCTTTGACGGCTCGTGGTCCGCCAAGGGTTTTAGCGCGAAGGCCAGAAATTTTGTGATGTCCAGGGTGCCCTCTCGGTATTGCGCATAAAATCCCGCATTGATCTTTTCATAAAGATCTCTCTCCACGGCGCCCGCTTCAACGAGGAATTGTCCCCACAAGTAGTCGCTATCACCGGCCAGCAGCGTATTATCAAGATCAAATATTGCAAGGCTCACGATGTTTCTTTACATTTGAATTACAAAAAATCCATGCATCTTGTCGCATCGCTGATAGATCCATGGAAAACTAACCTGAGTTAGAGGAAGGACTAACGTGACTGGTAACGGGTATTGTATCATTAGGATGCGGTAAGCTTGAGATAAATCCGGCAGTTATGATCGATTCAGAAGGATATCGCCTCAACGTAGGGATGATCCTTTGTAACGACAAAGGCCGTGTGTTATGGGCGCGGCGTGCCGGTATGCGATCGTGGCAGTTTCCGCAAGGCGGTATCAAATGCAACGAAGATCCGGAACGTGCCATGTACCGGGAACTGTACGAAGAGATCGGCCTAAGAGACAAGCATGTCAGGATTATCGGCCGGACTCGCGATTGGCTCTATTACAAGTTGCCGGATCGGTATATTCGCAAGCATTCCTTGCCGCTCTGCATAGGCCAGAAACAGCTCTGGTATATTTTGCGGCTGATCGCCCACGAATCGCATATCCGCCTAAACTGCTCTAGAAGACCCGAGTTCGATGCTTGGTGCTGGGTCGATTATTGGTCGCCTGCCAGCGCTGTGGTTTATTTCAAACGGGATGTTTATCGCCGGGCACTGACCGAGTTAGGCCCTCATTTATTACCCGAGAAAGTGCCGATGAAGACAAAAGATCTGCCGCCCGATTACCAGAAAGCCTGATTCTGGAAGCGTGTGAAAGCGAGCATAAGCCACGACCACTTCCAGATAAGAGCCATATGAAGGTAAAGGGCGTATTTTTTTTTTATGTGCTTGTCTTCTGCTGATCAGCCTACCAGCCCAAGCTCAGAACGCAATTGTTAACCCTTCGCTCGAGGTTTCCAGTCTTTCCGTCAGCGAAGCCAGAGCCATCTTCACCATGGGCCAGCGGATCTGGCCGGATGGCTCGCGGGTGAATGTCTTTGTGTTGCCGGACGACAATCCCGAGCACAAGGCATTCTGCAAAAGGGTGCTTGGCATGTTTGCACACCAGCTGCGCCAAATTTGGGATCGCAAAGTCTTTTCCGGAACTGGGCAAGCGCCAAACGTCGTTACCTCACCTGAAGAGATGATCGAACGCGTCGGCCATACGCCGGGTGCGATCGGTTATGTCCAACCCTATTATTTGAACAAACCCAACAAGCCGGTTCGGCCGGTCATCATTCGTTAAACATCATCATGCGTCACTATCGCATTATCCATTGACCCTACACAACCGCGTCCCGATTTCGATAGTGTTGGCTTCCATGGCAACGGTAAGCCAGCTTGCCTGTGCGGATTGGAAGGAGACACTCCAGTATCACGGGTTTCTAACCCAAGGTTTTGTGCTGACTTCTGACAACCGCTTTTATGGAACGAGCGAGAAAGGCAGCTTCGATCTGACGGAAATCGGTTTCAACGCCTCTTTACGGCCTTTGAGCCGACTCGGCATTTCAGCGCAAGTCTTATACCGCCGCGCCGGCGAGATGGACGATACCGAAGTGCGGCTGGATTATGGCTTGCTTGATTACACGGTCGTTTCCCTCGACAATCTACGATTCGGCGTGCTGCTCGGAAGATACAAGAATCCGCTGGGGCTTTACAATGAAACGCGCGATGTCGCCTTTACCCGCCCTTCGATTTTTTTACCGCAAAGCATCTACTTTGACCGTACGCGAAATCTGGCGCTCGCCTTCGATGGCGGCCTGCTTTATGGCAACTATACCAGTGCATTCGGTGACGTCTCTCTGCGCTTGGGCGCTGGCCAGCCCACAGTCAATTCGACCGAGCTGGAAAGGCTCGTCACCGGCATCAACGGCCCGGGAGAATTGGACGATCAAACGTCTTATATCGGACAGCTTCTCTACGAACTGGGCGGTGGTCGGCTACGCCTGGCAGCGAGCGGAGCCGCGCTGAACGTCAAGTACCAGCCTGGCCTGCAAGACCGGTTCGGCAGCGGACAACTGCGCTTCCAGCCGGTTATTTTTTCAGCGCAATACAATGGCGAAGACTTTAGCCTGACTTCCGAATACGCTATTCGGCCCAGCCGACTCAGCAATTTTGGCGTATTTCCGGATACCCAATTTACCGGTGAAAGCTATTATTTCCAGGCGACATACCGCTTGACAGATGATTGGGAAGCCATCGCCCGTTATGATGTTTTTTATGCCGATCGCGAGGACAAGCACGGCAACGACTATGAAGCCAGGACGCATCAGCCCGGATTCACTCGCTATGCGAAAGACTGGACGCTAGGTTTGCGCTGGGATATGACCTCTTCCCTGATGCTGCGAGCGGAATATCACCGGGTACACGGCACCGGGTGGCTGGCGGTCTCGGAAAATCCCAATCCGCGGCAGCTCCAGCCCGATTGGGACCTGTTTGCCTTACTTATTTCTCTCCGCTTTTAGTTTCAGCCAGCAAGCCCGTCAAAGGCTTTCCCAATCAGGTGGCGCAACGAGGACCCTGAACAAGATAGCCGCCGCCGATCGAAGCGTAGGCAGACTGCAGCGGAACCCTTACAAGGAACATTCCGTCGCCGGCGCTGTCGTTACGGTAGAAGAGGCCCGCTGCCCGCTCGGTCCGAGAACAGGCATCGAAACCGGTATGGCCGGAGCGAAATCCGGCCCTGGATTGGGCCGCAACCGGGCTCAAGTGATGCTAAGTCCTTGAGCGGCGGACCCGGCTGGCAGGTCAGTCTTTCAACCGCTTCCCGATAGTGAGCCTTGCAACCCATGCGATATCGATCGACTCCCAGCCTGCTCCTTGCCGAATACGGGAGTGGCGCGTCCATAGCCGCCCCCGAACAGGTTCTCCCTGAACTTCAGGAACTGTTGCGCCTTATCGCTAACTTTGAGGGGCTCGCGCAGGTTGACACCTTGGCGACCATTCAGCACGAGAGCACCCCCTTTCCGCTGGTGGCTATCCGCTTCGGCCCTTCCGATCCCGCCGCTCCGGCGCTGGCTCTGTTCGGTGGTGTACACGGCCTGGAACGCATCGGTACGCAGGTGCTTATTTCCTATCTGCAGACCATGGCTGAGCTCGTGAAGTGGGACCGCAATACCCGGGAGATGCTGAAAACCACGCGCCTCTTGATGATCCCGCTGATCAATCCGGTCGGCATGCATCTTAGACGGCGTTCCAACGGGAACCGGGTGGATCTCATGCGCAACGCTCCGGTGGTCTCCGATGAATTGGCCCGCTGGCATATTTTCGGCGGCCACCGGATATCCCCCCGTTTACCTTGGTACCAGGGTAAACGGGGCGCCTCCATGGAGATCGAGGCGCAGACGGTATGCGACTTCGTGCGCCGCGAAATCTTTCCGGCCAAGCTTTCGCTCTGTGTGGACGTGCACTCCGGTTATGGCAAGGTCGACCGCCTCTGGTTTCCCTACGCCAAAACGCGCAAGCCGTTCCCCCATGTCCCCGAGGTGATGGCGTTGAAGCACTTGCTGGATCAGACCTATCCCAATCACATCTATTGCGTTGAACCGCAGTCCCGCCAGTATGTCTCGCAAGGTGACTTGTGGGATTATCTCTACGATGAATACCGCGCTCAGTGTCCGGACGGCTGCTTCATTCCATTTACGCTGGAACTGGGTTCATGGCTATGGATAAAAAAGAACTGGAGTCAGTTGTTTTCCCGGCTTGGCCTGTTCAATCCCTGGCGCCCTCACCGCGTGCGGCGTATCTTGCGGCGTCATCTTTTTCTGTTCGATTTTCTCCATCGCGCAGTGCAATCACCCGAGGCCTGGGCCGATATCAGTGAAGCCCGTCGCCACAGCTTGCTGGAGCGCGGCCTGAAACTCTGGTTCAGGACCTGAGCCCCTCCGAGCCTGCTCCGAATCACGCTGCTGAACTGCAACGCGTCTGAAGACCGCTGCGGCACAGCGAGCGGCCGCGGACTCTCGGCCCAGCCGGGCTAATGTGCCTCGTCCCAGTTCAAACCCTGGCCGGTGTCGACCATCAAAGGTATTTCGAGGCTGGCCGCTTGGCCCATGCGATCGCGTATCGCGGGAATCGCTATGTCGAGGTAATCATCCGCCACTTCGAATACCAGTTCGTCGTGGACCTGCATGATCATGCGCACGGGCGCCTGCCGTTCCCGTATCCAGGCATCGACGGCGATCATGGCGCGCTTGATGATATCCGCCGCAGTGCCCTGCATGGGCGCGTTGATGGCAGTGCGCTCGGCATACTGACGGCGCTGGCCGTTGCGCGCGTTGATGTCCGGAATATACAGGCGGCGGCCGAACAGAGTTTCCACGTAGCCCTGTTCGCGGGCGCATCGCCTGGTGTCCTCCATGTAGCGTCTGACGCCGGGATAGCGGGCGAAGTAAAGGTCGATATAGCATTGCGCCTGCTTCTGGTCGATGCCGAGCTGGCGGGCGAGCCCGAAAGCCGACATGCCATAGATCAGGCCGAAGTTGATCGCCTTGGCCGAGCGGCGCTGCTCGCCAGTGACGGTTTCGGGGGTCCCGCCGAAAACCTCCGCGGCGGTGGCACGGTGAATGTCCAGATTGGCCGCGAAGGCGCCGAGCAGGCTTTCATCGCCGGACAGATGGGCCATGATGCGGAGCTCGATCTGCGAATAGTCCGCAGCGACGATGCGATGGCCCCGCGGAGCGATGAACGCCTGGCGAATCTTGCGGCCCTCTTCGGTGCGCACGGGAATGTTCTGCAGGTTGGGATTGGAGGATGACAGCCGGCCGGTCGCCGCGACCGCCTGATGATAGGACGTATGCACCCGCCCGGTCTTGCGGTTGACCTGCTGCGGCAGGCAGTCGGTATAAGTGGAGCGCAGCTTGCTTAAAGAACGGTATTCGAGGATCAATCGCGGCAGCGCATAAAACTGGGCGAGGTCCTGCAGCACCGATTCGTCGGTGGACGGCTGCCCGGTCGGCGTCTTGCGGATCACCGGAATATTTTGCTGGTCATACAGAATCGCCTGGATCTGTTTCGGCGAGCCCAGGTTGAACGGCTGACCCGCCTGCATAAACGCCTCCTTTTCGATGTCCGCCATGCGTCCGGCCAGTTCCAGACTCTGCTTCGCCAGCATCGCCGAGTCGATCAAAACTCCGGTGCGCTCCATGCGCGACAACACCGGCACCAGCGGCATTTCGATCTCTTCATACAAGGCCCTGAGGCGCGCCTCGGCCGTCAGTTTGGGCCACAGATAGAGGTGCAGTTGTAAGGTGATGTCGGCGTCCTCCGCCGCGTACGGCGCCGCCTGTTCAAGATCGACCTGCTGAAACGGAATCTGTCTGACGCCTTTGCCGGCGACGTCTTCATAGTGGACGGTCTTCCTGCCGAGGAACGTCCGCGCCATCGAATCCATGTCGTGGCGCGTCGCTGTACTGTTCAGCACGTAGGACTCCAGCATCGTGTCATGGGCGATCCCGCGCAGTTCGACGCCGTGATTGGCCAGCGCGCCGATGTCGTACTTGAGATTCTGGCCGAGCTTCGGCCGCTGGACGTCTTCCAGCAGGGGCTTGAGCTTTGTCAGCACGTCATCGCGCGACAGTTGCTCCGGCGCGCCGGGATAGTCATGGCAGAACGGCACATACGCCGCCCGGCCGGGTTCTACCGCGAAAGACACGCCAACGATTTCGGCATTGATGTTGTCCAGGCTGGTGGTTTCGGTGTCGAAGGCGAACAGCTCGGCCGCCTCGAGTCTTTCCAGCCAGCGCTGCAGGGCCTCCTCGCTCAGCACGGTCTCATATTCCGGAGTATCCTCGGGTGTGGCTTCTGCCGGTACGGCCGCCGGCGCATCGGCTGCGTCCAGCTGCTTGAGCCAGGAAAAAAATTCCAGCCTGCCGAGCAGTGGACGCAGCGCCTCCTTGTCGACCGGCTGGCGTTTAAGCGCGGCCAGGCTGATACGCAGCGGCACATCGCACTTGATCGTGGCGAGCTGCTGCGCCAGCGGGATTTGATCGAGACTGGCGCGCAAGTTTTCGCCGACCTTGCCGCCGATCTCGCCGGCGTGCTCGACCAGCCTCGCCAGCGAGCCGTATTCATTGAGCCATTTGGCCGCCGTCTTCGGACCCACTTTCGGCACGCCGGGAATATTGTCGGACGCATCGCCCACCAGGGCGAGATAATCGATGATCAGCTCCGGTGGCACGCCGAATTTTTCCTTCACGCCGGCGACGTCCAGCCGCGTGTTGAACATGGTGTTTTCCAGCATCACCCGATCGCCGACCAGTTGCGCCATATCCTTGTCGCCGGTGGAAATGACGACCGAAAAGCCTTCCGCCACCGCGTGGAGGGCCAGCGTGCCGATGACATCGTCCGCCTCGACGTCCGGCTCCAGCAGAAGCGGCAGGCCCATGGCCTTGATGATGGCGTGCAGCGGCTCGATCTGCGTTTTCAGTTCCTCCGGCATTGGCGGGCGCTGCGCCTTATAGTGTTCGTAAGCGTCGTTGCGGAAAGTCTTGCCCGGCGCGTCGAACACGATGGCAACATAAGGCGTGTCGTATTCGGCGAGCAGCTTCTTGAGCATGTTGGCCACGCCGAACACTGCGCCGGTTGGCTCGCCCCTGGAATTGGTCAGGGGCGGCAGGGCGTGGAAGGCGCGAAACAGAAAGGAAGATCCGTCGACGAGGACGAGGGTTTTATCCGGGCTGGCTGTCATGAGGTTTCAGGCGTGTTGACGATCAAGGCTTGTCAACCTTAACAGAAATCTTCGCTGAAATATTGATCGGATCGCCGCCGGCAAGGGGCTGCTGGCCGAGCGGATTCGGTGTGCGGTGCGGTGCACTTGCAAGTCAAGCGACGGGGTCCGCGGCTTTGCTTCTGGAGCAGAAATATCTCCTTCATTCGCCATTACGATTCCTCCATGTCGCCTGCCCCTTATCGATTATCCGGCCTCTTAAGGCCGGGATAATCCGAGCCAGGGAGAATGCCGGTCAGGTCGAGAAGGGGGCGTTCAACAGGACCTGGGAATGGCGGTTCCGGCGGGGACGGGCAACCAAGCGGTGAGGAGGCTTTGCGCGCCCTGACGGAACGGGTTCTTGAACGGCTGATGGACGTTGAAGGCGGCAATCTTATCGAGGCTCGGAGGAACGGTTCGCCTCGATCGCCACGAGTAATGCAAAGACGTAAAGAACAGCGATAGCAAATCCTCGCGCTGCCCAAAAATCATCGAACCGGAATAATAAAGTGAGCGCATAGACGGCTAGCAACAGACCGCGCACGCTTCGGTTATGTCATTGCTTGCGCGGCGGTTCTCAGCAAATCGATGATATCGAACACCCGCGCGGCGTACTGGTCCCTGACCTGAAATCCGCCCGCTTCACCTTTCAGTTGCCGCTCCAGTGCACCGATGAACTTTTTCAGCCGCCTTTCGTGAAAGCCCGTCTTGGCGAGCAGCGGATCGGTGACGATGCCCGAAAAAGCGGCCAGCACGCCGAAGGCAGCCATCAACGCGCCAGTTGCGGCAATTACCAGCCCCGCGGAGGCCGCCACCGGAAACACGCTGTAGTACCAGGTGCCCAAGGTCGGCCCGAGCCAGAAATTGGCGATCGCCACCTGTTGCGCGAGCGCGGCCGCGGCAGCGCTGCCGCCCGTGAGAAGCCCTGGCGTCGCTTTCTGGAAGGCGGCATAGCCCGCCGCCAAGGCGATGATGCTGTTGGTGAGATCAGTAGCCGCCCATCGGCCTTTGCCGTACTCGGTCAGGTTTTGCTCCAGCGCTTGTTTGAATTCGGGCGTTCGTGCCCTTTGTTCGATCGTCTCGAGGTAATCGCCGCACTTGGCAGCCAGTCGCGGCTCACTCAGTATGGCTTCGAGCAGGGCGTCCTTGGCGGAGGCGCGATCGCCCTGCGCATACGGCAGTTCCAACAGTTCCGTATAGATCAGCCAGGTGAGCTCTTTTTCGACATCCGTCTTGAGCCCGGCCGGTAGCTGCTTCAGCGCACCCCCGAGCCTTTCGGCGCCCCATCGACGCAACAGCGATCCCGTCGCGTGGGCCAGAATGGCGGGAGGCGCCCAGATCAGATTCAGCGGCACTCTGTACAAATCCTTGCCGAGCGCTTTTTTGTGCAACTGGACAGCACCTCGCCAGGAAAAATGGCGCGCGACAAATTCCGCCACCCGCGCTTCCCGGGAGGCGATGTAGTCGGCAATGCCGCGCTCGACCGCCCGTTCGATCAGGCGATGTTCATTTGCAGGGGCAGCATTTTCATTCATAATGCAAGGCCAGCCAGATGGTTTCAGGCGCTTTCAAGGTCCATTCGACGCGGTGTTTGAGACGCGCGGGCAAGCAAAAATAATCGCCCGGCTTCAGGATGATCAGATCAGGACGGCCTGCTATGGCAAGACCTGCGCCGCCCTGCAGGAGCAGCACCCATTCGCTCCACGTCTGATCATACCACTCGCCCGCTGGCGTGGCGTGGCCTTTGGAGACGATGCGCTCCAAGCGGAACGTCTCGGTGCGCAGAATCGTTTCGAAGTGCTCGTCCGCCAGCGCTTCGGGAATCGCCTGGAAGACGTTGCGTACTTTCACGCCGATCGACCCTAAAAATGAACTAGCGCTTCAGGGCGCGTTTTGACAGCTCAGCTCAAGGCTATTCAGTTTTAGCCGTATCTGCGGCAAAATTGCACGGCCACACCATGCGATCAGTCTGTTTTTGCGCAAGGATTTGTTCATGACCGATATCTATCATGCTTTAGTGCTCAATCTGCATCAACCACCGGGTAATCTTGAACACCTGCTCGCGCACAGGACCTGGGAGGCGAAGGAAATCCTTTATGCTTACGACCGCATCGCAAGATCATTATGGGACCATGCAGACATCGGCCGTGTACACGTGTCCTTGTCCGGAACTTTATTGGAAACCTTGTCGAGCCCCGAGTTCCAGAACCAGGTCTACGGTATCGTCGATTGCGGGGCTCTGCTGTGGCATCTGCAAAACGGCAGGATCATCGAAGTCCTCGGCACCGGCTACTACCATCCGGTCTTTCCCCTGATACCCTTCGCCGATCAGGACGAGCAGCTAGTTCGCTGGCAGGAGATCGGTCGGCATCTCTTCTGGCGCCAGCATTTCGAAGGCTTCTGGCCGCCGGAGATGGGCTTTACCATGGAAATGATCCCGCTGCTCAAACGCTTGGGTTATCGCTATGTCATCGTCGACAGCGAGCACGTCGAGCCGGTCGATGCGCTGCGCTGGGAAGAAATCAGGTACCGGCCACATATCGCCCGTCACGCGGGCGAAGAAATCATCATCGTCGTGCGCGACCGCGAATTGTCCGATGCGCAGGAATCGGGGATGGATTATCCGTGGTTCAGGAATGAACTCGAGCAAAGAACGAAGTGGTGTGATTTTCCGCCGCTGGTGACCACCTGCACCGATGGCGAAAACGGCGGCTGGTTCCGCAACACTACCTTCGCCAGCAACTTCTGGGGTGCTTTCTACACCCCGCTTCTGGAAGACGCGCGCAGGCAAAATGGCATCTGCCCCACCTTCATCAGCAAATACCTCAACCAGTACGGTGCGCACGGCGAGGTCTCGGTCAGGACCGGCGCCTGGAACACCGGCTGGCATCACGGCCGCGACTTCCTGCAATGGACCGGGTCGCAGACGCAAAAGGACGCACTTGCTCGCATCGAGGAGGTCAGTCGGCAACTTCACGCGGCGCGCCGGGCCAGCGCAAACGGGGCGCCGAACGGCGCACGCAGCACGGCGCTGGAAGACGCCCTGCGGCATCTGCTGCGGGCGGAAACGAGCTGCAATTTCTACTGGGGTGAAGATTGGGTGAGTCGCTGCCACCAGGACCTCGATGCTGCGGTGAGCTGCCTGGAGCAGACCCAGGCGCTGAACGCGGGTAATTAACGGGTGTGCATCGGCTAGTATCGCGCTTATGGAAAACGCCATCAGCACAGGTCGGGCCGCGAGGCTGCCTGGCTTGCGGTCAAAATTCTTCAGCGCCGAGAGCGGCGCCAAGCCGCGTGAACCAAGGCCGGGCGTGTACCGGCCTTGGCGATGGCCCGAAATACCAGGAGGGTATTTTCGGGCCGGAACAATAATTCGAGCCACAACGGCAACACAACGAAAGAGTGCTTTCCATGAGTGAACTGAACGAATATATCGAGGGACTACCCAACATTTCCGGATCTGAAAAAGAAGTCGAAGCCGCGCTGCAGCAACGACCCGATCCAGTATTCCGCAACGCAAGCCGCATCGACTTCGGCCGCATCCGCAGCGCCTGTGCCGTCGCGCTGCACATGCACCAGCCGCTGATTCCGGCTGGCGGCGGCGATCTGCGCACCGCCGCGATCATCAGCAACCTTCAATACATGATGGAAAACCCCGGGATAGGCGACAACCACAACGCGCCGGTATTTCACTGGTGCTACAAGCGCATGGGTGAGTTTATCCCGCAGCTCATCCACGAGGGCAAGGAACCACGCATCATGCTGGAATATTCGGGCACCTTGTTTCATGGCCTGCGCAAAAT
>CADDZF010000037.1 GCA_902812445.1 Methylococcaceae bacterium | reverse complement strand
GTGGAAAGTCGGTCACAGTACGCCCAATGGCTGGTCACGCGCCGCCCATCGAGGAGTCCGGTTTCCGCCAGCAAAAAGGCCCCCGTGCAGACCGAAACGAGTCGCCGCACGCGCGGTGACATTGCGCGAATCCAATCCTGCAACGACGGGTCGGACAGCACCGCTTTCACGTCGGGCGAGCCGGGAATCAGCAAGGTATCGATGCCGTCCCCAATGTCGCCATACGCGCTGTCGGCATTGATCTGAAGACCACACGAAGTCGTGACCAGCCCCAACTTTTTAGCCAACATTTTGGTCGGATAGGGCAGCTCCTGGCTGGCGCCCGCTTGCTGCAAAATCCTGTTGGCGAAGGCGAACACCTCCATGGGGCCAGTGATGTCGATGATCTCGGCCCCGTCGAACACGACGATACCGACAGTTCGCACTTTCGCTTCGCGAGGTTCCTCCTGAGAAACGGACGATTGGGTCATTGGGAAATCCTCCTTTCAGTTTGCTTTCGCTGTAATCACGGCTTCATGTTCTCCCGACAAGTGCTTTGCCACAATGACATTCTGCCCTCGATTCCTGCCATAAAGGTGCGGCAAGAAGCGATAGCACCACTGGATTCCCGAGCGGGGTGAATCGGCGCCTATCGGGTCACGTGGGGGCAACTATCGGGTGGCGCGCAAAAAATGGCCAAGGGACGTTAGAAGGCAGCGAGCAACGTCAGGAAACCACGCCAAAGCAGACCCGCCAAAAGCGCCGCATGACCGAGGGGCCAGTACAGCGCGGCTGAAATCTGGTTTCTTATAGGGTCGCCGAGGCTAGAAGCTGCGGAGATCTTCGCCCGCAGCGTGTCCTGCTCGATATCGACTTGCCGGGGCTGGATGGCCATGAGACAGGCCGCCGTCTGCCGCGCCTGATCCGAAAGGCTTAGCCGAGGCTATCAAGTTGTTGTCAGGCGGATCACATCCACTTAGGGATTCCTGATCAGACGATATAAAAGAGCACCGTGCAATAATGGCTGACACTACCCGCCAGCACGAAAAGGTGCCAAATGTTATGGAAATAACTCACTTTCTTATCCAGCGCGTAAAACACGACACCCACGGTATAAAATAAACCTCCGGCGAGGAGCCAGACGAAGCCCGCCGAAGGCAAGGCCCCCAATAAAGGCTTGAGCGCGATCAGGATAATCCAGCCCATGACGAGATAGATCACTACGGGCAGCACTCGGCGCTCATCCTGCGGTAATACTTCGAGCACAATCCCGATGGCCGCCAGGCCCCAGACGGTGCCGAATATGGACCAGCCCCAGGCGCCGCGAAGGGTGACCAGGGTGAAAGGGGTATAGGTACCGGCAATCAAAAGATAGATAGACTGATGGTCGAGCTTGGAGAATACCTCTTTTGCCCTGCCCTCCAGTCCGTGATAAAGCGTTGAAAAGGTGTAGACCAATATCAGGGTAAGTCCATAGGTGCTGAAGCTGACGATTTTCCACGCATCGCCCTGGCGGGAAGCCAGCACGACCAGCACCACGAGGCCGGCGCAGGCCGCTACCGCACCCAGCAGGTGACTGATGGTATTGAATCGTTCCCTCTGTGCCATCACGTCGGGAGCTTCAACGCCGCATTACATTTTCTTTTTAACGTTCTTGGCGGCATCCTGGACGTGTTCGCCACCGCGTTCCACGTCTTTACCCATGCCTTCGAACGTATTACAGGCCGTCAACGCGATCATGCAAGCCAACATCGACGCCAGAACCAGAATTTTCCGCACCATGATCATTCTCCCGATAGCGTTAAGGAAATTCCGGCAGTGAATCGCCTCCTGGCTACTCACTGCCGCCAACGACAACAACTCAGCGCCGGGCCGAATTACAGCCTCCCGACAGAGAGCTTCGGGAGTCCGCCTAGAATCCCGAATGCGCTGAGCAGCCATAGGACCACCGCGATGATGACCACGACATTCAGAATCTGCTTAATGCGGGCTTCCATCGGTATGTAGCTGTTGACCAGCCACAACAGCATTCCGACGACGATCAGGGCCACCACCACCGAAACCAATGCCCTCGGGAGCACGCCTAAAACGCCGACCGCGTTCAGCACCCACAGAATCACCGCGATAATCACCACGGTGTTCAGTATCTGCTTAATGCGGGCTTCCATCGGTATGTAGCTGTTGACGAGCCACAACAGCATTCCGACGACGATCAGAACCACCACCAACGAAATTAAATCCATATCCATGTTCCTATAACAATGTGACTAGAGGCTGTTGACAGTAGCCGATTTGTATTCACATTCTGGAATTTGGGATGCGAGGAATGAATCGGCGCATGGTGAGCGCCGCGCAGTGAGCGCGTTTCGATCATCGTCTAGCGGGCAAGCCGACCGACAAAGGCGGCCGCGCCGCCACCAATCGGATATTGCGCCGTCATTCTGCACGACATCGCTCCAGCGCCGGGGTGACGCCTGGCCACGCGTTTTTCCTACAGCCACGTGCTTCAAATTCCAAGTGACGCCATTAGCGCCTGGTATGCCCGAATGATCTCTGGCCGAATGGACGCATGGCAACGGTCATGGCTATCTTACTACAGTCGCCACGCGGGCGATGTTGCTGGCCGCATTGAGATCGGAAATCGCATTGCTACTGATGTTTGCGCTATTGTCGAGAAGGCCCTTCTCTGTCGCCCTGACGGTAAAGCTGAAAGCCTTTCCTCGGCGGCCTGCGAGTCGGCCCAGCTCACAGCGCAGGAGGCCGCCGGAAACCGAGCAGAAACGCGGCTTCCGCAAGAGGGTTACGCCACGCGGCAATTCAGCAGTGACAAGCGTGAACGGAACGGCCTTCTTGCTTCGGTTTTTGACGACCACCGAATACGTCACCTTCTTGCCTGCCTTGACCTTCTTTGGCGCCCGCAAAGCGATCGAGAGGTCCCCGGGCGGTAGATTGCCGTTTTGGCTCTCCTCGACGCCGGGTACGGGCATAATGGTCACGGTCCCGAAGGTAACATCCGACTGGTGGGCAGCCAGAGCAACCGATCCCTTGCGACTCGGGACATCTGCGGTGATGGCCCATTGGCTGGGCTCTATCTCCCCTTGCGGCCAAAACTTGGCCGACACCTTGCTGAGGCCACCGCCGAGAGCCTCGGAGCGGACCTTCAGTACATAGGGCAACTGCGCAGCCGTGATAACGGTTGCTCCGGCCTGCAACACGTCGCCTCCGACGATAGTATCCGTATCGCCACAACAGTAAGTCACGAGGTTCAAGCGCGATTCCTGGAAAAGGGAACTGAAGACCAGCTTGGCAGCCGCCTCCATGGGGTAACCCAATCGTGGAGAGATGGGGCCGGCATGACCGTTCCAGCCCAACGTGAGAAGGATGGCGCCTCCATCGGTCGAAGCCGAGTGAATGGTGACTGGAACGCTGACCTCGTAATTGCTCATCCAGTTTTCATCGCCAATGGCGATGGTGCGGTTGTAACCGGGTTCGGCCGTACGAAGGCCCGCAGGCGTCAATTGCCACAATCCGTCCACAAACTGTGCGAGGCGTTGAGCGTCCTGAATATCGGTCAAGGCGCCCCAATCGGCGGTATAAGGCAGAGGCCCCGCCCTTCCAGCCAGATAATTGATTGCCAGCGAATGGCTCGCGACTTTGCCGTTGACATCGGTCGCTTTAATGTCGAGCCGGTTTATGCCCTCCATCAGGGTCGTGCGGTCGATCTCGATATTAAAATCACCCGTCCAGGTCAGGCGCCCACTCTGGAAGCGGCGGTTCAACGGCTGTTCAGCGCCGTCATTGAGCGAATAGGTTAACGTCGCCAGTCCCCCATAGGAAACCGCGTTACCCAGAATGTTGATCCACCTTTGGGGAGCGCCCTGCTCGCCGAATGTCTGCATGTCTCCATACCACGGATTGATCTGCGGCGCCGGCGGATCCCAGACGTCGTTATCCGCGATTGGCGAGGCCAAATTCATGACGTAGTCGACATTGGCTGTGAAGGGAGGATTGGAACCCGAAGCCCCGGCAAAAACTCCGACCTCGCTGACAGTGATGGGCTGGATAAAGGTAACTGCATCAATCCAGCTGATGCCGTCGTGGGAATAGCGATACGTCCACTGATTTCCGGCGCGAAGGACTTGCTGATAGGGCGGGATAGTGACAAGGGCTACGGAGCGGTAAACGATGCTAACGTCCCCGTTGGTGTAGGCTACGAACAGCCGCGGCGAGACGCCGTCGTGATAGGTAGCAAAGCGCAGAAAAACGTCATTGTTCTCCTGAGCGAGAATTCCCTGTTGCTGGTATTTGAGCGAAGGAACCGATTCGAACTTTGCCTCGATGGCGAAATCAGTATCGGCCACGGGCTGCAGCAGGCGCGGCGCGCCATTCGAGCCAGTAATCCAGGCATCATGGCTGAGACCTGCAGGAATGCTGATCAAGGCACTGGTGCCGCTGTATGTCAGAACTGATTGCCCAAGATCTTTATCCGCCGTCGTATCGTAGGGATCATAGAAGCGCCACGCGGGGTTCGGCTCAGTAGTTGCGGGGTTGAAGTCGTCCGACAATAGATTTTCCGCTTCGGCGGGCGCCGAGCAGCTCAACCCCAGGGTGAATAGAATCTGCATCACATTTTTCCACAACGACGGTATAGTTTCACGATTGATCATCATTTCGCCTTCCAGTTTTTACCTTCAGAAACGTGCAGCGGCCAACGTCTAAAACCGCCCCGAGGACGGAGCGCACCAATTCAGTATAGTTTTCCGGAGAATGATGACTCGGTATCTGGGGCGGATCGCGAAAGTTTTCTGACTCAGGCCGCGAGGGGAAAACGGATGCCGGCGCCACGGCAGTGGTTGGAAGATCTTTTGCTATTGTGATCAGGGGAGCGCCTGATCGGTAATTTGCCGGGTGGCCATACTGCACGGCGCGCTGTGGCCGTATATACTTCGAACCCACGCCTTGAATTCGGTTGGCGCCGGATTATTCGACTGCCTCAAGCTCCAGTGCTGGCCTGTCAGTGCGCGGTTTCGCTCATGGAGCACTCGCTGCCGCAAAGCGCCACCGTCCTGCGCGAGATGCAGGCGGTACTCCCGCGCTTTTTAGACATCACCCCGGCGTTCGCATCTGATACACTTCTGCCGCGGTTTTGCTGGCGGCTGGCTGCCCACCCGTAGCCAAGCCTTGTCAGCAAAACCGCTCAATCTACATCACTCTAATCAAATCGCCGGACGAAAGCGTCATGCTAAAAACAATAATGCGCTGGCTGCTCATCAAGCTATACCGAGTTGAATTTGGCGGGCTGGATAATTTTCACGCCGCCGGCGAGCGCGTCTTGATCGTCGCCAATCACACTTCTTTCCTCGACGCCGTTCTGCTCTGGGCTTTCCTGCCGGGCGAGGTCACTTTCGCCATCAACACCCGCATCGCCCATCGCTTATGGGTACGACCTGCGCTCGCCGCGGCGCGGGTGTTTCCCCTGGAACCCACCAATCCCCTGGCGGTCAAGGCGCTGGTGCACTATCTGAAGCAGGATCGGAAAGCGGTCATTTTTCCGGAAGGGCGCATCACCGTCACCGGCGCCCTGATGAAAATCTACGATGGCGCCGGCATGATCGCCGACAGATCGGCGGCCGCCGTATTGCCCGTCCGTATCGACGGCGCCCAGTACACGCCATTCTCCCGCCTGCGTGGGCGCGTGCGGTTACGCTGGTTTCCCGCCATTTCGCTCGACATCCTGCCGGCTCGGAAGGTAGGTCCACCGCCCGAGATCAAGGGCCGCGAGCGGCGCAAGCGGGCCGGATTAATGCTGGCCGACTTGATGACCGAGATGATGTTCGCCACCAGCGAGTACCGGCGAACCTTGTTTTCGGCATTGCTCGATGCGCGCCGTGTCCACGGCGGCCGGCACCTCGTGCTGGAAGATACCGAGCGCAAGCCGGTGCACTACCATGCGCTCGTCACGCGCGCCTGCGCCATCGCCGGCAAGCTGAAAGCGCTGACAGTGCCCAGGGAAACGGTCGGCCTGCTGCTGCCGAACGCCGTCAACACGGTCGCGGCCCTCATCGCACTGCAGATGAGCGAGCGTCTGCCCGCCCTATTGAATTTCAGCACCGGCGCCAGGAACATGCTCACGGCCTGCCGCACGGCGCGGATCAACACCGTCGTCACTTCGCGCCGCTTCATTGAGCTCGCGAGGCTCGGGGATACGATTCAGGAACTCGAGCCGCACGTCAGTTTGGTCTATCTGGAAGATCTGGCGAAAGCGCTGTCCTGGCAGGACAAGGTGAAAGCCGCCTGGCACGCCCGGACGGCGCCGCTACGCTATCGTGGTGAGAGCCGCAAGGCGAACGAACCGGCGGTGATCCTGTTCACTTCCGGCTCGGAAGGCACGCCGAAGGGCGTGGTGCTTTCCCACGCCAATCTGCTAGCCAATTGCGAACAGTTGGCCGCCAAAATCGATTTCAGCGCGCAGGACGTCATCCTGAACGTGCTGCCCCTGTTTCATTCATTCGGCCTCACGACCGGAACGCTGCTGCCCCTGCTGGCCGGCATGCGCACGTTTCTCTATCCCACGCCGCTGCACTACCGGATCATCCCGGAACTCGCCTACGAGCTGAATGCAACCATCCTGTTCGGTACCAACACCTTTCTCTCGGGCTACGGCAAAACCGCTCACGCCTATGATTTCTACAGCGTGCGCTATGTCTTCGCCGGTGCCGAAAAACTGCAGGAGGAGACGCGCCGGCTGTGGACGCAGAAGTTCGGCATCCGGATTCTCGAAGGCTACGGCACGACCGAAACCAGTCCGGTGCTCGCGGCGAATACGCCGATGCACAACCGGGAAGGCAGCGTGGGCCGCTTCCTGCCGGGGATCGAGTACCATCTGGAGCCGGTGGCGGGCGTGAAAAGGGGCGGACGGCTGTGCGTCCGCGGCCCCAACGTCATGCTGGGCTATCTCAAGCACGATCGACCCAGTGTACTGCAGCCCCCGGCGACCTCCCAGGGCGAAGGCTGGTATGATACCGGCGATATTATCAGCATGGACGCGGAGGACTACGTAACCGTCGAGGGGCGCGCCAAGCGCTTCGCCAAGGTCGCGGGCGAGATGATATCGCTGGCCGCCGTCGAAGAACTCGCAGCGCGCCTCTGGCCCGAATCGCAGCACGCCGCCGTGGCCTTGCCGGATCCCAAAAAAGGCGAACAAATCGTGTTGCTGACGGATTCCGAGCGTCCGGAGCGCGCGGCGCTGAAGGCGCGGGCTCAGGAAGAAGGCTACGGCGAGGTTTACTTGCCCAAGCGCATCATCCGCATGCCGTCGGTGCCGCTTCTTGCCACCGGCAAAGTCGACTATCCGGCGGTCATGGCGTGGCTCATGAGAGAGGACCGGTCATGAGCAGGAGTCTTTACGCGCTGTTGGTGGCTCAGTTCCTGTCGGCGTTTTCCGATAATGCCATTTTGTTCACGGTCGTCGCCATCGTTCTGCAGAGTGAAACCCTGCCGACCTGGTATGTGCCCGCGCTGCAAAGCGTCTTTCTCATCGCTTTCGTCGCGCTGACGCCATGGGTCGGCCCGTTCGCCGACAAATACCCGAAACCCCGGGTGCTGATCGTCGCCAACGCCATCAAGGCGTTCGGCGGATTTCTGATCCTGGCCGGCCTTGAACCGCTCATCGCCTATGCCATCGTCGGCGTCGGTGCAGCGGTCTATAGCCCTGCCAAGTACGGCATCCTGCCCGAACTGGTCGATCACTCGCAGCTGGTCAAGGCCAACAGCTGGATCGAGGGCGCGACTATCGCCTCGATCCTGCTCGGCACTGTAGGCGGCGCGAGAGTCGCCGACTACTCCATTTCTCTGGCCCTAGCGTTAATCATCATCCTGTACCTGATCTCGGCGGCGACAACGCTGCTGATTCCTCGGTTGCCCGCGCGCGGTGCTCATACCGGGCCGGTCTTGCGCCAACTGTGGGTGAAGATCAAAAGTTTATTGATTTCGCCGCGCGCTCGCCTGATTCTGCTTGGTCTTAGCCTGTTCTGGGCATCCGCGGCGACGCTTAGGGTGCTCTTAGTCGTCTGGGCGCCTCTGGTGCTGCACGTGCAAACCGCCAGCCAGATCGCGGAGCTGACTCTGTTTCTGGCCTTCGGCATCATCATCGGCTCGGCCATCGTGCCGAGACTAATCCCGCTCGAGCACATCCGGCGCACGCGGGCGGCGGCGTACGGCATGGCGCTGTGCTTTGTCCTTCTGGCCAGCGTAGATGGCATTTGGCCTGCGCGAGGCGCGCTGCTGGCGCTGGGTACCACCGGCGGCATCTTCGTCGTACCGCTCAACGCCGCGATCCAGGACATCGGCCATCGTTCCATCGGCAGCGGCGGTGCGGTCGCCATCCAGAATTTCTTTCAAAATGCCGCCATGCTGCTGGGCGTGGGCGCATACACCTTCGCCGCCGCGCACGGGGGCGATCCGGTGACGAGTATCCTGGTCTTGGGAGGGTTGGTGCTGATCGCGACCTTCGCCGTTTCCTCGCGGCTGCCGAAGCTGGATGCCTAGCCTGCATTTCTCTCCGGCGGCAGCTACCGAAGGGCAGAATCTGGGAAGCCGGCCAAGACGTAACGTTCCAGCGAACGAGCGGGTACCAGCGCGGTATCGTTGCTGGCGTGACGCCATCCGCCACGGCCCCGGTCGGTAGAAGCCTGTCGGTACAGAATCTAAGCCATCAAAAGAGCCGCTCGCTCACCTCAAGTGCGTTCCCACAGTACCGTGGCCACGCGCTGATGAATACCGCCGAAGCTGCCGTTGCTCATGAATACCAGATGATCGCCTGGGCGGGCTTCGCGACCGAGCCATTCGACGAGGGCGTCCAGCGAACCGCTCACGCTGATGTTGTCGGCTGCTTCGGCGATCTGGCCGACGTTCCAGCCAAGTTCGGCTGGCTGATACAGTATCGCGATATCGGCAGCCCTCAACGAGGCGCCCAGCGTATTGGCGTGTATGCCCATGCGCATGGTGTTGGAGCGCGGCTCCAGTATGGCGATGATGCGTTCGCCGTCGACCCTGGCGCGAAGACCTTGCAGCGTAGTGGCGATGGCGGTGGGATGGTGGGCGAAATCGTCGTATAGGGTAATGCCGTTGATGATGGCCCGTATTTCCAGGCGCCTTTTCACCCCCGCGAACGAGCACAGCGTCGCGATCGCGCCCTCGGCATGAACGCCGATGTGCCCTGCCGCCGCTACCGCCGCCAATGCGTTCTGCACGTTGTGCAGGCCGGTTAGATTCCACTCGACGACGCCGGCTTTACGGCCTGCGCGGTGTATCTCAAACCGGCTAGCGTCGGAGCGTTTCAACTCTGCCTGCCATTCCGCCGCTGATGTCGGACTCTTCAGGGCGGTTTTCGCCACCGGTGTCCAGCAGCCCATGCGTAGTACTTCGGCGATATTGTCGTCGGTCTCCGGCGCGATGATCAATCCGTTGCCCGGGATGCTGCGCACCAATTGATGAAACTGGCACTGGATCGCCGCCAGATCGGGGAAAATGTCCGCGTGATCATATTCCAGGTTGTTCAGTACCGCGGTACGCGGCCGGTAATGGAGGAACTTCGAACACTTGTCGAAAAACGCCGTGTCGTATTCGTCCGCCTCGACAACAAAATACGGAGCAGCGCCCAAGCGCGCGGAGACGCCGAGATTCAACGGAATGCCGCCGATCAGAAACCCCGGTCGAAGATTGGCGCGCTCTAAGATCCACGCGAGCATGCTGCTGGTGGTGGTTTTGCCATGCGTACCCGCCACGGCCACCACCCAGCGGTCCTTGAGGATATAGTTATACAGCCATTGCGGCCCCGAAACGTAGGGAAGGCCGAGATTCAGTACCGCTTCCACCTCGGGATTGCCGCGTGACAGGGCGTTGCCGATCACGACCAAATCGGGTGCGTCTTCGAGGTTTTTCGCATCGTAGCCATTTTTCAGGCCGATGCCCTGTTCTTCCAATTGAGTGCTCATGGGCGGATACACGTTCTCATCCGAACCCGTCACCCGATGTCCCTGCTGCTTGGCCAGCAAAGCCAGGCCACCCATGAAGGTGCCGCAAACGCCCAGGATATGGATATGCACGATAATCGCCTTCTTAGAGTTCTAGTGCGAGAAGTTTCCCTTGTCGGCAAGATGACATTACATCCGGCACCGTCTTAAGACAAGGCACCTCGTCGTTTTTCCACAAAGCCGCGTGTATCCCCGTCATTCATGTCCGCGAGGCGGTGAGCGTAAGCCATTCCAAGGGTTGGGCGCTTTGGGGTGAGAGAACTGCAGCAGCGCCGGTGGAAGAGTGGGAAATTGTCCCTGGCCATGCGTCCCCAGAAACTTGTCGGCGACGCTGGCCGAGCAGCCCAAAATAATGCTGAAAGCATGAATTACGGCGGGATCTCGCTCTGCCGGTCACCCTGAGCACTCTCCGGCACAGGTCGTGAGGTTCTCTATTGTTCTGTCATCGAAAGCGGCTTCCGTCCAGAAGTCAGTCCCGGAACGGACGAGTCATTAAGGTGATATCGTGTCGAGCATTGCTTCGGCTCGCGCTCTTTCGGTAAAATTTTTTTTCTCGCTGAGCAGTCGGTTGAGTTCCTTGCGGGCCTCCTCTTTTCTTCCGGATCTTGATAAGCCTTCTGCCAGATGCATGCGGATTTGCGGCACGTTGGGCGCAAGGATTGCGGCCTGTTGCAGAATTACGAGGCCACGGTCGACTTTCCCAGTGGATAGAAATATCCAGCCGGCAGTATCCAGAACCTCAGGATTATTCTCTGTGAGCGTCAATATTTTCTCGGCGAGTTGTGCTGCCCTGTTATCGCCCGCCTCTTGATACAGCCATGCCAGGTTATTGTTTACCAGCAGATTATCAGGCATTAGCGTCGTGATCTTTTCATACGCTTCAATCGCTTCTTTTTTCTTGCCGTCCTGCTGGCAAGCCAAGGCCAAGGCGAGCCACGACTCCACGTCTTCGCTATTTTTTTCCAGCCATTTATTGAGAATCTCCAAGGCCGCCGCATTATCCGCGAGTTCGCGCTTGGTTTGAAATAAGCGTCTGACCAGTGGCGAAGTTTTATCGATTTGATAAGCTTTCTCGTAAGACTGATGAGCCTGCTTAAACTGTTTTTGAGCGAACCGCGCATCGCCTTCCAATTGCAGACCAATCGAAGCCTTTGGCTGCATGAGCTGGATCTCGCGGGCTAATTTGATGACTTCGCCATACTGGCGGTCTTTCAAGGCGACTTCCGCCTGGGCAACAGCGGCCGGTACGTAATCGGCCTTCAGCCTGAGCGCCTCATTCCACTCGGCAATCGCGTCCCGCTTATTACCCACTCTGTACAGGGCTTGGCCCAGCAAATAATGAAAGTGCGGATTGCCGGCGTCTTCACCGATCAATCGCTTGAACGTTATGGCGGCATTTGCTCCCTGATTGGCGCTTAACTGGGCAAAGCCGAGATTTTCCAGAGCCAGAGGATTATCCGGGTTATTGCTTTGCGCCGCTCGCGCAACATTAAGCGCCGGCAACGTTTTGCCTTGGGCCAAATAGTAGCGGGAAAGCATGAGCGCGGGCTCAAGGGACTTCGGATTTTTGTCCCTGGCTTTCTCCAACCAGTCGACCATCTGCGCATAATCCTTCTGTTTTTCTGCGATCTGCGCGAGGCCGATGTGAGCCGCCAAATTCCCGGCATTTTGCTCGAGCACCGTTCGATAGCGCTCGGATGCGGCGCTCCAATGATCCCGCTTCGCCTCAAGCTGGGCCAGGTTCAATGCGGCTAGGAAGTAATTCGGGTTGATCTTCAGCGCGTTTTGCCAATGCGCTTGGGCGTTTTGAAAGTCGCCTCGGGCCATATAGGCCATGCCTATGAGGTTGTCGGACATCGGATCGCTGGGCATTTTTTCACTCAACCTTCGCGCCGCAATGATCGCCTCGTCATATTTCTTCTGCTGCGTCAAGGCCAAAACCAACATGATGTCCGCCTGTACCAGACCTTGACCGAGGTCCACGGCGTGTTTCAAGTTGCCGATGGCCTCGTCCATCTTGCCCGATGCAATATGGCCGAGTGCCAGCTGGGCATGGATAGCCGCGATATCGGGCGCCAGCTCGGCAGCTCTGTTCAGATGGTCCGTGCCGAGATCAAATTGCTTGTTCTGCATATAAGCGCTGCCCAGCAACGCTAAAAACTGAGCATCGTTCTGTGCCTTGTCTTCCACGCTTTTCAAGATCTCGATCGCTGGGGCGGCGTGGTTCTGTCGCATGCGCGTGGCCGCAAGCAGTTTTACTGCCGGCAGATGGTTGGGAACAGAAGCCGTGTACTGCGACAGGTATCGTTCTGCCGATTCGAATTTATTCTGGGTATAAGCGATCGTTCCCAAAAGGAGCTGGCTCGGCAGATGATTCGGCAGGAGGTTAGTCGCTTTGAGCAGGGCATCTTCGGCGTCCTCGAAATTTTTGTTCTGAAAGGCGATTACTCCGTGCAAATAAAGAGCTAACGGGACGTCACGCGCTATCTTGCGCGCTTGATTGACATCGTTCTGTGCAGCGTCCAGCTTTCCCTGGCCGATATAAACTATTGCACGCCCGAGACGGGCTCTTATATCCACCGGTGACAGCTCGACCGCCGTGGAGAAGGCATCGAGTGCTGCTTGCTGATCCCCTTGTAGCCTCTTGATCTCGCCCAAGATGACCCAGGCATTTGCCTTTTTGTCGTTCTTGGCGATGACCTGATTGACATAGTCGATTGCTTCATCAAATCGGCTCTTCTGCAGGCTCAGCATGGCCAGCCCCAGCAGCGCATCGCTGTTTTCCGGATCCGACTTTAGCGCCGCATTGAAGCTCTCCTGAGCCGATTGAGCCTGCTCGATTGCCGTAAAAGCCATGCCTCGCAGGGCGTGCAGCTGTCCGCGGATTTTCTCGGGCAAACTTTCATCCACGTGAATCTTTTCGAGAACTAGCTTGGGCTTGCCCTGTAGCAGATAGGCCCGACTGAGTGGAACGAGCCATTTTTCTTTGCCGATGTTGAGATCGCGCGCTCTCTCGATTTCCTTGACCGCCGAGTCGGCATTGCCGAGCTGGAGATAGGCTTCACCGATCATTAATCTGGCCTCTGCGTGTTCCGGTGCTGCCTGCAACAAATTCTTCAATTGAATGACAGCAGACTTGATCTCCCCTTTTTCCAGGTACGCGCGAGCGTCCTTCAAGAGCGTATCGTTGGAGATGGCAGCAACGCATCTTCCGGCCATGAGAACGCTTAAGAGCGTCATTATGTTGATGCACTTATTAACCACGACGTTCTCCAATATTACATTCAGACTTTCAGGCTGAACTTGTTCAATAATGCGTATAGCGTAGGTCGTGTGACATCAAGAATTTCGGCTGCCCTGGATACATTGCCACCGGTTTCGTTGAGCGCCCGACAAATTGCCTCTCGCTCTGCGATGTCACGCATCTCCCTCAAGGTTTGCGGGCGTGGCTTGAGCTCGCCTGCCGCAAGCCCCAGATCATCTGCGTTGACCAAGGTGCCGGAAGCCATAACAACTGCCCGCTTGATTTTGCTTTCCAACTCCCTCACATTACCCGGCCAGTGATAGGCATCCATGGCAGCCAGCGCTTCATCGGTGAAACCGAGAATCTTACGGCGGGCTTGCTTGGAGTATTTTTCCATAAATGCCCTTGCCAATACGGGAATATCTCCTGTGCGGTCTTTTAAGCGGGGAATCGTGATGATCATCTCATTGATCCGGTAATACAGATCCTCCCTGAACCTGCCTTCACTGATCAACTTTGGAATGTCTTGATGGGTGGCGCAAACGACGCGGACATCGATCTTGATTTCCTGCCTGCCGCCCACGCGTTCGATGACTCGTTCCTGGAGCACACGGAGCAGCTTGGGCTGCAGAGAAAGCGGAATATCCCCGATCTCATCCAGAAAGAATGTGCCACCATTGGCTAGCTCAAATTTTCCTTTCGTTAACTGGGTAGCGCCGGTAAAAGCGCCCCGCTCATGGCCGAATAGCTCACTTTCCAGAAGGTTTTCGGGAATGGCTGCCGAATTGACCGCAATAAAGGACTTCTTCGAGCGCGGACTTAAGGCGTGCAGCGCTCTTGCGATGAGCTCTTTCCCAGTGCCGCTCTCGCCTAGGAGAAGCGTCGTCATGTTAGACGCAGACAAACGCTCTACCACGCGACAAACCTCGTGCATTTCCGGACTTGCCGCTATGATTCCCTCTAGCGGATTGCTGATATGCAGGCGCGCAAGTTTCCGATTTTCCTCTTCCAGGGCATAAAGGCGAAAGGCCCTATTGATCACGATAGTGAGCATTTCCGGGTCGATCGGCTTCTGATAAAAATCATAGGCGCCCCATCCTATGGATTTCACCGAATTGCTGAAGTCGTCATTGCCAGTGATGACGATGACCTTGGTCTTGGGAGACAAAGAAAGGATGGCGTCGAGGGTTGCAAATCCCTCGCTCACGCCACCCGGATCCGGTGGAAGCCCCAGATCCAAGGTAACAACGGCCGGCTCATGTCTTTTGACAGCCATGATCGCAGAGTCCCGATCATCCGCCACTTGAACCTTATATTGATCGAAACTCCAGCGCAACTGGCTCTGCAGGCCTGGATCGTCTTCCACGACCAGCAAAGTTTCTTCTGACACGAAAGACTCCTGCGAATTTCTTTAAACTTTCTAGTGCTCGCGGGTAAGCGGAATGCTAAAGCGAAATACGCTGCCCTCGCCGGGCCGGCTATTCACCCCGAGTTCGCCGCCAAGAGACCTGATGTATTCCCGACTCTCATAAGCGCCAATACCCATGCCAGTCAGTCCTTTGGTTGTTTCGAACGGTTTGAACAGGCGATTGCGGACAAAATCCGCATCCATACCATAGCCATCATCTTCGATATCCACAATAGCATGGTTGTCGGCGGTGCACAGTCTTACCCTGACATGGCCATTTCTGCCCGCCGCATCCTGAGCGTTTTGGATCACGTGTTCAAACGCGGAAGCCAAGCGATCGCGGTTGGCGTGGACAGTGACTCTTCCATTGATATTCTGGCAGGCGGGCGCAGGCAGCTGTTTCTGGCGCGCCCGCACCACTTCTTGCAGCAATTCCCCTACATCCAGAATATCGGCGGTATTGACCACGTTCGCATTGCGCAATTGCGACATCAGACGGCTCATTTTACCGACCGCATGTTCGACCGTTCCAATCGCGTCTTTCATGAACTCCGGGTTATCCTGATGCCGGTCAGCATTACGCACGACCAGTGTCAGCTGAGCGATCAAGTTCTTCAAGTCGTGTATCACAAAGGCCGATAGCCGGTTAAATCCTTCAAACTGTCTCGCTTCCGCCAGCTCCCGCGCAGCGTCTTTGAGTGCTAGATAACTCGAAGCCTGCCGGCTCGCCGTTTTGAGCAATTCGATGACCTCCCAGTTCCAGTCGATCGCCGTTCGCGGTTGAGTCAATAGCACCAGGCCGAACATTTTTTTTTCTTGAAAAAGAGGCACCAGCAGCCATGCCTGCTCATAAGCTCCCAGCCAACCTGGCTTGCTATAGCCGGCATAGTAGTCAGGTCGACTTTCCATTTCGTCCAAATTGACTATCCATGCGCGATCCTGCATAAATCTAACAAGCTCATCATCGCTCCGGATGGCCGCGATATCGATGCCGGGGTTTCCGTAACTCGCCCGCTGAACGTAGCGTTCGCGTCCATCGTGTACCCACAATATTCCGCTTGGACTCTCGACGAGCTGCGAAAGCGCCAGAATTACCCGGTCTTCCAGGGACATCCCGATCTGCGTGTCGGATAGTGTTGCAATGATGCGTAGCCACTCGCGGCGGTAGTCATAAGCGTAGTTGAAAAAATGTTTGCTTAGAAAAACCCGCATGCGGGCTCGAATCTGCCCCGAAAAAAGCAGCAGGATGAGGATAAGAAAGGCCCCGACGAGAAAGACAGCCTGAGCGACTGCCCCCCATTCTCCACCGTAGAATTTGATGTAATAGCCGGCTGTGGCCATCAGCAGCAGATAAATCCCGGCCGCCAGCAACGTGGCGGAATGGAAGACCATCTGTCGCGAGACAAAAATGTCGAATGACCAATCTTGATTGCGCGCGGCCGACACAGCGATGAGCGGTGTCACCATGGCGGCCACAATTCCGCGCGCTATCCACAAGTTGTGATCGATGCGAGAAAACAGCAAAGCATCGGAATAGAGATAGAAATCAAAGGCGAATAGCGCACCAAGGGCGATACACAAAAATTTAATGAACCACCTGAGATCCGGGCGGGTATTACGATAGAACTGTTCCACCAATACCAGTCCCAGGACCGCCAGAACGACATGGGCAAACAATGGATAAGACGGCTGGATCAGCCTCGGGTAGTCATCTTTGAAATAGCGTGAGAGCCAGACGTAAACTAGAAACAATCCAGGCAGGACGATAACGATGCGCTGGATATTGATGAGTAGGCCGCTTCTCGATTTGTTGGATAGTTCTGCGCCCCGATTGAGCAATTGGCTCAAGAAAATCAGCCACGCGGAGGAGTGCAGGATTTCCAAGGACCCAATGAAGGAGGAAGCAATATCTCGAGAAACTTCTTGCAGAGCGAGTGTGGCTGACCAGACAGTCATCACCAGGCAGGCCACGATTAGCCAGATCCCGTGCCTTTTTCCACCCCAACTGGTTAATAACAGAATTGACAGGAAAAGATAGGACAAGGCCCCTGCAAGATAACTCAGAATCCCGATATTCATATCGGCATCACACGAGTTCTAGAAATCATTCCGAGACAATGGCGGTTACGGCTTATCGGTTTCGCTTGCTTAATCAAGCCTGCCGTTTTGCAACCCTCAATCAGCGTGCCCCCTTGCCCCACAAAACGACTTCGATGGTCTGCATCATAATGAGGAGATCGAGAAATAAACTGTAGTTTTTTACGTAGTAAAGATCGAATTGCAACTTCTCGATTGCGTCCTGCTCCGTCGCGCCGTAGGGATAACACAGCTGAGCCCAGCCCGTAATTCCGGGTTTGACGCGGTGCCTTTCGGAATAATAAGGGATTGTTTCTGCAAACCGCTCGACAAATTCAGGCCTTTCGGGCCTCGGGCCAACGAAGCTCATATCGCCCTTCAAGACATTAAAAAGCTGCGGCAATTCATCGATCCTGGCCTTTCGAATAAAGTGCCCCACGCGGGTTATTCGATCATCGTTTTTCATTGCCCATCGTGCCTTGCCATCTTTTTCGGCGTCCGTACGCATGCTGCGAAATTTGATGACTTTGAATGGCCTCCAGTTGACTCCGACACGTACCTGTTCGTAAAAAATAGGAGCGCGCCTGCCACTTTCAAGCAGTATGGCTAGTGCGGTAATCAGCATAATGGGCCAGGCCAGCAGCAAAAGCATAAGGCTGGCTACAACGTCGAAGCTTCTTTTGACGATCGGACTCAGACCGCTTAAGCGAAAGCCGTCTGAAAACACCAGCCAGCTCGGATGTAGGCAGTCAACTTTGATGATTCCCGCTTCTCGTTCAAAAAAGGTCAGCAAGTCGACCACTTCATACCCGGTCATTTTACAATCCAGGATTTCATCGACGGCAAATCCTCGACGGCGATCGTCCGGGGCGACCACGATTTCATCGATATCCTGCTGATTAGTAAATTCGTTGAGAGGTCCATTCAGGTGGACGTTACGGTCTGCGGGAATATGACACGGCTCGTCGTTAAGGCATACATACCCTATGACATGAAAATTCTGATTGTGGGTGCGCCTTTCCATGTCATAAATCTTTCTCGCGTTGCTGCCCGCCCCGATGACGAGAATGCGTCGCTTCAAGTCCTGGCGGTCTGCATATTTGTAGAATAAAAAGCGAAACAACGTCACACCGGCAAGAGCCGACAGCAAGGCATACCCAAAAACACCCCGGCCGACAAAAAACCCTGGAAATGTATAAAAGACCAGACTCATCACGATGGTGCCGAGCATGAAACTACCCAAAATGCGGAGTAACACGCCAGCATCGCCCAAGCCTTGGGCCCTTTGATAGAGGCCCATCCCGGTTGCGCTGCCAAGCATCACGACCATAAAAATCGATGACGGGATGATCAGGTCTTCTTCAAAAGCGAGGTCCGTAGAATGATAGAAGCGTATCGCATAGCCCACATAAAAAGCGGCATAAAACACGCCTGCTTCCAAAAGCAAGAGAATGAGATAAATGCCTGAAATATAATGACGGAAGATTCTAATCATGGTTTAGCCCAAAACCACTTGGCTGAAATCAAACACCGACCATGGCGAGTAGCGGTCAAACTCAACGAAATCATCGGCCGGACAACGGTATGCAGAGGACTTTAATTGAGCGTTGAGCACGTCTTGCCGTGCGTGATACGACACAGAGCGCGTTTTTTCCGAAGGAAACGGCCGCGCTTTTTTGATAATGCTGATCCTTCAAAGGTTAGCGCCTTTCCTGAAATAACTCCTCTGTCGTCCGCACGAGACATTTTGCGCAATTGCGGAGGCGAGACGGCTACCAGATATACCGAGAAGCGTACGGTGCAGGACCGCAGCTGAACGCAAATGCTGGCTCATCGCGCAGCCGCTAGCTTTGCAATCGCAGCGATTGGCTGCATCGGTCCCCCTGCCAATTTTCCGGAGCCGGATTGCTAATGTCCGCCTTACACTGGAGAATTGTCGCAGGGATCGCCGCCTTCTGGAATACGCACATGCTTCCTTCAGTGGAAACTTTCCCGCTGAGGCTGCCCTCCTTTAGGAAACTTGAAGCCCTCCAGGTAAGCGGCGGCGGCGATGCTTGCCGCTCGAAATGTATTCTGCCGGTTGCTCTGTAACATCCGCTTGGCAAGCGGTTATTTGGCTGCCAGCATTGGTTTGATATCCAATGGCTCATTACTCGGGCATCAACAATGGGCTAAGCTTGTGCTACTTTGTGAAACTTGACGAAACCTTCCAGGAGGCTCGATGCACTCACTTTCAGACTCAACAATCGGTATTATCGGACTCGGCTATGTCGGCTTGCCGCTGGCTGTTGAATTCGGTAGGCACTTCAAAACGGTGGGTCTGGATATCAATGCGCACCGCATCGTTGAGCTACAAGCTGGGTACGATCGGTCAAAGGAGGTGGAAGAAGCTGACTTAAAAAGTGCCAAGCAATTGACCTACACCTGCAATCCGAAGGACCTTTCGAGTTGTAACGTTTATATCGTTACCGTACCGACCCCGATAGACAAACACAATCGGCCGGACCTCACACCCTTGATCAAAGCCAGCCAGACGGTCGGCAAAATGTTATGCAAAGATGACGTCGTCGTCTATGAATCGACGGTATATCCCGGTGCAACCGAAGAAGTCTGTATTCCGATCCTTGAAACTGAATCGGACCTCAAGTTTAATCGCGATTTCTATGCCGGCTACAGTCCGGAACGCATCAATCCGGGTGATAAGGAGCATCGTGTCACGACGATCAAGAAAATCACTTCCGGTTCCACTCCAGAGACAGCCGATTTCGTTGACGCCCTCTACCGCACGATCATCACCGCCGGTACCCACAAGGCGAGCAGCATAAAGGTCGCCGAGGCAGCAAAAGTCATCGAGAACACACAGCGCGACGTCAATATCGCGCTGATCAATGAACTAGCTATCTTGTTCAATAAGCTGGGGCTGAACACACTTGAGGTACTGGAAGCTGCCGGCAGCAAATGGAACTTCCTGCCTTTTCGGCCCGGACTGGTCGGCGGCCACTGTATCGGCGTGGATCCTTATTATCTAACTCACAAGGCTCAGGAAATTGGTCACCATCCCGAGATCATTCTGGCAGGTCGGCGAATCAACGACGGTATGGGCGAATACGTCGTGCAGCGGCTTGTCAAGCTGATGACACAGAGGCGTATTCACGTCAGCCAAGCAAATATTCTCATCCTCGGGCTGACCTTCAAGGAAAATTGTCCGGATATCCGCAATACCCGGGTCGTCGATATCATAAAGAAACTGCAAGGCTATGATGCCAGGGTGGAGGTGTACGATCCTTGGGCCATTCCAGAGGAGGCCAAGGAGGAATACGGCATCACGCTCATTGAAAAGTTGCCTAAGGGCTACTACGATGCGGTAATCCTTGCCGTAGGTCATGGCGAATTCAAAGCGATGGGAATCGAAGCTATCCGTGGCTTAGCGAAACCCGATTCCGTTATCTTCGATCTAAAATATTGTTTGCCGAACGAAAAGGTAGACGATTATTTATAGTCAACCCAAAGTGATTCAATGAGAATTGTAGTGACCGGAACGGCCGGATTCATCGGTGCCGCATTGGCAGACAACTTACTGGCGCGCGGTGATGAAGTCATAGGCGTCGACAATGTCAATGATTATTATGACGTCACCCTAAAGCAGGCCCGCCTTGCCCGCCTGCAAAAGTATCCCGCTTTTACCGAAGCGCGCTTTGCGCTAGAAGACAGGCAGAACATCGATCGCGTGTTTGCCCGCCACCGGCCGCAACGGGTCGTCAATCTGGCGGCGCAAGCCGGCGTGCGCTATTCGCTCAAGAATCCCCGCGCTTATATCAACGCCAATGTGGTAGGTTTTTGCAACGTTCTGGAAGCCTGCCGCCATCATGAGGTAGAACACCTGGTTTACGCGTCCAGTAGCTCAGTATACGGCGCCAACAGATCCATGCCGTTTTCCATACACGATAATGTGGACCACCCGCTCAGCCTATACGCCGCGACCAAGAAAGCCAATGAATTAATGGCCCATACCTATAGCCATCTGTATGGTTTGCCAACGACCGGCTTACGTTTTTTTACCGTCTACGGCCCATGGGGGCGTCCGGACATGGCTCTATTCTTGTTTACCAGGAATATCCTTGAAGGCAAGCCGATCGACGTATTCAATCATGGCGATCACAGCCGCGATTTCACTTATATCAGCGATGTCGTTGAAGGCATTGTCCGCACCTTGGACAATATCGCCAAGCCCAATGACGCTTGGAATGGCGAAGCCCCGGACCCGGGTACCAGCAAAGCGCCTTATCGTCTCTATAACATCGGCAATCATCAGCCGGTCAAACTGATGCGCTTCATCGAAGTGCTAGAAAATTGCCTCGGCAGAAAAGCGGAAAAGAACTTCCTGCCGATGCAAAGCGGCGATGTAGAGGCGACTTACGCCGATGTAGCCGATTTGACGAAAGACATGGGTTACCAACCGCAAACGCCGATCGAAACAGGCATTGCAAACTTTGTCGGCTGGTATAAGGATTACTACGGCTACTCATGAAGAATGCGCGTGTGCCCGTTGTTGGAATCGCTGCGTTCAGCGGCACGGGCAAAACCACCTTACTGGTTAAGCTGATTCCTTTACTAAAAGCAAAATGCTTGCGAATCGGTCTGATCAAACACAGCCACCATAGTTTCCAAATTGACCGGCCGGGAAAAGATAGTTACGAACTTCGTAAAGCTGGTGCCAATCCGATCATGCTGTCTTCGTCTCACCGCCGGGCAGTAATCGCAGAGCACGTCACTATTAAAGAACCGGAACTGGCCGACGAACTGGTCCATTTTGACCAAACGGACGTCGATCTCATTCTGGTTGAAGGTTTTAAGCGCGAGCGGTTTCCTAAAATTGAACTGCATCGCCCGGCTCTCGGCAAAGCGTTGTTGTTTCCCGGCGATGATTCGATCATCGCCATAGCCACGGATGCCGAACTTGCCGTCGTGCCGCCGATTCCACTGCTGAATATCAACAAGCCCGAACAAGTTGCCGAGTTCATTTTCACGCGATTCCTGGCCGATGAAACCTCGCGCCAGCGGCGCTGAGGCCGATAGGACACTACTTTAAACATTTGTTTTCAATCATCTACGCAGCACGGGAAGTTCCATGAAACAGCGAGGAGTACTAGTGACCGGCGGCGCCGGCTATATCGGCAGCCACGTGGCCAAGCAACTGGGTGAAAAAGGCGAAAAACTGGTCGTACTCGACAATCTCTCGACCGGCTTCAAGGAATCGGTGCTCTACGGGAACTTCGTCGAAGGCGATACCGGTGATATGAACCTGGTCGGTCGCATCCTGAAGGATTACGCCGTCGAATCGGTACTGCATTTCGCCGCCCACACCATCGTGCCGGAATCCGTTTCCAACCCCCTGAAATACTATGGCAATAATACTTGTAAAACGCGCAATCTGCTGCAATGCTGCGCGGAAGCGGGCGTCAAGCATTTGATTTTTTCCTCCACGGCAGCGGTCTACGGAATTCCCGAAGGAGATTATGCTGAGGAAACCTCTCCGACCCAGCCGATTAATCCTTACGGCTCATCAAAGCTTATGAGCGAGATGATGCTGAGGGACTTATCCGCTGCGAGCGCTTTAACGCACGTTATCTTGCGCTATTTCAATGTTGCGGGCTCCGATCCGGACGGCAAGATCGGCCAGTCGACGCGCAACGCCACCTTACTGATCAAAGTAGCCGCGGAAGTCGCCGTTCACAAGCGGGAGAAGCTCTGCGTATTTGGCACTGATTATCCGACCCCGGATGGAACCGGCGTGCGCGACTACATTCATGTCAGCGATCTCGCCGATGCCCATATTCAGGCGCTCGCCTACCTGCGCCAAGGTGGCCGGTCGCTTACGCTGAACTGCGGTTACGGCCATGGTTACAGTGTGCGGCAAGTCATTGATGCGATCAATAAGGTCAACGGCGCACCGATCAAGGTCGAAGAATACCCCCGTCGCCCCGGCGATCCTCCCCAACTCGTTGCCGCAGTCCAGAAGATCCACGATGTCTTGGATTGGCATCCCAAGTACGACGATCTCGAATTCATCGTCAAGACCTCGCTGGACTGGGAGCAGAAATTGTTGCAGAGGCCGGCTTCCGCTTAAGGGAAGCTCACCGAGGTGACCGTCAGTGAACCGGGTTCGCCGCATCCTGCTCTACTGTCGCCGCGGCTTCGAGCGGGAGTGCGGAGCGGAGATCCTGGAGCTGACGCAGGCAGCGAGCCAGAACGCGGTTCAAGCGGAGGCTGGCAGTGGATTTGTCGTATGCGCGCTCAACGACCCGGAAAACCCGCACCACCTTGCCGCGAAAGTGCCATTTGAAAAACTGATTTTCGCGCGACAGTTGATTTTCACGCAAGGACTTAGCGCCGATCTTTTAGCGAGCGACCGTATCACGCCCTTACTCGCCACCGCAAAGCTGCTATGCGAGGATTTCTCTGAGATTCGCTTGGAAACCGCTGATACGAACGAAGCCAAGGAGCTGTCGACGTTCTGTAAAAAATTCGCCCCGCCTTTTCAGCAGGCGGTGAGAAAAGCGGGATTGATCAGCGATCCCGCGAATCGGGCGGCGCCTCGTCTCCACGTATTTTTTCTAGACTCCACCGCCGCCTACGTCGGCCTGTCGCTGCCAGGCCATGGCTCGCCTTGGCTGATGGGTATTCCGCGCTTGAAATCCTTCGCCACGTCGCCCAGCCGTTCGGCACTCAAGCTGGCGGAAGCGTTGTTGGTTTTTCTCGGCCCGACGCCGAATGCACGGCTGCAACCGGGCATGAGCGCCGTCGATCTCGGAGCAGCGCCCGGTGGCTGGACTTCGGAGCTCATCCGACGAGGCTTGAGGGTCGTGGCGGTTGATAACGGCACGCTGCGTGCTGAGCTTATCTCATCCGGTATGATGGATCACCGACGGGTCGATGGCTTTCGTTATCGACCGCACAAAGCGGTCGACTGGATGGTGTGCGATATCGTTGAACGGCCGTCGCGCATCGCTGCCTTGGTAGCCGGCTGGA
>CADDZF010000036.1 GCA_902812445.1 Methylococcaceae bacterium | reverse complement strand
ATTGCCGGTATGCACGCTTTCCAGCGCCAAGACGCAACATAGCCATACGTATGGCTCATCGGCAAGGCTCTCATCCAGGTGCGCGCTTGCGAGTTCGATCTTCCAGCGATTGACCTGCTCGCGCTCGGAATCGAGCGTTCCCAGGCGCCTATTGCCCAAAGCGCAAATATCGCGAATGCTCATGTTCTCGGATTGCCCTTTTGTAAACCGCGCCAAGGCGTTTCCCAAGCCTCTATGTTACTCGCATCCCCGGCTGCGCGCCTGCATCGGGCTGCAGCAGGAAAACATCCGTGCCGCCGGGTCCTGCGGCCAGCACCATGCCTTCGGACACGCCGAATTTCATCTTGCGGGGCGCGAGGTTCGCCACCATGACGGTATGCCGCCCGATCAGTTGTTCGGGCGCATAGGCTGACTTGATGCCAGCGAACACGGTGCGCTGTTCGCTGCCGATGTCCAGGGTCAGCTTCAACAGTTTGTCGGCACCTGCTACCGGTTCGGCCCGGATGATCTTGGCCACGCGCAGGTCGATGCGGGCGAAATCGTCGATGCCGATGGTTTCCCCAATCGCTTGCACCTCATGCTGCTGGCGCTCAGCGTGACGGACCTCCGAATGAGACGCCGGGGTAGCCGTCGGCTGCAGGGTCTTCCGGTTGACTTCGAGCAGTGCGTCGACTTGCTTGCCGTCGATACGAATCATCAGGTGGCGGTATGCCTGGATCGAGTGGCCGGGTGGAAGCAGCCTTTTGGCATCCGCCCAGCTCAAAGCCGTGAGGTTCAAAAATGCTTCGGCGCGCGCCGTCAATTCGGGAAGCACCGGCTTGAGATAGATGGCGAGCAGCCGGAACATTTGCAGGGCGACCGAGCATACCCACTGCAAATAGTCGGACCTGGACGCGTCCTTGGCCAGATCCCAGGGCTTACATTCGTCGATGAATTTGTTGGTTCGATCCGCCACCACCATGATCGAACGCATCGCCGAGGCGTAATCACGCTTTTCATAATCCGCCTTGACCGATTCGGCAAAGGCCAGGCCATAATCCTGGATCAGCTCTATCAAACCCTGCTCGTCGTCGCTGCCGTCATCTGTCCTGAGAAACTGTTCACTGGCCCTGTCGTAGGCTCGCTCGGTCAGCTTGCCGTTGAAGCGCTTGGTGATGAAACCGGCCGTCCGCGCCGCTATATTGACAAACTTCCCCACCAGGTCGCTGTTCACCCGCAGCACGAAATCCTCCAGATTGAGGTCGATATCCTCCATCGTGCCGTTCAGCTTGCAGGCATAGTAGTAGCGCAGCCACTCGGGATTCAGCCCTTGCTGCAAGTAACTCTCGGCGGTGATGAAGGTGCCGCGGGATTTGGACATCTTCTCGCCGTTCACGGTCAGAAAACCGTGTGCGAAAACCCGGCTCGGCGTGCGATAGCCGGAATATTCCAGCATGGCCGGCCAGAACAGAGCGTGGAAGTAGAGAATGTCCTTGCCGATGAAGTGGTACAGCTCCATCTCCGAGTCGCGGCTCCAAAAAGCGTCGAAGTCGAGGCCCACACGGTCGCACAAGTGCTTAAAGCTGCCCATGTAGCCGATGGGCGCATCCAGCCAGACGTAGAAATATTTGCCCGGCGCGTCGGGGATCTCGAAGCCGAAATAGGGTGCATCGCGCGAGATGTCCCAATCGGAAAGTCCCGCGTCCAGCCATTCATCGAGCTTGTTGGCGGCCTCCGGCTGCAAATGCCCGGCACGTGTCCAGCGCTTCAGGAAGTCCGCGCACGCGCCGAGCTTGAAAAAATAGTGCAGCGACTCTTTTTTGACCGGAGTCGCGCCGGATATGGCCGAATACGGATTGATCAGATCGGTCGGCGAGTGCGTCGCGCCGCACACTTCGCAGGAATCGCCGTACTGGTCTTTGGCGTGGCACTTCGGACACTCGCCCTTGATGAAGCGGTCGGGCAGGAACATGTCCCTAACCGGATCGAAGTACTGCTCGATGGCGCGCGCCTCGATCAACCCATTGGCCTTGAGCTTGCCGTAGATCGCCACGGCGAAGCGACGGGTTTCTTCCGAGTGGGTCGAATAGTAATTGTCGAAAGCGATGTGGAAGCCGGCGAAGTCGCGGGTATGCTCGCCGTGGACCCGGGCAATCAGCGCCTCCGGCGTGATCCCTTCCTTCTCTGCGCGCAGCATGATCGGCGTGCCGTGAGTATCGTCGGCGCAAACGTAAAAGCAGTCATGGCCGCGCATATTCTGAAAGCGTACCCAGATATCGGTCTGGATGTATTCGACCAGATGCCCCAGGTGAATCGGCCCGTTGGCATAAGGCAGGGCGCTGGTGACCAGGATTTTACGCGTCGTGCTCATTAGATAACAACCTTGCAGGCGAATTGCCGGCAATTATCCCACATTCGGCCGGCAAAACAGATCGGCTTGCCGATGCGCCCGCCGAGGTTTCGATTGCTTATTGCCGTGTGTAGAGAGTCATTTCCCATAGGCCCCGGGTCACGTCGTGCCGCAGAATGTAAGTGCCGCGGTCATCGGCTGTCACCTTGAAGTAACGATGATCCGGAGCGAGCCAGCGATCGAGCACCGCCGTCACCTTTAGCCTCCGCTGGCCCAGATAAAACGCCCGCGGCTCTTCTTCACCCCGGTAGCCGGCATAACATTCGACTTCAATATTCAATTGAAGCCCACTCAACGCATGGGCTGATAGACGCCTCGGTGTCCTTTGCACGGTACCCGCTTAAGGCATGCGGCGTGCTTTGGGGCTCCTGCTTGCAGCACTTCTCGGAAGGAGGCATCGATTAACCGATAAAACAGTAAACAATCTATAAATTTTATCACTATTGTAAACAAAAACATCTTATATAGAATGATAGCCGTCAATCACAACTCAATGGTGTTTGTATGCGCTCAAGGTATGATCTACTTTTCATTTTACTTGTTCCCTTTTGCGGTACCGCATTTGCCGACAATGCCCGGCAAGAGGACGCATATCGCCAGGGAATCCCCGTGACCCGCCTGCAACGGCAAGTTCTCAACGTCGAGGAGAAAGCCGAGTTCGCCCGGCTCACGGTTGAGGAGAAAGCTCGCAGCGAGGCGAAGTTGCCCATGACTCCTTCACAAGAGAAAATTCTGGGCCAACAGCTTACAGAGAAAAAGGAGGTAAAGTGAACGCGCGCCTTTCGCTGTAGCAAATAGGAAAATGCGCTTGCAGCTTCCGGATTAACTCGCAGTATTTGGGGGCTCGTATGGCCATAAAGCTATTGAGCCTCCTTATTTTTGAGCATCCGGTAGGCTTACCTTGCGCCCACGGCCGAAACCTGCTTATTTCCGCAATGCTTCAGTGCCAAGCTGGGAGGCGCTGTAGAAAAGACGAACGGAGCCGCTTGCTTCAACGCGCTGAGTCCTAGAATTTGCCGTACCTTACCCGGCAGAACGGCCACCTCCACATTATCCAGCGTGCACTTATTGCCAATGCTGAACTGCGCGAGCCGATACACTGGAATCAGCTTCCGCGCCCCATCGGCCAGCGTACCGGTCAAATGCTTGAGGAAGTGCGCACGCTCACGGCTTTTCAGGATGCCGAGCGTTTCCTCGTTGATCACCGTGTAGCTCGAGCCGGTATCGACCAAAAAGCGCATGAGCTCCATACCTTCAACTTGCACATCGACGTAATAAGCATTGCTGGCCGGTTCCTCGATCATCGCGATGATGACCGTATCGTCCGAGGCATCCGCTTCTCTCGTGCAAACAATCATCAAGGCGCCAAACACGAAAATTAGAACGTAGTGTTTCATGACTCGGTCTAGTTAATATTTTTCTGCAGGCGGGCCATTCACCGCCACCATGGGCTACTCGGGGCAGACACGCCGACGATCCCGATGGCTCGATCGACGGGCCCCATCGAGCATACCACAAAGGCCGGCTCGGTAAGCGCCTTGAGCAGCGCAAGGCGGCTGGTATTCTTAAGGCCGCTTAGGTCGATTCCCCCGCCCCGGTGGCGGTGTGCCCGTCGACCAGACGGGCGATCGCTGTCGCTAGTTCCGCCGGGTCGACCGGTTTCGCCAGGTGAGCCTGAAAACCGGCCATCAGCGCCTTGAGATAATCTTCCGGTTCGGCATACGCGGTCAACGCGATGGCCGGCACGCGGGCGGCGAGCGCCACGCCGTGCTCAGCTTCGAGCGCACGCAGCTTGCGCAAGACCGCATAGCCGTCTTCTCCCGGCATGCCGATGTCGCACAGCACGACGTCAACCGGCGTGTCGGCGAGATAGGCCAAGGCAGCGGCGCCCGAGGCGGCCGTGTGTACGCTCGCGCCATGGCCTTGCAGCACGGCGGTCAAGAGTTCGCGCGCGTCGGCTGAATCATCCACCACAAGCAGCTTTAATCCCTCGAGTAAAGGCTCTTTCTGCTGGCTGTCACGCGCTGGCACCGCCGAGACGCGTACCGCGTGTATGGGCAGTTCGACCGTGAAAGTGGCCCCTTGTCCCTCGCCGTCACTCGTCGCCCGCACCGTGCCGCCGTGCAATTCGGTCAAGTGCCTGACCAGCGCGAGACCCAGTCCCAAGCCTCCGTAGCGCCGTGTGCTGGAGGAATCGGATTGACGGAAGCGGTCGAACACGTAGGGAAGAAATTGTGGCGCGATGCCTTGGCCGGTATCGCTGACGGCGAGACTGATCCAAGGGTCCCGCCGCGTCAGTGAAAGTTCGACGCGGCCGCCTTCTGCGGTAAACTTGACGGCATTGGAAAGAAGATTCCAGATGATCTGCTGCAGCCGCCGAGGATCGCAGGTAAGCTGATCGGTGTGCGGGTCGATCTGGGTATACAGCCGGATGCTTTTGGCCTCGGCCGCCGGGCGGATGGCGTCCAGGGCCGCTTCGACCAGCGGCGCCGGATCGATCGGCTGGACTTCGAGCCTGAGTTTGCCGCTGATGACCCGGGCGGTATCCAACAGGTCCTCGATCAACTGTTTCTGCTGTAACGCGCTGCGTCCAATGACTTCGACCGCCTTCTCCAACGTTTCTTCATCCAGGGGCCGCTTATGCGCCAGCAGGTGCGCCCAGCCGGTAATGGCGTTCAACGGTGAACGCAGTTCGTGGGAGATCACCGCGAGAAATTCATCTTTCGCTCGGTTGGCTGCTTCGGCTTCTTCGCGCGCATTCTGTGCGCGAGTCAACAGCCGCTTGCGTTCGCTGACGTCGCGCTGGATAGCGATCCAATAGGTATGCCGGCCCATCGCATCAGCGATCGGGGTGATGTCGAATTCCACCTCGAACGTCGAGCCGTCCTTGCGGTAATTGGTCACTTCGGCGCGCACGGGGCGCCATTCCTGGAGAGCGGCGCGCACCTCGTCCAGTGTGGCGCGGCTGGTCAGAGGTCCCTGCAGGATGCGCGGCGTTAGGCCGATGACTTCCTCGGCTGCATAGCCGGTCATGCGGGTGAACGCCTCGTTGATATAAGTGATGCGCGGGCCGGGCCCCTCGATCGGCTCTGCCTCGGTGATCGTCACGGCATCATTGATATTCGCCAGAATATCCGCCTGGACGCTGAGTTGCTCCTCGGTTAGCTTGCGCTCGGTAATATCGATGGCCAGACCCAAAATTCCGTTTGGCGTGCCGTCCTTGTCGCGCAGAAAGACTTTGTCCCTGCCGGCGAACCAGTGCCACGCGCCAGTCTTGTGTCTGATGCGGTAGGCGAGCTCGACGATTTTATCGTCCCGCGACCGGGCCAGACGGCTAAAATGGCGTTCGACGCGAAGGCGATCATCAGGATGTATCAACATGGACATGACCTCCTCTCCCATGGCGGTGATTTCATCCGGAGCATAGCCCAGCACATCGATGATATACGGGGAGATGAATTCGCTGCGGCGGGTGATGAGATTGAACAAGTAGAGCACCGCGGGGGTCGTTGCGATGATTTCCTGGATGAAGCGCTGATTCTCGCGCAATATCGCTTCGATCCGCCGGCGTTCGCCGATTTCGCGCTGCAAGGTGGTAAGATTCGCTTTCAGCTCGTAGTTTTTCTCTTCCAGTTGGTGACGCTGCTCATCCAGTTGTTTCTGGATGGCCACTTTCTCGATGACATTTTCAATCGTGCGCTGGAGGTGTTCTGCGCTGAACGTGCCTTTGCGGAGATAATCGTGGGCGCCGGCTTTCATCGACTGGATGGCGATTTCGGCATTGCCCGTCCCGGTCAGCATGATGATGGAGTAAGCGTTCGGGCCGGCTTCCTGCACCAGTGCGTTGATGAGTTCGAGGCCGTCCATGTCTGGCAGCCGGTAATCGAGCAGGATACAATCGGGCTGACGCTCGCGACACACCGCCAGCCCCTGATCGCCGCGATCGGTTTCCAGTACGATATACCCGGTTGCGACGTTTTCCAGCAGGCGGCGGCAGATTTCCCGGTCTTCGGGCGTGTCGTCGATAATGAGGACCGTGCGCGGCCTCTCGCGTCTGTTCATCCGCTGCTTTTTCGTGAGCTTGCACTGTATCCCGGAGCGAACCTCCGCAATTCGCCCGTACGAGTTGCAGCACAACCTCGAAGCTTCGCGCGGCACTCGCATGGCCTCTGTTTAAGCGTGATCGAAAGCATACGAGTCAAGGTTTGGCTAATGGTCGGTCCTCCGGGGCGAGAGCCCCGCTTGCCCTCTATTTGCGGCCAGGATTTGGCGGCAACACCCAGCTTGCCATTCGCTAATCGGGGCGGCTCTGCAGCGTCAGTTCAAGTGTGACGCGTTCGGCCGGTTTGATCGGGTAGCCGCTGGCGCCCATATGATAACAGGCGATGACGAGGCGCGGGTTGGAAGATGGCGACAGGATAATAGCCGAACCTCAAGTTCCGCTGCTGCACATTCACCTGCAAAAGCTCGCGACGGTCTTTGCCCGGCAAATCGCGCTAAATCCACGAAGAACCGGACGCGTGGCCCGGGTTCGCGTATTTGCCGCGCTGCGGGACAAGTTGTGTGGGGCGGGCGGGCGCTATATGATTGCTGTCGTTAATCGACATGCCTTACAAGGCATGGAAAGCCTAAAGGAACACCACCGTGATTCTCATCAATAGCAAGACGTATCTGACTTGCGCACTGGCCCTAAGCATTGGGATTTTTTTCGTGGCTGGACAACGGCCGGTTAGCGAAATGCTGAACGGCACTGGCCTGCACTGGATTGCGCATATTATGACCTACGGTATCCTCGCCGCTGGCTATGCCAAAGGCCTGCCGCGCGCTCCCGTTATCCTGATCGGCTGCCTGACGGCGGCCATCGGTGGCCTGCACGAACTCTCTGAGGTCGCCAAGTACGGCATCCACTTAGAATATCGCGATCTTTTCTATGATACCGCCAGCGCGCTGGCCGGCGCATTTCTGGCAAGATACGTCTCCGCGGTGCCGGCAACCACGCCTAGATAGCCCGCGTCCGCTGCAACTAGCGGCTCCATCGCATATTGCGCAGCACGATGTTGAACTCCGCTGCGTTTACGGTTGAGCCAGTTCGGAACGCGGAGCGGAAAGACAGCCCGCATCTGAACGCCTCACTCTGCCCCGGGGTGGATCATCTCGCGCTAAAACCCAAGCGGCCGAGAGCGGGTCAGGAGGCTTTGATTGCAGAGATCGAGACGGTGAGTTTGATTTGCGGGGTTTTCCCAATTTTGCAATAATATCAATGGCTGGCGATCTTGGTGTTAACCAGAAAGCTACTGAGAGCAACGGATTTTGACCGCCTCGCACAGAGGTGAAAAGCCTGGCACTGATCATGCTTTGATTCAATCGGCGAGTCGTGTGACTTTGGACTGTATCCAAGAACGCTCGCTCATCCGATCTAAAAGCTATTGCTTGCCACGCTGGCTAATCATCGAATTCGACGAGGACGGTAAAATGATCAATTCGAGCCGAACCGCATTGAAACGCACAATCCGCACTTTTGTACTCAAAGCTTACGGTTGGGAACGATGGTTACCCAGCGCTCACCCAACAAAGTCTGGCGCGCAATGGCGGGATCCTGAGTCGGGTTTTTGGTATGCCGAGGATGCCGCTGTTAAGGTCTTCAAAAAACAGGTCTTGGACCAGACGGCAGCGCCAGAAGACGAACGGGGCAGCTTTTGTCTTCATCTCTAGCTATGAATGTTCCCTCTCACAAGCGAACGGCTTCGGTGCGCCCTGGAATGCTGGGCCGTTCTCCGGCCTCACGGTAAACCCCCTCCTAGACCTTCTGGATCGGCCCTTATCTGGAATTTGCCTTTATGCGGCTATAATTCCCATTCATCCAGTTATCTGACAGCCTTCGTGAACGAAGGCTAAATCACGTGTAGAAAGGCATGAGTCAGGCTGATGCATCGGGAACGTCGATGAAAATCCTCATCATCAATTCGGGAAGTTCCTCGATCAAGTACCGGCTGTTCCACATGCGGGATGAGGCCGTGCTGGCGACCGGTCTGTTGGAGAAGATCGGCGAGCAGGATAGCCGGCTGTTGCATAAAGGAGCTGCCGAGTTGGAGGAGACACGGTGCATCGCGACTCATCGGGAAGGGCTGTCCCGGATCGTTCGTGTGCTGAATGACTCCGGCGCCCTTGGATGTGAAACCGAATTATTGGCCGTAGGGCATCGCGTGGTGCACGGCGGTGAAGCTTTCCGAGAGGCGACCCTGATCGATGAATCTGCCATTGGCAAGATACGTGAATTGATCGCGCTCGCGCCTTTGCATAACCCGGCTAATCTTCTGGGCATCGAAGTCTGCCGGCAATTGTGGCCGAGTGTCCCCCAAGTTGCGGTATTCGACACGGCGTTTCACCAGTCGTTGCCGCCCCACGCCTTCCATTACGCTGTCCCTGCCGACTTCTATCGGCATTATCGCGTTCGCCGCTATGGTTTTCATGGCACGTCGCACCATTTTGTCGCCAAGCAAGCGGCCATCCATCTCGAGCAGCCTTTGGAGACTTTACGCCTGATCACCCTGCATCTCGGCAACGGGGCCAGCGCTACCGCCATCCGGGCTGGCAAGAGTATCGACACGTCCATGGGGATGACCCCGCTGGCCGGTCTGATGATGGGCACCCGCAGTGGCGACATCGACGCGGGCGTATTGCCCTATCTGGCGGCGACCAGCGGACAGTCGCTGGAGACGCTGGACGCGCTGCTCAACCGGGAGAGCGGGCTGAAAGGTGTGTGCGGTGAAAACGATATGCGCAAGGTGCAGCGTAAAGCCGAGGCGGGCGATCAACGGGCGCAACTGGCAATCGAAATGTACTGCTACCGGATCAAACACTATATTGGTGCCTATTTCGCCGTGCTGGGCCGGGTGGATGCCCTAGTCTTTACCGGCGGCGTGGGTGAAAATGACGCCTCCATCCGAAAATTGAGCTGTGCGGGCCTGGATACCTTCGGTATTCGGATCGATGATGAGAAAAATGCCTCGAACGCAAAAAAAAGCCGCGAGATCCAGGCCGCCAATGCCCCGGTCAAGCTGCTCGTGATCCCTTCCGATGAAGAGCTTGAAATCGCCCGGCAGACCGCCGCCCTGATAGCGCCCGACGTCTTACCGCATGGTCTTGCCGATACCTGATCGGGCAATCCAGCGCCTGCAGCGTGCGCCAAATCTTGCGGCCTCGTCACGGTCACAGAACCTGACGATCGATTCGGTATCCTTATCCAGACCGTTCTCTGATCGGCTAATCACCTTCTTATGGAATTCGTTTGCGAGCATTGCTCGAAGGCAGGTAAATCAGCATGAATGAAGCCATACATTCCCATTCCGTCCAGGACAATCCTCTCAGCGCCGATGAATTGAACAGGATTGATGCTTACTGGCGCGCCGCGAACTATCTTTCCGTCGGCCAGATTTACCTGCTCGACAACCCGCTGCTGCGCGAACCGCTGACGCTGGAGCACATCAAGCCTCGTCTTTTGGGTCATTGGGGCACCACGCCCGGACTGAATTTCATTTACGCGCACATGAACCGGCTGATCAAGCTGCACGATCTGAATGCCATCTATATCGCAGGCCCCGGGCACGGCGGCCCGGCTGTGGTCGCCAATACGTATCTGGAAGGCACGTATAGCGAGTACTACCCGAACGTGTCCCAAGACATCGAAGGCATGCAACGGCTGTTCAAGCAGTTTTCCTTTCCAGGCGGCATTCCCAGCCACGCCGCTCCCGAGACCCCGGGTTCGATCAACGAGGGCGGCGAGCTCGGCTACTGTCTTTCACACGCTTATGGCGCGGCTTTCGACAATCCCGACCTTATCGTCTGCTGCGTCGTCGGCGATGGTGAGGCCGAGACCGGGCCGTTGGCGACCGCCTGGCACTCCAACAAGTTCCTGAATCCGGCCCATGATGGGGCTGTGTTGCCGATATTGCACCTGAACGGCTATAAAATTGATAATCCGACCGTTTTAGCGCGGATCACGCATGCCGAGCTGGAGAATCTGTTTGCGGGGTACGGATACAAACCTTACTTCGTCGAGGGTTCCGACCCCCGCACCGTGCACCAAGGGATGGCGGCGACCTTGGATCAGGCTTTGAGCGAAATCCGCGAGATACAAACCCAGGCGCGCAAGAACGATGTAGTCGAACGCCCGCGTTGGCCCATGATCATTCTGCGGACGCCCAAGGGCTGGACGGGCCCGAAGGAAGTGGATGGGCGGAAAACCGAGAATTCCTGGCGTTCCCATCAGGTACCGCTGGCGGAATTGGGCACTAAGCCGGAGCACGTCAAAATCCTCGAGGACTGGTTGAAAAGTTACCGGCCGAACGAATTATTCGATGCCCGCGGCAAACTGATCGCCGAACTTGCAGACCTGGCGCCCAAGGGAAAGCGCCGCATGGGCGATAACCCGCACGCCAACGGCGGCATATTGCTGAAGGATTTGCGGATGCCGGATTTTCGCGATTACGCCATTGACGTGCCGCGGCCGGGCCAGGTGACCGGTGAGGCGACTCGGATACTGGGCGGTTTCCTGCGTGATGTTATGGAGCTTAATCAGGAAGAACGTAATTTCCGTGTCGTCGGACCTGACGAGACCGCGTCTAACCGTCTCAAGGCTCTCCTGGAAGCTACCGACAAAACCTGGGTAGCGCAGCAGCTTGCCGATGACGAACACCTGTCGCCCGATGGTCGGGTCATGGAAATCTTGAGCGAGCATACCTGTCAGGGTTGGCTGGAAGGGTATCTGTTGACCGGGCGCCATGGTTTTTTCTCGTGTTATGAGGCCTTCATCCACATCGTCGATTCGATGTTCAATCAGCACGCCAAGTGGTTGAAGACCACCGCCAAGGAGATCCCCTGGCGGCGCCCCATCGCGTCCTTGAACTATTTGCTGACTTCGCACGTCTGGCGTCAGGATCATAACGGCTTCTCGCATCAGGATCCCGGCTTCATCGACCACGTGATCAATAAAAAAGGCAACATTATTCGCGTCTATCTGCCACCGGACGCGAACACTCTGCTCTCTGTCGCCGACCACTGCCTCAGGAGTCGCAATTACATCAATGTCATCGTTGCCGGCAAGCAGCCGGAACAGCAGTGGTTCAACATCGAAGCCGCCATCAAGCATTGTACGGCTGGCATCGGCATTCTAGAGTGGGCCAGCAACGATCAAGGTGGCGAACCGGATGTCGTGATGGCTTGTGCGGGCGATGTACCGACGCTGGAGACGCTGGCGGCGGTCGATTTGCTGCGCCAGCACCTGCCGGATTTGAAAGTCCGGGTGATCAACATAGTGGATCTGATGACGCTCCAGCCGCGCGAGGAACATCCGCATGGGCTTCCGGACAAGGATTTCGATAGCTTATTCACGATCGACAAGCCGATCATTTTTGCCTATCACGGCTACCCTTGGCTGATCCATCGCCTGGCATACCGGCGCACCAATCACAAAAATTTGCACGTGCGCGGCTATAAGGAGGAAGGCACTACGACGACACCGTTCGATATGGTGGTGCGTAACGACCTGGACCGCTTCCACCTGGTCGCGGATGTCATCGACCGCGTGCCGCGACTGAATTATCTGGCGGCCTACACAAAGCAGCTTGTGCGGGACAAATTGATCGACCACCGGGAATACATCGCGAAGCGTGGCGAGGATATGCCGGAAATTAGGGACTGGACGTGGCCGTATGAATCCTGACGAGCAAGCCGCTCACCGAAAGGTCTGCGCTGGATTGTGAGGCGCGCGTGTGCCGAGGTTGCCACTGGCGCATGGCCGATGCACGATATCGAATAGATGGAGCGCAATTTTTAACGGCGAAGTTTCGAGCGCAGCCGTCCATCCTCGCTTGGCGCGTTTATAGATGAACACCTATTGGTCGGAGCTAGCCTTGATAAGCGCAATCTGCTCGGCAGTCTTATGTCGACGATCAGTGGCAAATGATCCGATGCGAGGCGGGAAAGCTCAGCTCTCGGCACGTCGACATCCAGCACTTCAATGCCGGGGTGGATAAATATGTGGTCGATGCGCGCAGTGGGAAAGCGGCCAAAAAAGGTGCTGCGGGGCCGCTGCCGACTCAATTCGAGTTGCGCGTCGCGGAGCCGTTGGCGCAGCTGGCGGCAGCTGGCGGAGGAAGGCCGGGCGTTGAAGTCGCCACACACGACGACCGGCGGACGGCAGTCCGGGTGCTCCAGCCAGGCCTCACCAAGCAAGGCCTGTACTTGGGCCTGGCGTTCCCTGGGCCGGAGGCCCAAGTGAGTGTTGATGAGCTGGATCTCCACGCCGTTAACATCGATCGCCACCCATAGCGCTCCACGCGATTCAAGGCGTGGCCGGTCCGCCAGGCCCGGCAAAGAGGCTGCCTTGACCAGGCGCATCGGCAGAGCGGTGAGCACCGCATTACCGTAACGCTCCTCTCCTATATACCGCGCTGGGTGGAACTGGAAATTCATCTCCAGGGATGCGGCGATGCGCCGAACCTGGTCGACGCCCCCGGTGCGCGCCCGCCCCACGTCGAGTTCCTGCAGTGCCACCACGTCCGGCGTATGGCAGGCGATGACCCGCGCGATGCGGTCGGGCGAGAGCTTGCCATCCATGCCAATGCAGCTATGCACATTGTAGGTCATGACCCGCAGGGATTCGCGAGCAGTGCTGCGGCGGTGGTGCACTTTGGGCGCACGGGGCTCGGCCCGACCGAGTAGCTGGAGTGCCGCCTGGCGCAAGTCGTCTACGCGCAAATAGCTGCGCTGTCCGGGCGGCAAAGGGGCATCGTCGGGCAGTAAGGCGAATGCGCTCACCTCTTCGGGCGAGATGCCGCCATGAGCGCCATGCTCGATGGCGAAGGTGTAGGCCGGCCCGCCCGCCCGCCAGCCACAGGCGATGACTCCGCCTGCATCCGGGTGATGGCATAACGCCACCAGATCGCGGGTCACTTCCTCCAGGAAAGGATGATCGGCGCCCAGGATGTGGCTTGCGTCCTCGGGCAGCATGAACGCTCCGGCTTTGGTCCAAGCGCGCGCACGGCCCCGGGCGTCCTTGACGAGCACCAGCGGTATCTCGGCGTCTTCGAAGAGCGCCTGCGCGAATTCGGCGCGCGCGCCTGGCGCAAGCCTGCCGTTCCAATAGATCATGGCAACAGGGCCCAGTGAGGCGACGGTCAATTGTGGACTTTCCACCTTGGGCTGCGAGCGGTTCGGCACCGGAAGCAGCCGTTGGATCTTCTTGCCACCGAGAAATTGCACCCGCTGCAGCTGGATACCCCACGGCCCATTCGATTGCACCGTGACCGGTCCGTCCACATACCGGCTATACACCTCCGCTACTGCCTCGGCAAGGCTACGATCATATGCGCGATGGTAGGGCCGTGCCTGCTGTTGGCCGTGATCGGAATAGATCCAGACATCGTAATGCCGATGTGCCGATTGCTGCGCCGCGCGCCAGATGCGTGCGATCGCATCGTCAATTCCCCTGAGGGTCCAGTGCGCGAACTGTGAGGAAGGACCGCGCCGGTGGGCTTGCTCATCGTAGCCGAGAAAATTCAGGTGGATGATGGGCAAGCCTCTGGTGATATCGATCTTTGCGCCAATCGCGGCCAGTTCACGGAGCAGAATAGCGATCACGACCCGGGTAGGCACGAATTTCAGTTCTGCGGCCAGATCATGGCCATCGATGAGGCCACGGATGCAGTCCACCAGCGCCAGCATCGCTTCGAGCACGAGCAGCGCCGCCGTACGCAAGAAGCTATAAGCATTGCTGATGATGAGTAAGACGACGACCAAGGGATTCGCATCGCGCAAGGATGGGCCCCAGCCGAGGGAGGTCGGGCAAAAATGCGCCTCGGCTGCACCGCCGGTATAATTGTCGACGTACGCGCTGCCGCCTTGCAGCAGCGGCTCAGCCCCCGCGTTCCCTAATCTGCTTTCCACGCGGGCGGCGATCTCCGGCTCGAACATGCGTACCAGTTTGCCGGAGGTGCGTTCCATGAAATTGAACCCCGGTACTGCGGCCTTTATCCCATAGAACAGCTCCGCCTGGACCGCGGCCGTGGTCGACGGCACGCCCGCATACTGCCGATGCAATCGGTAACGCTCATGCGTGATGAGCCGCTGCAGAAAAGGCATCCCGCCCCCTTGCAAGGCGCGGCTCAGTTGCGAGTGAGACAAGCCGTCGATCTGGATGAGCACCAGGCCGCGTTCGGTCGCGGGACCGGCGGATACCGGCAACTGCAACAGCCGCGCCAGCCATTCGCTGCGGCTGAATCTGCGGCGCAAGCGCCGGATAAAGGCCTCGATACGGCCGATCACCGGCCGCTTCCTGGCGTTGACTCACCGCTGACCAGCGCGGCGCTGGCCGCCTCGGTCATGCCTTTGACAATCGACCACTCGGCCTTGATGAGCTGCAGCAATCTCTCCCATTGGTAGTAGGCTTCGGACCGCTCGACGAATTTTTTCGCCCGCAGGCTTTCATAGCAGGCCAGCGCCTTGGCCGTCGTGTGCGCCACGGAGAATTCCTGGGCCGTTTCACGCGCAGCGTGTTGCAGCGCCTGCCTGCGCGCTGGGGACGAGTCGGCGACCCAGGCGAGGGCTGATACGAACGCATGCAGCGTTTTATCGCGGAGCAGTCGGCCGTTGTAGCCGTCCCGCACGACTTCCTGCACGCCCGCGGCATCGAGAGCCACAACCGGCACGCCGGCCGCCATGGCTTCGGCCAGCACGATGCCCTGTGTCTCGCTCCTCGAGGCAAAAGCGAATACGTTCATCGCGTGGTAGGCATCTGCCAGCCGCGGCAGCTCCAGGGTGCCGGCGAAGTGCAGCCGGGAGGCGAGACCTGCGCGCGTGAAGATCGCTCGAATGGCGTCTTCGGACGGTCCCTTGCCGCCCACCAGGAAATGGGCTTGGGGTTGGCTTTGGAGAAAAGCGGCCACCGCCTCGGCCAGGAAAACCAGGTTCTTTTCCGGTGCCAGACGGCCCAAGTGGCCGACTACATAAGCATCATGCGGAATGCCCATTGCCGCGCGGAGGCGCCGCCCGCTACCCTGCGTGAAACGCTCCACCTCGATACCGGTAGGCACCACGGCGATAGGCGCAGTCACTCCCCTTTCCTGCAGCAGCAGGCTGGCGATGCTCTCGCTGGGAGCGAAGACCAGATCGCACAAGTTGGCGTAGCGGGTGGCCAACTCGATCACGAAGCGCTTGAGGGCGAACGAATTGCCAGGGACATAGTGGGTGTACTCCTCATAGCGTGTATGGTGGGTAAATACCAAGGGAAGCCGGTGGAAGCGGGCCACGCGTAACGCCGTCATGCCGAGGAGGTACGGATGATGGGCGTGCACGATGTCCGGCCGAAACTCATCGAGGGCTTCGGTGAGAAGACCCGCGACCGGCAATGCCATCGAAAAGTCGCTGCCGTTGAAGTTCTGGACCGCAGGAATGCGCACTACGTCCGCCTCGTCCGCCGACGTGTCGGGGAATTCAGGCGCCACAACCAGTACCCGATGGCCGCCCTGACGATAAGCTTTAGTGAAGGTTTCCACCGAGCGCGCCACGCCGCCAACGTGCGGCGTGAAGGTATTCGTCAACATGACGATGTTCATCAAATCGCCTTCACCACGCGCGCGCTGGTCTCGCCAGGCGGAACCTGAAACGGAACAAAACCTGGCAGGCAAATCTCGATGCGAGGCGCCTGTCGATGCCAGATGCCTTGCCAGCTTACTTTGGCCGCTTCGGATGATGCCGTCTTTTCCGGCTCTATCGCGATCGAGACGGTACCGAATGCAGTCGGCGCCGGACCGAAACTTAACGCCTCATCGCCCGCGAGCCATGCCGGGAAAACTCCTCCACCCACGATTAGGGCGTCACCCTCCTCGCGCAGAAAACAATTGCGTATCATGAGAATCCACTCGGCCGCTGCCCATACGTGCTGCCCATCGCCCATGCAGCCGCCGCGCGTGCGGGGATGGATCGCCTCGGGCCACTGACCGGTCGGTGAAGCCAGACCGGCGACTGCATCCATTAGCTCGCGATAACGTGGATCGCCGGCCCGCAGGAGCACCTGAGCGACGTGTAGCGTCAGATAGGCATTGATGCCCGAGTGAATCATGTCCTGGAAAAAACCGCCGGCAAAGAAGCAATGCTGCAGCAGAAACTCGACCGTGGCGAGCAGGCGCGGGTCATCCGGCGGCCGCAATTGCAACGGATAGCCCCCCGCGAGCGATCCGATAGCCCCGGCATCCAGTCGCCGGTAGGGCGAAGCCGGCATCGCGGGACTGCCGACGCGCTCAGCGACCCGGTCAAGACTGCGCTCCAGCGCCTGGCGGAAATCTTCAGCATCGAGTTCGAACGCCTGGCGCGGCGCCTCATCGCCGATGCGAGCCGCGAGCGCCGCTGCCGAAAGCAGCCCGGCAATCCCCCAGAAATCATCCCAATAGTAATAATCATTGGGTCCCAGATGCTCGGCGCTGAAGCCCGCGGGGAGAAGACCGGCTTGTAGCGCTTGATGTTCTCCCTTCAACCGCTTGCGCCCAATCCAGCGAGCCGCCCGCCAGGCGGCGAGCCACCAGTTCGGTTTGGGCGGCCGGTTGGTGACTTCACAAAAGCGCTGCATAATCCACAGTGCTTCACCGTTGGAATCCCATTCCCCATCCTGCGAGCGGAAATAACCGGTGGCCGTCTGGCGGGCCGGAAAACGGTCGAGCGCGCGCTCGACCCGCTCGCTGAATCCCGCACATAGCAGGGCATGGAGAATGAAGGCCGCATCACGGAACCAGAACCGCTTGTAGGTGTAAGGACCCGGATAAATATCGTCGATGCTGTGCAGCACCAGAGTGTGCAGCCCCGCATCGTAGAGAAACTGAAAGTGCGCATCGGGAATACGCAGCGCACAGGCTCCTTGAAGACTGCTCGCCCACGTTGCCGCAGAGACTTGTGTCTTATCGTCCCATTCCAGCGGCACGTCCACCGTGACCGTCCGCGACTGCCCGGCTTCCAGTTTGAACAGTGCCGCGGCCGTCGCCATGCCCACATCGCACTCGCACTCCTGCTGCTCGTCTTCACGATCATTGAGATGAATCGAAACGTCGCCACCTCGGTAATCGGAGGCGTGGTGCCGATCAGCCGGCGCGCTGAATCCGACCTTGCATTTTCCATCGACGAGCCATCCGCTGCGTTCGGGCGCGAGCTCGATGCGGTGAATGAAACTGATTCCTTCCGGGTTATACGGCCTGAGCGCCACGACCAGCCAGCCTGCCTGGCGGCTACGCGCCTCCAGGCGCAGTCGGCAGACGGCCGTCGCCGCCACCAGTTCGACCGAAGCCTTGCTGAGTAGCCAGAGATCATCTTGCGCCGTCTCCGTCGCCACCGTGAGGCCTTGCTCTAATTCCAGGCGCTGGACGCTGTTGCTTGCCCGGGATGGCACGAGACGCTCGCCGTTTCCCAGGATGACCCAGCCGTCGAGCGACCAGCCGTCATAAATGGGCGTCAGCAAGCCCCGCGGATCAACGATGGGTAAATTGGGGCACGCCGGCCAGCCGACCGCGGTCCAGTTACGATGGGTGAGATTGACGTGGGTGATGGAGAAAGCCCTGGGCACGAAAGCGTCGTCCGCAGGATTGAACTGGCGTTCGATCCAATAGGGCCAAACCCAGTCAAGATTATGCTGGATGACCCGGCTATTGATGAGCCCCCGGGCATGAAACAGGGCGCCCGCGCGCAACAACTCGACCGGCTGGTTCACCTCGGAAGGCTGAGCGAAGCGCTGCACTCCCGCCAGGACCGCCATCGGGTCGAGAAAGCCGTGGGTGCGTGCCAGTCGGCGCAACAGGTAGCGCCAGGGCAGCCATTTCAGCCACGGCATGGCGGTTCTCCCCCAACGTCTTCGCCGATCTCCTGCGCCAGCGCTTGGCGAGCCAGCCGGTAAAGGTAGACAACCGCCCCCGAGATCATGAGGAAACCCAAACCATAGAAAGCCCACTCCACTGGCGTGCGGTCAGCGTGGCGCAAGCCTTTGGTGGCGAGATCCGCGGCAATCGAACCGAGGTAGGCATTGTGCACCGAGAACGGGATGATGCCGATGAATGTGCCGCTGACAAAGCCGCGTAGTGAAAACGTCGTCAGTCCAAAAATGTAATTGGCCAACTTGGAGGGAAAGAACGGCACCAGCTTTGTCAGCATGACGACTTTCCAGTCCTGACGCACCAGTTTCTGGTTGATGGCTCCCAACCTCGCGTGCTGCAAGATGAAGTTGGATGCCCGCTGGCCGAACAGATAGCGCGCGATCAGGAAGGCAGCCGCGGAGCCCAGCGTCGTTCCAATGACGACGCAGGCCGAACCGACGGCAACGCCAAAGGCGAACCCCGCGCCGGTCGTGAACAGGGCGCTCGGTACGAGCAGGATCACGACGAACGCCATCACGCAAATAAACAGCAGCGGCCCCCATATTCCCTGTTGGTCGAGCCATGAGAGTAATTGCAGCACCTTTTCATCGAGATCGAAATAGAACACTATCGCCAAGGCCGCAGCGGCCACCAGCGCCCCGATAACAATGCCAAGCAGGGCGAGGCGCTTTGGTGTTCGAAAAGCTTCATCGCGGTACGCCTGCATTCGATTTCTTTAGATATTGTTAATCTTGAAAAAATACAAGCCATTAGACCTTCTTGGATTTCCATCGTTTCCCGGCCAGGATGGAGCTTGCGGGCTTGGCGCCTTCCTGAGTTCAAAAAATTGTAACAGAACCGGCATCAAAGTGACCTTTTGTCTTGGCACGTCCCCAATTGTGGGACGCTACGCTTGGCAGATGCGGTCATGGGACTCAGTTTCGGCCGGTTTTCTTGCCCGCTTATACTGATCGACGAGTCGGAGCACATTGACAACTTGCCTCAGCAATCGGCTGGAGCCAGGACGCCCAGCAAATGCCCTCTAAGCCCTGCATTGGCGGGCGAGGCCATTTGTGCGATAATAGTTTTATCATGTAGCTGAAGGTTCAAGCACCCACTATGGCAAGATTACCGGGAACCTCTCTGCCCTTTGTCCTCAAGCTGCATGATGCGTACCGACGCAAACGATCCCGCTGAATCGAGCTCCAAGAAGAGCTTGTATCCAGCCAAACCAGTGTCAGAAGATGAAATGGCGAGCGGCCCGCTCGAGGTTAGGGACGTTTTGCCTGAGCGTTCATTCCAGAGATGATTTTCGGCAAGGATGCCCACCGCGAGGCTAAGCGTTGTTGGCGTCGTTTTTGCTTCGCTTCACTGCACTATTGTTCCGCAGCGAGTAAGCGATTGGTTGCCGGTTATCACGATCATCATCAGACAGGGTTACCAATTCCTTCCGCAATGAACCTTTCCCTTGAGGTTACCGCCGGGTCGCCGCTGCCTTTGGGGGTGCACATCCATAACGGCGGAGTCAATTTTGCGCTGTTCAGCCGACACGCGAAGCAGGTATGGCTGCTTCTTTTCGCTGACGTTCAAGCCACCGACGCCTGTCAGATTATCGAACTGCATCCGCGCCGGAACCGGACCGGCGATATCTGGCACATACGTATCCATGGCGCGCAGCGTGGTCTGGCTTACGCTTATCGGGTAGATGGTCCTTACGCACCCGAGGCAGGTCACCGCTTCGACCGCAACAAAGTCATCCTGGATCCTTACGCGACCGCCTTGGTCGGCACGGATAACTGGGATTTCGCTCCTCCGAGCAGCCACCACGAAATCAGGCCGCACAAACTCGCCAACGATCCCGACCCGGCCACGGTCAAATGTCTGGTAACGGCCAACGGCTTTGACTGGGGCGAGGACAAGCAGCTTTATCATCCCTGGTCAAAAGTGGTCATCTATGAGACCCACGTGCGCGGCTTGACCGTGCACCCTTCGTCTTTGGCGCGAGCGCCAGGAACGTATCTCGGTGTAATCGAAAAAATTCCTTACTTCAAGCGGCTAGGCATCACCGCAGTCGAGCTGATGCCGCTCCAGCAGTTCAACCCCCGTGAAACGGTGCGGGTGAATCCAATGACGGGTGGGCGACTGGTCAATTACTGGGGTTACAACACGGTGGCTTTTTTCGCGCCCTACCACGGCTATAGCAGTCGTCAATACCCCGGCTGCCAGGTTAACGAATTCAAGATGATGGTCAAAGCGCTGCACGAGGCCGGCATCGAAGTGTTCCTCGATGTGGTTTTCAACCATACGGCCGAAGGCAACGAAACAGGCCCGACGCTGAATTTTCGTGGCCTCGACAATCGCATCTATTATCTTCTGGAAAAAGACAAGCGGCACTATACCAACTACTCCGGCTGCGGCAACACGATCAACTGCAACCATCCGATCGTACGCAGTTACATCCTCGACTGCCTGATCTATTGGGTCATCGAAATGCACGTCGACGGTTTCCGCTTCGATCTTGCCTCCATCCTCGGGCGCGATCAAAGCGGCCGTTTGATGACCAACGCGCCGCTTTTGGAGAAAATTGCCGAGGACCCGATTTTACGCAACATCAAGCTGATAGCCGAGGCTTGGGACGCCGGAGGCGCTTTCCAGGTAGGCCGTTTTCCGGGCGAACGCTGGTGCGAATGGAATGGATACTTCCGGGACGATGTCCGCCGCTTCTGGCGTGGCGAGCCGGGCACGATCGGGCCTTTGGCGACGCGACTGTGCGGCAGCGCGGACCTGTATGACCACAGCGGCAAGGCGCCTGTCAACAGCATCAATTTCGTCACCTGTCATGACGGCTTCACGCTGAACGATCTGGTCAGCTATCAATACAAGCACAACACCGCCAACGGCGAAAACGGCCGCGACGGCAGCACTGAAAACTTCAGTATGAACTACGGCGTCGAAGGGCCTACGGACGACCCGACGATCAATCGGTTAAGACTCAGGCACATGAAGAACCTCGTTGCGACGCTGTTTCTCTCGCGAGGCGTACCTATGCTGCTGGGAGGGGACGAGTTCGCGCGTACGCAAAAAGGAAACAATAACGCCTATTGCCAGGACAATGAAATATCCTGGTACGACTGGAAGCTACTCGAGGACAACCGGGATCTGTTCCGCTTTGTCCAGTGTATGATTGCCTTTCGTGCTCGCTACCCGGTACTCTCGTACGAACTGTTCTATCTGCGTGAAGAGATCAGTTGGTTCAATCCGGGCGGCCGCGACCCCGATTGGGAGAAAGATACTGCCTTGGGCTGCTATATACGTCCGACCCACAAGAACCCCGACGGTCTATGCCTGCTGCTCAATCCGTGCGCGGAGCTGGCGCTGTTCCGGCTTCCCGATCCGCCCGCTGGGAGGACCTGGCGGCTGCGTATCGATACCAGTGCCGCGTCCCCGCTCGACATCGATGTATCAGGCCGCGGCATTACCTTAGCGAATCGGCAGTTTCTCCACGTCAACGACCGCACACTCTGCGTGCTAGCCGCTAGCTGATCATCCATTAGCCCGCTAGATACCAAACCCGGTCACTAGCGCTTCCTCCAGAGCGAGCCCGATAAGCTGCAGATCGCCTGGACGTTCGCCAAACAAGGGTTTGCGCTGTGCTTGGCCCAAGCGGCCAGGGACGAAAAAAGGCCCTGCATGCTGCAGGGCCTTTTGAATGCTCGATATAGGGCCGAACCTAGCGTGGCTGCTTGACTACCCGCAGGTATGGCTTCAAGGTCTTCCACCCTTGCGGGAACAGCTTCTTCGCCTCATCGTCGGGAATGGACGGCACGATGATGACGTCATCCCCAGGCTTCCAGTTGACCGGCGTGGCAACCTTGTACTTATCGGTCAACTGCAGCGAGTCGATGACGCGCAGGATTTCGGCGAAGTTCCGCCCGGCGCTCGCCGGATAGGTCAGAATCAGGCGTATTTTCTTGTCCGGCGAGATGACGAATACCGAGCGCACGGTCAAGGTATCGTCGGCTTTGGGATGGATCATGCCGTAAAGATTCGCCACCGTACGGTCGGGATCCGCGATAACCGGAAAGTTCAGTGCGTAGCCTTGCGTTTCCTTAATATCGCCGGCCCATGCTCGGTGGGAGTCGGCGGGATCGACGCTGAGGCCGATGATCTTCACGTTGCGCTTGTCGAATTCAGGTTTCAGCCGCGCGGTCTCGCCCAGTTCGGTGGTGCAGACCGGAGTAAAATCCTTCGGGTGAGAGAACAAAACCGCCCAACTATCGCCGATCCATTGGTGAAAACTGATCGGCCCTTCGGTGGTTTCGGCAGTAAAGTCCGGGGCGATATCGCCTAATTGTAATGCCATAAATAGTCTCCTTTCGATTCAGCGTGTCTGGTTAAAAGTAAAAGTTGTCCCCATTCGCTTGCTAGTCGATCTGGTTATACACTGTTCCCGTTTGCTCATATTAAACACTGATTTCCAGACATGAAACTTAACCCATTTATGGCAGCGATGGCAATCCTAATCGCCTCCTCTGTCACCATGGCAGGACAGAGCGCCGTGGATGCCATTCGGAAAGAAGACATCGCCTCCTTGATTCAGAGGATCGACCAGTCGGTGACCGACCAGGATCTCGATGGCCTGATGCGGCATATCGCAAGAGATGCCGAGATCCGTATTACCGTGCCCGCGCAACACGGCAGTCAACTTATCAAGCTGGGCTATAACGAATACCGCGAACTGATGAGGAAGACGTTTGCCGACACGCGCGCATACACCGTCCATCGCCACGATACAGCCATCCACATCCTGCCTGACGGCAAAGCGCAGGTGACCGGCCTGCTCTTTGAATCGATCCAAATGAAAGCCAGGCGTTCGCAAATCACCAGCCACGAAAAAGCGGTCTTTGCCTTGGTTGACGGGCAAGTCAAGCTGATAACGCTGGATACACACGTGCTCAGCGACCGTTAGATGAGCAGGCTAAAACGGCCACCCGGCCGCAGCGCGCAACGACAGCACCCCAAACCCAAACCGTTCACCACCGAACCATGCGCCTAACCGCACTGATCACGCTGCTGATCATATACGGCTCGCTTTACCCGTTCGATTTTCAGCTCCACCTCGCCGTCTCCGCATCCACGATCAAGCACGCGCTCTATGACTACAGCGGCTTCTTCCGGTTTAGCGATATGTTCGGCAACATCGCGCTTTTCATTCCCTACGGAGTTGCCGGCGCAATCGCCGCACAAGGACAAAGGCTCCGGTTGACGGTGCTCGTGTTGTTGGGGCTGGCCGTCAGCGCCCTCGTTCAGGTGTTGCAACTCTATCTGCCTTCGCGCGATCCTGCGCTGAGCGACGTCTTCTGGAATGCCTTCGGCATTGTACTGGGCGTATCAGCGACTACCCTCTTCCAGTTCTGTCCGGGCAGCACCGCGCTACGCTGGCGAGGCTGGGTTTCACCTGAAGGCATGCTGGTCGGCAGTTGGCTTGCCGCGAAACTGGTTCCTTTCGTGCCGAGCCTCGACGTCGGCATCGTCAGGCATAAT
>CADDZF010000035.1 GCA_902812445.1 Methylococcaceae bacterium | reverse complement strand
TCGACGCTCTGGAGGATCACTTGGAAGACAGCTTGAGAACGCTGGAAAACGACCACGGCCGAGTCCATTCGATCGTCGCTTGGCCATGGATCATAGATTCACTTCAGAATTAGAAATGGAATTACGCGGCGGATTGCTGCGCGAATCCGCCCTACATCGGCTCAACCATGCCCATAATGCTATGTCCGACTTTCGACGCAACTTCGCACCCGGCGGCTCCTTCTTTTTCACCGTCAATGCCTTGGAACGCCGAAGCGATGTGTTGACTCGGCATATCGATGCGCTGCGCGATTCGGTGCGCCGAGTTCGGCAGCTGTATCCGTTCGCGATCAATGCCTGGGTCGTGTTGCCCGATCACCTGCATTGCATTTGGACTCTGCCGCCGAACGACGCCGACTTTGCGGTCCGCTGGCGACTCATCAAGCTGTTGTTCTGCAAAAGTCTGCCCAAGACGGAGCGCCTGTCGCGCGTGCGGAAGCGGCGCGCCGAGCGGGGTCTTTGGCAACGGCGTTATTGCGAACACACGCTGCAGGATGAGGCGGATTTTGCCGCGCACGTGGATTATGTCCACATCAACCCGGTTAAACACGGCTGGGTAAAACGCGCTTCGGATTGGCCATATTCCACGCTTCACCGGTATATCGAGCGAGGTGTGCTTCCGGCGAACTGGACCGGCGGGAAGATCGAGTCAGTGATCCGGGCAGGAGAGCGCGTTGATGAGGAATGAGCCTTTCGAAAATGGCGGATTGCCTGTCGGCGAATCCGCCCTACAGGAACCCGATCGTAGGGCGGTTTAGCGCAAACGCGCAAACCGCCAACCTATTCCACTGGCGGGCGGGTAGTTATCCGGCGGCGCAGCGTGATACTTTCGATCGAATACTGGCCGCGCAGGCGGCAATCAAATCCATGCCCCTCATCACCGCTGATGGGGTTTTCAGCCAATTTGGAATAATTACTCTTTGATAATCGAAGAATCGTTGAATACGGACTAAAAAGCGGCCAAGTCATTGGCTATAGAACCGGACAATCTACTTTTCACTAACAGTTTGCCGGTAGGCCCCCACACGAGGATTAGGTCACCCGGCTGTAGTCGTTGCGCCGGGATTCTCAATCAATGAGGTTCTCAGTACCATATTGGGAGGGTTTGGTACCTCAAGTTCTGTATGTACCGAGAGGCTGAACGGCGCCTGGTCAAGGAACACACCGGATTTTGCGTAGGTACGGGTATCCCAACCGGCGGGCTTGTCGAGATTGGGCCGCGTACCCGGACCGGTGTAGATATCCTCGGTCACCAGAATGTAGCGATATTTCGAGCATCGTCGCATTACTGCCGTAATTTGTGCGTTTGACAGGTGCTGCAGAACCTGGCGTACCAGGCATAGGTCGCCATCCGGTAATTCGTCCTTAATCGCATCGCCGCAACGAAACTCAACGAAGGCGGAACCATACTTCGCCTGATTGTGGCTGACTAAGTCCTTAACAATATCCATTCCGGTGTACCTGACGCGCTCAGATGTCTTCAGCAGCCGGCCCACCTGAAAATCACCACATCCCAAATCGACAATGTGTCGGACCGCGTGGAGCTCGACGAACCGGTTCACCAAATCGGCGTAGGCGGCGGCGAACTGCGGAGTTGATCCCGATCCGGAAAAGAACTCCTCGCCCTCTGCCTGGCCCCAGCCGCCTCGTCGATAAATCTCCGCGAATGCTTCGCCAATGTCCCGAGTCCGGAACTGCTGGCGGAAGTACTGTTTGTTTTTCAGATATCGCAGATAGGTACGGAATCTTCTCACTGCCGGTAACATAGATTGTTTAACTCCTGAACGAGGCGACATACTCTGGCTACCTTGGGCCGTTATAGCGTTCTTGTCAACAGAGACGAGAGTTGTACGTGTGAACGGACATTCCGGCGGTATCTCGACCGTTATGAGGACGACGGCTTAAAGGGCTTGATCGACCAGCGGCTGAACCAGGTCTCGCAGCGGCGAGCGCCGGTGATGAAGTGATGCGCTGGGCGGAGCAGTACCGGCGCCGGCATGAGGGCTGGAACGCTAAGCACTTTTATGCCGGGTACCGGCGCGACGGCGGGGCGCAGTTACACCTGGGTCAAGAGAGCGCATAGCCACCCTGTTAATTTGCCCTTCGAGAAGCGCCGAAACAATCGGATGAAGGGATGCTCTGGCTATTGGAACTTGCCCAGAATATATTGCGGCGTGGTGTCGACCGGCAGCGTCCACTGATTGCCCAAGACCTGATAGGTGCGCTCTCTACCCATGAGGTCGATGAGCTTGACGGAGCCGCTGGTGACGCTGAGCGTGACAATCGCCTGTCCACCGGTCTTCCACACGACGACGGTTTCCGGATATTGCGCGTCGGGGTGGGTTACCCGAATATGGCTCACCCCGGCCGGTACGTTGCTCAGGGCGGGTAGCAGGTCGCGACCGTCCAGCAGGTGGCTGGCCACGTTGGCTGCATTGACGACGGGCAGCGGATCGCCATACTGATTATTGAATCCCAGGTTGAAACTCCAGTAATCGGGTGCATCGTACGCCACCAGATAGTTGATACCGAGAACCGGCGCGATGGCCGCATCCCGCCAGTTGATCGCCCAAGTTAATTGTTTGACCATATCTTCCCCCTGGCCCTTCGCACCGCGCGGATTGTGTCCGCGGGGCGCCGACATCTCGCCGTAGATCAACCCGCCGGTATAAGCGCTGTTGATGAGCATCGTTCGCCCTTCGCCGCCTGAATAGGGCGTCAGCGAGCTCTCCCGCGGCTCCGGCGCTCGCCACGGATGCGAATGCACGTCCACGGTATCCGGCACGCCCAGCAAACCCGCATTGAACAGGCTCTGCGCAGACGATTTTCTGATCAGCGAAGAACTGACGTAGCGCCCTTCCGGGTCCGCCGCCTTCATTCCGGCGGCGATCTGCCGGGCTGCTTCGACGTACATTGAAGACGCGTCGGGCGTGTTTGCCGAGTGTCCGTCGATTTCATTGATTCCGCCCCACGTCGCGATCCGGTCTTTGAACTTGGCGGCCATTTCGAAGCCGTAACTGTAGAAAAGGTTGGTCCAGGCAACGGAGCCGTAAGACGGCATGGTCAGATTATTGCCAGGCAACTGAAGGTTGTTGAGCGAGCTTTGGTAATAGCCTTCTAGCAGATCACCGGTGATATCAATATTCAGAGCTTGCGCCAGAGCCAAAGCCTCATCGACGTGAGGCGCGGCCCCCAGGGTGACATTGCCGTAATCATCGAATCTGACTACGCCCCACAAGTCCCATCCCTCCCACAACTTCTGCTGGCGTGTGATGCCGACCCGGTTGAGCCAGCGCAGACGGGATGGATAACGGTAGCCCGAAGCATCGATAGAGCTCGGTCCGAGCAGCCAATGGCCGACCACGCCAAGGCTGCGGAGTTTTTCATCCTTGGTGCGGTCCACGGCGCCGAGGACCACCGCGAAGGAATGATCGTTATCACGGGCCAGCACGGCGCCCGTTTCATCCAGCAGTTGCGAGAAGACGGTGTAATGTCCGATCTTCAGCGCTCGCAAACTGATCTGCCGCGTGGCGACGAGCACGTCGTTGGTTGGCGTACCATAGGTCAAGCCATAGGTTTGCTCGAGAATGCTACGTCCCTGGTCATCACGCACCCGCATTTTCACCTTGCTGGGCGCATAACGGGTCCAGCTCGCTGCGGTGACGGTCGTCCAGGGCTGGCCCGGATTGGGATCATAGGCCGCTACCCGCGCCGGATCGAAGGAGTAAACCCATGGATAGCCGACGAAGAGGCCCCGGCGCCCGGAGGGAAGCTGATAATTGCCATAGTTCCCGATTGCCACCTGTAGCTGGTAGCGCAAAGCGACATCCATCGAGCCGGCAATCCCCAAGGTGTACACCGGTGAGTCGCCGTCCGTGCGGGCCAAGGTGGACAGATAGCGAAAAGCTCTGTTGTCATCCGTCACTAAGACTCTGCGCTCAGGATCGGTGGTACGGACCTCGATATCGGCGGTCGCATGGGTCAGCGCAGAGGCAAGCGACCACACCGCCCAAGACTGTCCATCCGGGGTGCGCGGACTGCGCGATTTGACCATTAGCCGATTCCAGCCCGGCTGTAATACGATCGTTTGCCCCGACGTCACGGCCTCGCCGTTCAACCATAGCTCGGCCGGATTGGGCGAGGACCCTACATTCAGCACGGCGGACGCGAGCGCCGTATCGCTCGATTTCAGGTACGCGTGCAGATGCTCGACCATTCCGGCCCACTCATGGCCATCCATGAAGCGCGACTCGACAATACGGGGAAATGCAGAGGCACTGAGGAAGTTCAGGGAGCCGTCTACGTCTGCCACGATGTCCCGCCATTCGATCATGCCACGTCCCCCTATCCCGGAGTTGTTGTCGATGTCTCCGGCTTGCGGAGCCATCATTCCCTCGGCATTGTAGCGGGCCAGGCTGAGACCCGCGCGTCCCCAGGAGGGACCCCACTCGGCCCAGTGAGTGAGTGCAACGGTTCCAGCGCCGCCACTACCCACCTGGAGGTGACCGCTGCCGATGAAGTAATCGGGATGAGTCTGTGCGTTATAGATTCCTGCGGGCTGAGCGATACCGTCGAGCACCAGCCCCGCCACGACCTCGGCGTGCCCACTGCCGAAATTGAGCTTGGCCTTGGCTCGCTTCGTGCCGTCCGATCTCGACGTCAGTTTCAGCACGCTGCTATCGGTGAGCGCCATGGGATGATCGAGCTGCAGCGTAACATTGCCATAGAGGGAGTTGGCTGCGCTGACTTCCACGAGCTTGCCGTCGATTACCCCGCCTTTAGCCACTTCGATCGTTGAAGGCCCAGCCCCACGAACCAGTAAGGGCGCGGCGCTGGCGATTCTTCCCCCGAATACCAGGGTCTTGGCATAGCCGGCCCAAAGGCTCGGGGCAGTCGAAGTGAAGATAATGTCGTTGTTGATCGTCTGCGGCGTGGCGCCCTGATCCTGGCTGCCGATACCCTCGGCGACAAGGAGGGGATTGCCGCCGAGGATGAACTGACCGGCAGTCTGCCAGGTAAACAGTATGTTCCGGATCGACCACGGATTAGCGCCGTTGACGATCGGCGTTTTGCGATAGACACCCTTGAAGCGCACTTCCGCGGTTCCATTGCTGGGAGGCGCAAGCTCTGTGCTCCAGTTGCTGGCCGACGCCCAGCCGTCGTCGGCGCCGCCGCCATCCCAGGTATAAATGGCGGACGCCGCCTGGCCTTCGGCGGCAAAAAACGGCTGAAATAAGCCAACGGCCAGAATGGTCAGCGCAGAGAAAATTTTGGAAGCGGTAAAGCCGGGCGTATATTTAATCATTCAGGCCTCATTGAAAGTTCCGGGTAGTCAAGTGGCGCGCGACGCGAGTGCTTTATCCATAGCGGCATGAGGCTTGTATGCTTTAATCGAGAAAACGCATGAACCCCGAAAAAACAGCTTGCACAGAAGGGATCGATATGCTGGCGTCTCATGGAGTCTCGACCGGATGACAGCGTCTCTCGCGATTAGATATTGGGTGATCCTCGCGGCGCTCTGGACAAGTGGTGCCAGCGGGATCGAGCTCGCCGATTTAGTTGCCAAGGCAACTGCCAAGAAGCCATTGCTGCTGCTCGAACTGGGCAACAAACCGCGTGCTCTTGGCGCGAAGACTGCCACCATGCGGGTTTATTCAGGCGAGATCACGGCGCGTGAAACTGATTCGTCGGTCCGCAGCGACGAGGATGCAGTCACCTCTCTGCATCCGGGCTTCGGCGCGTGGAGCGTCGCCTTCCGTTTCCGACTGGAGCCCACACCCGCTGAAGGTCTCTACACCTTCTGGGCGCGCTGGCGACAGGGCGGCGATCCGAATGTCTGCGTACAGTCTTTCGCGCTCTGGGCCGGGCCGGATGCTGCAAGGCTCGAGCAACGGGCGGTAATGCGCTTGAAGCCCAAAGGTTGGCAGTACGCCTGGGTCGCCGGAGAAGCGCTGAAACTCACGGCGGATGATCGGGTTCTCGAGGTGCGCGAGCATGGCGCGGGCCATGATGCGAAGGTCTTCGATGCTTTTTTGCTGGGCCCGCCCGCACCGCCGCTGGACTTACCGCTCAACGGTACGCCGGATAAGCCGGTGATACTGCTTGATCTGGGAAAGACTAAAGTCTCCGTCGCGGCGCAACGGGAGTCCATGCAGGTCCATTCAGGCGCCCTTGTGTCCCAGCAGGGTGCGGATTCGACCGTGACCACGGAGACTGATGTGCAGGCTCGCCATCGGGGTTTCGGCGCCTGGGGCGCGAGCTTTCAGTTCGAACCGAGCCCCGCCTTGCCCCCTGGGCTGTACCGCTTTTACGCCCGTTACAAAAGCGGAGGTGAAGTCTCGCAGGTCAAGCAGACCTTCGCCGTCAAGGCAGGGATGAGTCCTCAGAGCCTTGGAACGCGCGGCGTTTTCAAATTGACCAATACGACGCCGTGGAGTTATCAGTGGCTGAGCGGCGGATCAACGTTCGCCGTGTTGCCCGGCGACCGCGTGCTGCAAATCGACAACGCCGGCAAGGCCGATGGCGCCAAGATCTTCGATGCCTTCGCGCTCCAGCTGGAAACGCCGATCGGTCATTGGATGAACGAAGCGCAAGCGATGGCACGCGGCCGCTTTCTGGCGTTGATCAAAACCGTCCCGGCGCCCGAGCGCTATCTCTATGTCCTCGATGGCCAGGGGAAGGGCGGAGAGCTGCTCTTCCGCGGGCTCGCCTCGAAGGCCGCCCGCCCTTGGTATGACCGGCTCCAGGCGACGTACCGGATCGGCCCGGAAGCCCAGGCCATGGCCGGCCGGTTCAATCTAACCGAGCTGCCTGCTGCGGTAATGACAGATGCCAATCATAGCGTGCTGGGCGTCCTCGACCGACCGAAAAGCGAAGCAGCCGTCGCGCTCTTCCTCGCCAACCCCGCGCAAGCGGGCGTCCCGAGCAAAATCGCTCCAGTAAAAGGCCCGAAAGCGCAACCGCTGCGTGATGGCATTCCGGCAGCCTGGCTCGTGGGAGGTCTGCAGGACGGCGTCTCGGGCGTCTCGATCTACGGTCTCGACACCGAGAGCGTGATGCGGCCAAATCTCGATCAGCCGTATCTCAGCACGCAGATGATGGGAGGCAGCATGCGGACTTGGCGGAAGGCTCCAACCACGGCGCACGGGATCACCGTCGTCGAGCCTGCCGCGCAGCACGCTTACGGCTGGTCACGAGGCACTGGCTACGCCATGCTCTATCTGCAGGTGGAAAAGCCCACGCAAGCAATGCTGCATTTGGGCCAAAGCGGGATCAAAACCGCCGGGTGGCTGGACGGCAAACCCGTGGCGTTTGCCAGGGATCCGACGCCGCCCGCCGATTTTCCGCAGCCGGGCGAGCGAGCCCCCATGCCGTTGCAGGGATTGACTACCGAAGGTCTCACAGTGACGGCGATGCCCGAACACAGCGAGCCGCCGCAGGCCGCGCCGCTTGATCTATCACCGGGGTGGCACAGTCTGCTCGTGAAGCTGGTGATGCAACATGACAAAGGCGAACGCTTTTTTTTCGCCGCACGATTCACCGATACAGCCGGCAAGCCGATGCAGGCCATCAAGACCCAATTGACCGATCCGACGGCCGATCTCGCGCTCAACGCCCTCGCCGCACGGTTACGGCCACTGATCTATGTGGATGCGCCGGCCAATCTGCCCCGGCCGGGCGATCCGCTCAAGCTGCGGGCGGACATGCGCTGGCATCCCGTTTCCGAGGAACGCGCGTTGACGACGCCGGTAGCCGCATTCCAGGGCAAGCTGCGCCTGCGGTTGGTCGCTTACGACGGCACGGAAGTCGCGGTGCGCGAGGTAATCGGCCGGTTTCCGAGCGAAGTCATGGTCGATTTCGGGCGGGCGCCGGAGGCGGGCTATTACGCCGTCTATCCGTCCCTGCACACGGCCGGCGGCAAGCTGATCATGGCCTATCACGCCGACGGCTTCACCGTGGTGCGGGGAGCGGCGGCGCAAAAGCGGCGGCTGGATAAAAAAAAACTCTGGAACAATAACTACTATGCGCTGGCCGACGGTGACAAAGGCTTCCAGCAAAAAGGGGCTTACTTCAACTGGCTGGAGCGAACCGGAATCTACAAGAGCCTCGGGTCTTATCCCGGTTCCGGGCCTGAATTCCGTGCTCAGTGGGAGAACGCGAAACAGCGCGGCATCGTTCTTTTCGGGGATACCTCGGGCGATAGCCCCTGGCTCAACGATAAACCGGAAGAGGGGCGCAAATTCATCGAGGCGATCGCCCCGTTCACGCGCTTTTTCAAGGCCACCAACGAAATCGATATTCGTGCGGAACGAGAATGGCAGAAACTGCGTGACCCGAAGCACTGGGTCGAACGGATCAAATCGGAGTACGAGGCGGTACATCGCATGCGGGCCGACGGTCACTATGTCGCCGGCAGCCTGGTTCGCCCCGGCGATATGACGACGCGGCCGAACGCTGCGAATGGGCTGGGACCCGGCGCCTGGTTTGGCAAAGTGCTGGAGCTCGGCCTCGACCGCTATCAGGACGCCTGGGACGTGCACGCCTACCCGCAACATCCGCCGCGCTTCGGCGGGCCCATGGGCAACAGCGCCAGCGATGACGAGCAGGGCGTGCTGGCGGCTTATGCGAAGCTGGGGCGGCGAAATACGTCGCCGTTCTGGCTGGGCGAAACCGGCGCCAAAGCCGCCCACGGCTATACCGGCCGGCGCTGGCAAGCGGAGCAGGTCGCCAAGATGATCGCCTGGACCAATAGCCGCGGCGACTATCTCGGCCTCGCCTTCTGCATTGGACACGAGTACGACTGGGGCTATGGCCGGTTGTGGGACTATTCGATGGGCCACAAGCCCGGCGAGGCGGCCCTGTACACCGCCGGCGCCCTGATTGACGGCTTGCCCTATCGGCGCGTGAATGTGGCAGACACCAATGTCCAGGCGGCACAGTTTGGCGAGACCTTCATGATCTGGCGAACCGACTCTGCGACCAGCGCTTGGCAAGTGCAGCGCGATCCATCAACGGCCTGGATCGTGGTAGATGTCGTCGGGCGCGCGAGGCCTCTGGAAGTCGACAAGGACGGCTTCGCTCTCATCAGGATATCCGGAAGTCCGTTATATATCCTGAGCAAAGCGGATTACGAACGCTTGACCCGGCTGTGATGGACAATCAGGCGTCAGCTCGCCAGAACGACACCCAAAAGCGCGTTCTTCCCGCTTACTCTGCCGCTGGGCGGCCTTGCCAGAGTTCGCAAGGCGAGTCCTCCGCCACAACAATACTGGCGTGACAGAGCAGATGAACCCGGGACGTGCGGCAAGATTTTCGCCGTGCATCGGCTAGAACGGCTTGGCCACCATCAGCCAATAGACGATTAACAGTGAGAGGAAAGCCGGGATACCAAGCAGCGTCCAGAGCCTTTCGTAACGCCAGTAACGGGCCGGGAGGGGGGCGCCGGACAAGGCGGCGGCGGAGGCCATATCGCGAAGTTGTAGCTGTAGCCACACCACGGGTAGCCAGCAGGCGCCAGCCACAATGTATAGAGCCAGCGAGGCGCCAAGCCAGTTGATGCCAAAATCCCACCCGGCCTGGCGCGCCAGATACCAGCCGGAGAGCGGCTGGATGAGCATGCTCGGCGTGGTGAACAACCAATCGGCGATGACGGCCCAGCGGTTGACTACCGCCATGGCCTGCAGGTTGCCGCTGCGATTGGCGATAAACAGATAGAATGCGGTGCCGAGACCGGTGCCGAACATGAGGCTGGCGGAGAGGATATGCAGCCATTTCACGATCATATAGTCCATCGCATTCATTCCTCGGTTACATCGAGCAACAGCAAGAGTGCCAGGATGGGCAGATTCTTGCTGAGCGGGCCGAAGGGGTGGAACCAGAATTCCGGCAGACACAGGGTCAGGACGAGCGTGTATCCGAGAATCAAGCCGGCCTGCACCCGCCAAAGCCAGTGTCCGGGTCGAACGAGCGTGAGAAAACCCAAAGCGGCGTCGGTGAGCGAAGCGGCCAGCAATACCGAAAGCGTCAGCTCAGGGGGAATGCCACAGCTGATAAGCCAGCTCTGGCTGATCGCGTGCGGAAAGCCGAACAGTGACACGGCTGCGGTCCACAACCAGAGTGCGGCGAGGATCAGCCGGGCGAGCGGCCGCCACCAGCACAGCGTTGCAGCCGGACGCAGACGGGCGTCCACGAAGGTCTCCGGCGCGCGCGGCGGCTTTCCGAGCAGTTCGGTGACCGGAGCGGGATCAGCGCAGTTGTCAGAGGCCAGCATGGTAAGGCTGTCGGTTGTCAGCAGGCTGCCAGGAGCATAACGGGCCAGGCGAGCAAACAGCCGGCAGAACCAGTTGGGCAGAAGCAAGCGAGGTTGCTTGGGTAGTCCCAAGCCTTTCCGCAATACATCCAGATAGTCTTGCAACGACAGGGCACGAGGCCCCACCGCCGCCAATTCCAGCCGTTCGGGCGCATCGTTCGCCACCAGGCGCACGATGACTGCGCACAGATCGTCGATATGAATGGGCTGCACTTTGCCTTGCGTGACCGGCAACGCAAGCCAGGGCAGCGCGGCCAGCATGAGAAACAGGCGGCTGCTGCGTCCGTACGCTCCGAATACCAACGATGGCCGTACGATGACCCAATTCAAGCGGCTGCTGCGCAAGGCCGCATCGCCAGCGGCTTTACTGCGCCAATAGCGGGTCGGCGCGTCCGTTGTGGCGCCCAAGGCCGAAAGGTGGATCACCCGGTTGACGCCCGCCTGTTCGCAGGCAGCGAACAGCGCTCGCGGCCCCGCCCAGTGCAACGCGTCGAAGTCGCCAGCCGCCGCTTCACGGAATATCCCGACAGCGTTGACCACGGCGTCCACGGTGGATAGCCGTGGTAGCCAATCCTCGGTTCTTTGATCGCGCCGATAGTCTACCTCTAGCCAGTCGGCCACACCTTCCGGCGCAGGTCCCCGTCCCGCGCCGACCACGTCGTGCCCGGCGGCTCGCAGCGCCGTCAGCAAGTGGCGACCGATGAAACCTGTGGCGCCCAGCAGCAGAATTCGCATAAGCCCGTATAGTTCCAATCGAGGAATGCTTGAATACACCCGGTGAATCGCGCGCTACCATTCGCTCGAAGGGACGGGCTCGTTCTGGCTGACGGCAGCCAGAGGCGTCCGTCAATTGACCTCACCGCCGATCTATGCTTGCCGTCCAAAACGGGTGTGATCTCGTTCACGCGCCGGGCGGTGCCGCAGCCGGCGCCATCGTAGCGAATAGTTTGCTGTCACGAAAGCCGGCTCGCTCGATACCGGCCGACATGGGACGATGACGACGCGTGGACCGGCCCCGGCCCCGTCAATGCAATTTGATCCTCGGCCGCAGGGTGCGCCGGAAAACGTGAGAAACGGCCAGCAAGGCGACGCGGAATGTGCCGAACAAGGCCAACTGATGCAGCTTATACAGCGACAGATAAACCAGTCGCGCAATAAAACCTTCAATCATGACCTGGCCCAAAAGATATCCCATCAAGTTGCCGACTGTGCTGTATTTACCCAGGGAGACCAGAGAGCCGTAATCGCGATAGCGATAGTCCCTCAAATCTTGGTTGCTCAGTTTATTCTGCAGGTTTTCGTAGACCAGATTGGCCTGTTGATGTGCCGCCTGGGCACGGGGTGGAACCATCATGTTTTTCTCGGGCCATGGGCATGCTGCGCAGTCGCCGAGCGCAAAAATATCCTCATCGCGTGTCGTCTGTAGCGTCTGGCGCACGACTAACTGATTGATCTGGTTGGTCTCCAGGCCGCCGATGCCGGCTAAAAAATCGGGGGCCTTGATACCGGCAGCCCAGACTTTCGTATATGCCGGAATAAAATGGCCGTTCTGCGTATGCACCCCGCTGGCAGTCACTTCATTGACTCGCTCACCGAGGTGGACCTCGATACCGAGCCGGGCCAATTGGGTCAAGGTCGCCTCCGAAATCCTCGCCGGCAAGCCGGGCAGCAGTTGTTCTGCCGCTTCGATGAGGTGAATCCGCATAGCGGTCGGTTCGACGCCATCTAAGCCGTACGCCTTCAGCAGGCGGATCGCTTGGTGGAGCTGAGCGGACAGCTCGATACCTGTTGCACCGCCACCGACGATGGCGATATCGAGCTGTCCCGGCTCCGATTTGCCGCCCACCGCGCTGGCGCGCAGAAACGCTTCCAGCATGCGCGCCTGAAATTGTTCCGCCTGCTCTGTGGTATCGAGGAACATGCAGTAATCAGCGACCCCCTTGACGCCAAAATCGTTGCAGATGCTGCCGACGGCGATGACTAGCAGATCGTAAGGCTGATAGCGTTCTGGAATAATTTCGATCCCGGCGGCATTGGTCAGCGCAGCCAGGCGCACCCGCTTGTTGTCACGGTCAAGACCATTCATGCGTCCCAGCACAAAGTTAAATCGATTGCTGCTCGCCTGGGCCAGGTAGGCGAGCTGATCTTCGTATGAATCCAGAGTCCCGGCCGCCACCTCGTGCAACAAGGGCTTCCAGATATGGGTGCGGCTGTAATCGATCAAGCTGATATCGGCCTTGCGGCCGCCCAGCGACTTGCCCAGACGAGTGGCAAGCTCAAGACCACCGGCACCGCCGCCGACGATGACGATCTTAGGCCGGACTGAGGTCGATTTTTCTTCTGTCATTTCTTATCACCACGCCTTTGTCATTAGAAAACACGGTTACTTGAAACGACGCCAGTTTAGTCAGGATTTGGCCGCCAACCAAACCGGTCAGTGCGGCGGTAAACCCGTTTTCAGCCACGGAAGATTACGGCGCTGGCGCTAAACGCCATGCAGTCTGGCCTTGATTTCACGCCACAGCGCCTCGTAGGCTTTCGCCGCCCGACTGCTGGGCGCAAAGCTCGCCAATACGGCACGCTCGATGCCCATGCGTTCGACGTCGCTGGCATACGGAATGTGCGTGTTCAAAAAGCTTAAGAACTGTTTGGGCAACGTGGCCATGATCTGTCGATGGAGGTTCTTGCGCCGGTCCACCATCGAGAAGAAGGGCAGCAGGCGCAGCCGCGTCAAGCGCTGATCGTCGATGAACGTTTGCAGTTGCTCCAGGGTGCGTACCGAGAGCGTGGTCGGGATGATGGGCGAAATCAGCGCATCGGCCGCGCCAAGCACGCTCTCCGACAACAGCGAAATGCTGGGCGGGCAGTCCAGGAAGACATAAGCATACTCATCGGCCAAAGGTTTTAGCAGCTGGCGTAACTTGCGAGCGGGTTTTTCGGTATGAGCCAGAAGCAGGTCCAGCTTGCGGTACGAAAAATCTGCCGGAAGCAGATGCAGACCGGGATAGTCCGTTCCCTTGATGCACGTATCCAGCTCGTGTTTGCCGCGCATCAGCTTCTTGCCGCCGCCGCGGATTTTCGGCTTGATGCGAAAATAATAGCTACTGGCGCCTTGCGGGTCTAAATCCCAAACCAGCGTGGGTGCACCTTCGTGCGCCGCCAGATAGGCCAGATTCACCGCCGCCGCTGTCTTGCCCACCCCGCCCTTGATGTTATAGGCTGCGAGCACCTTCAGCACGCTGGGGCGGCTCCGGCGCGGCCTAACAGCGACTGATAGGAAGCCTGCATCTCCTTTGCTGCAAAACCTTTGAAGTACTCCGCAAATCGCGATCGCACGCTCTGTTGACGTTCGTAAAGGTGATCGACGAGCACGCCCATGGCTAATAAAGTTTCGGAAGGGACACTGCCGTCCTGAAGCATTTCCCTACCGAACTGCTGAAGGCTCTCCATCTGCACCTGCGTGTCCTGGAACGCGCCCAGATTATCCTGCAAGTCCTTGAGCCCCCTCAGCAGTTCCCCGGTTCTGGACGGGGAATACAGGCTCTCGAAGAACTCCATCAAGTAACGCAGCTTCTTGCAGGTTTTGCGCAGTTCATGCAGGTGCTGGGCGGGCGTTTCCGGTGTGATGGCGCGGCCTTGCAGGAGCGCTTTTCGATAAAGTTTAAAGATACGCCGGCCGGCGATGTCGCGAATGGGGCGCATGGCATCGGCTAGCCTGGATCGCTGTGGGACCGGCATTTCCAGAAACGCTTGCCAATTCCGCATCAGCTTGCGGTAAGCCGATGAATCCAGCTGACTGGCGAGTTGTCGGTGGGCTTTCTCGGCGCGCTTTTCAAGAAAGACGTACAGCGGCTCGAGGTCTTTCTGCACGCATTCGGGTAGACTCGCCTTGAGTTCGTCGAACTGCAACAGATAGACATCGAGATCGCGGGGCGGGGTGGTGATGGCGCCCAGCCAGGCGAAGCGGGGCGCGAAGCGATCGACTGTGCGGCGCGGAAACACCTGCTTGATCTGGCCGAGCGCCGATCGCGTGCGCCGCACGGCGACCCGGAAATCATGCAGAAACTCAGAATCCAGGTCATTCCTGACGCCGGCTTCATTGATTTTCATCGTCTCGAACAGGCGATGGAGAATCAATTTGGTCGCCTGATCGGCCCGCATAGCCGGATCGAGGCACAGATTCAGCCGGCGGGCGGACGCCAGCGGATCGTGTCCCAGGACCTTGAGTGCCTGCGGCAAAACATGAGCTTCCGCCGGCCTCAGCGTCAAGATGCCCTGCAGCAGCGCGGATACCTCGGCAAAGCGTTTGCGGAACCCCCGCACCGATACAACTCGCAGTCCCCTCTCCAGCGGTTTGAGCGTTTCCTTGCCCGGATCGACGACGCTCATGGCTTCGAGTACCAGATGCAGCACGGTTTTTTCGCGGCGATTGAGGACCTCCAAGCCATACCGTACGCCCTGCACGCGCACGCGCGGCAGGAGCGCTCGCGAATGCAGCATCTTTTCCATCTGCCTGCGTAGATCGCCTTGCGGAAAATCCCGGGCAAAGCGGGGCACTGCAGTCACCTCCATGGCGCTGCACGGATCGGGATCCTGCAGCGGACTCAGCGCGAGACACTTCTTTGCACCCATCGACTCGACCGCCAGTACGAAACCGCTCCCGTAGAGCCGCCAATCAAAGCTGTCATAATAGATTCGACGGACGGTCTGCCTTGCTGCATCGCGCAAGGTCAGGAAGGTTCTCAGCCGGGCGATGAGATCGGTGATTGCCAGCGGTTCCGGCATGCTGAACTGACAGGACGTCTCCGGCCTCATGTGAGCTTGATAATCCTTAACTAAAGCGATCCACCACACCGATCGTCAGTTGAACTGATAATCCAGCGCGATTCCGGCGAAGATTACGGCCCCGAACCAATGATTATTCAAAAACGCCTTAAAACAGGCGTCCGGAGCGCGCTGCCGGATGAGTCTCTGTTGATAAACGGCCAGTCCAGCCGCGCAAGCCAGGCCGCAGCCATAATAGGCGCCGAAGCCCAACTGCTCGCCCAGGGCAAACAAAAGCAGCAGCAGGGAGGCCTGGATCAGGCCGATCAGCAGCCGGTCCATTGTCCCGAACAGAATGGCGGTGGACTTGATGCCGATTTTGATGTCATCGTCCCGATCCACCATCGCATACATCGTGTCATACGCCAGCGCCCACAGAATGGCGGCGCCATAGAGCAGCCAGGCGACAGCGGGCACGCTTCCGGTTTGCGCGGCGAATGCCATCGGCACCGCCCAGCCGAAAGCGAGCCCGAGATAGGCCTGCGGCAAATAGGTGTAGCGCTTCATGAACGGATAGGAGGCCGCCAGAAAAGCACCAACCAGGGACAGCAGAATGGTCAGGCGGTTCAGCAGCAGCACCAGGCTGAAAGCCAGCAGGCACAGGACGAGGAACAAAACCAGCGCCGCGTTCGGGCTGACCGCGCCCGAGGCGATCGGGCGCTGCCGCGTACGCCGGACGTGCGAGTCGAATCGCCGATCGGCGTAATCGTTGATGACGCATCCCGCCGCGCGCATGAGTACGACGCCCGCGACGATGACGAACGTGACCCGTGTATCGGGTCTTCCTTGTCCTGCGATCCACAGCGCCCACAGCGCCGGCCACAATAGCAGGAAAATCCCGATCGGCTTGTCGAAGCGCATCAAGCGCCAGTACAGATGGAAATGCCGGTTTATCGGTCCGGCCGCCCGTGACCTAGGCATCGATCATCGTTTCCCGCTGTAACACAGCCGGCAGAAAGAATTCGCATACCAAAAGTTTTCCGCCGGCCACCGTGTATACGGAGCGTCTGCCCCAGACGGCTTTTTCCGTCGCGAACGCCCCACGTACGCCGTTCTGCCAATCAGCAGCCCTCACGCAGGCGGTCTGAAAATTCGTTCGCTGCAGATCGGGATAGCCAAACAAGACTTCACCCAACGGTCGGTTGCCCAGACGAGCAAGGCGGCGATTCGCGCCGCGCAGTGTTCGCGCCGGAATGATGGTTCTGGCGAGCACCAACGGCTGCCCAGAGCATTGCAGCACGACTTCGCGTATCAATGCAAAGCGGGCGGGCGGCAAACCCAGCGCCGCGGCTTCGCCGCTGAACGGCTTTGCCCAACGCTGAGCGAGCACATGAACAGCAAAGCCGTGCCCACACCTCGAGCGCAGCCGGCTGGTCAGTGATCCTGCCTCCGACAGCCACGAGAGGACGCTTTTCGGCGTCGTCCGGCGGCCGATTTTGCGGCCGTCCAGCCAGCCGGGTTCGCGCTTGAATAACTGGCTTTGCCGGATCAATCGATGGGCTCTGACAGTCGCCTCCACAACGCTGGATCGGTAGCCCGGAGCGCGCTATGCGGCCCGATGGGCGTTCGCGCCGTCGTTTTCGTCGCTACAACGCCGAATCTCGCACTGGCGTTCACGCTAGATGTCCGCCCGCTAAACGTCAGCATAACGCACCGCGTTGCCCAGCCAGCGGCGAATCAGGGGTTGTGCGTGGCCGGGGTAATCGCGCTGAATGGTGGTCGCCGCGACCTTGACGTGCGGCAACAGGGGGCCGTCACGCGCCAGGTCGGCGATGCGGAATTGAAGCTGTCCGGTTTGGCGCGTGCCGAGCACTTCGCCCGGTCCGCGCAATTCCAGGTCGCGTTCGGCGATCTCGAACCCATCACTGGTTTCACGCAGGATCGAGAGCCGCTCTTTGGCAAGTTCGGACAGGGGCGGCTGATACATCAGCACGCAGTGGCTCTCCTTCGGGCCGCGGCCGATTCGACCGCGCAACTGGTGCAGCTGCGCAAGACCCAAGCGCTCCGGATTCTCGATGACCATTAAACTCGCGTTGGGCACGTCGACCCCTACTTCGATGACCGTCGTGGCGACCAGGAGATCGAGCTCGCGCGATTTGAAGCGTTGCATGGCGGCTTCTTTCTGGAGCGGCTTCAACCTTCCGTGAATCAGCGCGATGCGGATATCGGGCAGGGTCTCGGCCAGCAGGGCTGCGGTCTTCTCGGCCGCTTCGCACTGCAAGACATCGGATTCCTCGATCAGGGTGCAGACCCAATAGACCTGGCGGCCTTGGGCGATCCACGCGGCAATCCGGCTGATGACTTCGGCGCGCCGGCTGGCGGGAATCACGGCGGTGTGGACGGGCGCTCGGCCGGGCGGCAGTTCGTCGATGGTGGAAACATCGAGATCGGCGTACTCGAGCATGGCCAGCGTCCGCGGTATCGGCGTTGCCGTCATGATGAGCTGGTGCGGGTACAAGCCATTCCGCGGACCTTTCTCGCGCAGAGCCAGGCGCTGATGTACGCCGAAGCGGTGCTGTTCATCGATGATGACCAATCCCAGGCGATAAAAGCGGACCTGCTCCTGGAACAGCGCGTGGGTGCCGATCACGACGCCGGGCTGTTCGCTCTTTATCGCGTTGAGAACGTCTTGCCGTTCCCGCCCTTTCTGTTTGCCGACCAATAGTAATACGCGAAAGCCCAAAGGTTCCAGCCAGCCGGCAAAATTCCGGCGGTGCTGCTCGGCGAGCAGTTCGGTAGGCGCCATGATGGCAACCTGGTAACCCGCACTGAGAGCGGCGAGCGCAATATGCGCGGCGACTACGGTTTTGCCTGAGCCGACATCGCCTTGCACCAGCCGCAGCATCGGTTTACCGGAGACGAGATCCGCCTCGATCTCGCCGGTCACCCGCCGCTGCGCCGCCGTGAGCGGGAACGGAAGCCGGTTTCGGAAGGCGGCCGCTACTGCGGCTGACGTTTTTAGGACGGGCGCGCACTGGGCGCGGGTGGCGGCCCGAAAGCTACACAGGCTCAAATGATGGGCCAACAGCTCTTCAAACGCCAGACGCCTTTGCGCCACCGTGAGGTCATTGTTTTCCCGGCTCGAATCGGCCGGCGGCCGATGTAACAAGTGGATCGCCTCGAATAAGGGTGGAAAACGCAGCGTCTTAAGGACGGGCGGCGGAATCCAGTCTTCCAGGCCGTTGCCGGCAGACGGGCTGGCTGCTCCCCACTCGAGCGCCTGACCGATCAGACGACGCATGGTCTTCTGGTGTACGCCTTCGGTCAACGGATAAACCGGCGTCAGCCGGGTTTCTGTCTGCTCCGGCGGGTTGCCAGTAATGGGCTCATAGTCGGGATGCGCCATTTCAAGTCCGTAGAAGCCGGATCTTGCTTCGCCAAAGCAGCGCAAGAGTATCCCGCGCTTCAAAGCGGCCTGTTGGCGGGCGGTAAAATAAAAAAATCGCAAGTTGACAAAGCCGCTGCCGTCACCGATGCGGCAGATCAGCGAACGGCGGCCTTTACCGAGCAATTCGCATACTTCCACCCGTCCCTCCACCAACGCCTGCTGGCCGGGGCGAAGCTGGCCCAGAGGAATAATCTGCGTACGATCCTCATAGCGCAGCGGCAAATGGAAAAGAAGGTCCTGCACGCTTTTGATGCCGAGCTTTTCGAGTCGTTCGAGGGTGTGCGCTCCGACGCCCTTGAGCGAGGATACCGGTAGCGTGTCGAGAGCCTGCGGTTGCGGCATGGCGAGGCACTGCCGCAGAAGGCTAGTCGGAAAGCGCCATGATGGCATCCATTTCAATGCCGGCACCCTTGGGCAGGGCGGCAACGCCGATGGCGGCGCGGGCAGGATAAGGTTCGGCAAAATAGCCGGCCATGATTTCATTGACCAGAGAAAACTGATCCAAATCGGTCAAGTACACGGTAAGCTTGACGACGTCCTGGAGGTTTCCACCGGCCGCCTGGGCGACGGCGCTCAGGTTATCGAATACCTGGCGCACCTGCTGATCCATGCCGCCCTCCACCAGTGTCATGGTGGAAGGCTGCAGCGGAATCTGACCGGAAAGATAGACCATCTGACCGTGCCGGATGGCCTGCGAATACGTACCGATCGCTTGAGGCGCTTGCAGCGTATGAATGACTTCTCTCTTCATGTTTTTTTTCTCAATTCCGCCTTGACGCGGGAAATCCTCTCGATGACGGGCAGGTTCTTCAGCTCACGCATGATGCCGGCGAGGTGTACCCGGTCTTTGACCAAAAGGGTGATGTGATCGATCGAGATTTCATCATCCTGATTGGTGATCTGCACATTCTCGATATTGGCGCCCATCTTCGAGATGGTGGATGCGACGCTGGCCAGAGTACCCACCTGGTTCTTCAGCTCGACCCGGATCTCGACCGGAAAGTCGCCGGCAACCTCGCTGTCCCACTCGACATCCAGCCAGTTGGTCTGACGCTTCACACCGATGACGTTCTTGCACTCGTTCAGATGCACCACGATGCCTTTGCCTGGACTGAACAGGCCGATGATCGGATCGCCCGGAATAGGTCGGCAGCATTTGGCGAGATTGACGACCATTCCCTCGGTGCCTTTGATGATCAGGGGCGAGAATGAACCTTTCTCTACCTCATCGTGCCTGATGCCTGATTTACCTTCCTTCTGGCATAAATGTTTGGCGACCAGAAAAGGCAGCCGGTTACCCAGGCCGATGTCTTCCAGCAAAGTGTCCAGAGAAGACATCTCCCAGGCGCACAGCAACTCGTCCGTGCGCGCCTGGGAGATGTCTTCGCGATCGAATCCCAGAGCATTCAATTCCTTATCGAGAAGACGTCCGCCCAGCTTGATCGCCTCCTGTTTCTTGAAGTTGCGAAGGTGATTGCGAATCGCCGCCCGCGCTTTGGCGGTGACGACGTAATTGAGCCACAGCGGATTCGGCTTTGCCCACGGGGCCGTGACGATCTCGACGGTCTGGCCGTTTTCCAGCGCCGTCTGCATGGGCGCGAGACGCCGGTTGATCCTGGCCGAAACGCAGGTATTGCCGATATCGGTGTGAACCGCGTAGGCAAAATCGACGATGGTGGCGCCTCTCGGCAGCTTCACGACGTCCCCTTTTGGCGTGAAGACAAAGACTTCCTTCTGGAACAGATCGACCTTGAGATTATCGAGAAACTCCAGCGAGTCACCGGCGTTTTTCTGAATCTCCAGCAGGTCGCGTAGCCACTCGAGGGCGCGCGCCTGGCTGTCGGTCACCTGCTCTTTCTCCGCCCGATTGAGCCAGTGCGCGGCGATGCCGGATTCCGCCACGCGGTGCATGGCCTCAGTACGGATCTGGATCTCGATCGGCAGGCCATAAGGACCGATCAGCACCGTATGCAGGGATTGATAGCCGTTGGCCTTGGGAACCGCAATATAATCCTTGAAACAGCCCGGTATGGGCTTGTACAGATTATGCACCAGGCCAAGGGCACGATAACAGCCATCGACCCGCTCAGTGACGATTCGGAAGGCATAGACGTCGAGCACTTCTCGGAAGGGAATCTTCTTGTTGCGCATTTTCTGATAAATGCTGTAAAGATGTTTTTCCCGTCCGCTGACCGTGCAATCGAGCTTTGCTTCCTGCAGCCGGCTCTTGATGGCCGACTCGATCGTCGACACCAGCTCCTTGCGATTGCCGCGCACTTTCTTGAGCGCGTGCTCCAGTATGCGGTAGCGCCGCGGATACAGCGCTTTGAACCCCAAGTCTTCCAGCTCCAGGCGGATTTGATTCATGCCCAGCCGATTGGCGATCGGCGCGTAGATATCGAGCGTTTCGCGCGCGATGCGTCGCTTTCGCGGCGCCGCCATGGCGCTGAGCGTGCGCATGTTGTGCAGCCGGTCGGCCAGCTTCACCATGATCACGCGCAGGTCCTTGACCATGGCGAGGACCATCTTGCGCACGTTTTGCGCTTGCGCTTCGGCACGCGATTTGGGTTCTAGCTGGGTCAGCTTGCTGACGCCATCCACCAGCTCGGCGACTTCCTCGCCGAATTCCTCACGCAGCTGCTCTTTGGTGATCGCCGTATCCTCGATCACATCGTGCAGGATGGCGGCCATGATTCCTTTAACATCCATGTGTACCCCCGCGAGGATTAGCGCGACCGAGACAGGATGACAAATGTAGGCTTCACCGCTCAAACGGAACTGTCCTTGGTGAGATTCTGCAGCCCGCCGATAAGCGCGGTAGACGGCTTCGATCTGGGCAGGCTCCAGATAGGCGGCCAACGCGGCGCACAGACGCCGGATCAGTTTTTCCTGCGGCAGTTCCGTCGCCTCTTGCAGAAGCAGATCATTCATACCGTTTTACCATCCCGCGAGCAGTTAGCCTCCGCTGCCCCCATGCCTAAACCGCGTTCACTCCAGCGCCAGCGCTGCGGATATTTCATGCGGCTGCATTGTTCTCGCCCGCATCGTTCGCTTCGGCGGCTTCAGCTTCATTGGCAGGTGCTTGAGGAACGCCGGTGAGGTATTCTCGCGTCACCAGGTCGGCTGCGATCTCCCGCAGCGCCACCACGGTCGCCTTGTCGCCGTCCCAGGGTACTTTCGCATCGTCAGGATGCCTGCTCAATTGGCGCGCGCGCTTGGCCGCCAGGAGAACCAGTTGAAAGCGGTTGTCGACTTTACCCAGGCAGTCTTCGACGGTGATTCTAGCCATGTTAATTTTCCCTCGACATTGTTCTACAGCTATTAAAGAGAGACAGCCTAAGCCGGTTATCGTTTCCGAATTTAGCGTGCCCGAAGCGCTCTCACACGATCACTATTATTCCATCCCGAAAATACCGTCCTGGTAGTTCCGGCCATCGCCAAGGGCGGTACACGCCCGGCCTATTCAGGAGCCAGGTCAATAATACGCCGTACTTGAAGTCGATTTTCAGAGACCAACAACGACTTTCCAACGGTGTCCGTCATGCGTTCGCCCGCTGCTCCAGCATGGTTACAGCCGGAAGCGCTTTACCTTCCAAAAATTCAAGGAAAGCGCCGCCTCCGGTCGAGGTGTAGGAGATCCGATCGCCGATGCCGTACTTGTCGATGGCGGCCAAGGTGTCGCCCCCCCCAGCGATGGAGAACGCCGGACTGTCGGCGATCGCCATCGCCACGATACGGGTGCCTTCGCCGAACGATGCGAACTCAAATACGCCGACCGGGCCGTTCCAGACGATGGTTCCCGCCGCCTGGATGATCTCTGCATAGCGGGCAGCGGTCTGCGGACCGATGTCGAGGATCAGGTCGTCTGCCTCCACGTCACCGACCTGCTTGACGCTCGCGGCTGCCTTCTCGGAAAACTCCTTGGCACATACCACGTCGGTCGGCGCCGGGATTTCGGCGCCGCGCGCCTTGGCCGCTTCCGCCAAACGCCGCGCCTCGGGGATCAGATCAGGTTCATGGAGCGACTTGCCGACCGCATGGCCGGCCGCGGCGATGAAGGTGTTAGCGATGCCGCCGCCGACGATGAGCCGATCAACCTTGCTGCAAAGGGATTCCAACACGGTCAGCTTGGTCGATACCTTGGAGCCACCGACGACGGCCAGGAGCGGGCGCTTGGGATGCTGTAACGCCTTGCCCAATGCATCCAGCTCTGCCGCCAAAAGAAGCCCGGCGCAGGCGACAGGGGCCTGCAGACCCACCCCGTGGGTGGATGCTTCGGCGCGGTGCGCAGTGCCGAAAGCATCCATCACGTAGATATCGCACAGCGCGGCCATTTTCTTGGACAGCTCCGGATCGTCCTTCTTCTCGCCTGGATTAAAGCGCACGTTTTCGCACAAAACCACTTCGCCCGGCTCGGCATCGACGCCGGACAGCCAGTCCTTGACCAGGCGAACGGGTTGACCCAGCAGCTCGGACAGACGGTCGGCGACCGGCTTCAAAGAGAACTCTGGCGCATACTGGCCTTCCGTCGGGCGGCCCAGATGTGACATCAATATGATGCGAGCGCCCGCCTTCACGGCGTGGCGAATCGTCGGCAGGCAGGCTCGGATACGGCTATCGCTGCTCACCTTGCCGTCCTTTAGCGGAACGTTCAGGTCCTCCCGGATCAGCACCCGTTTTCCGTTTAAATCAAGATCGATCATTCGTTTGAAAGACATCTTTTCCCACCTTTTATTATTCCGGCCCGAAAATACCCTCGTGGTATTTCGGGCCATCGACAAGGCCGGTACGCGCCCGGCCTCCGCTCACGCGGCTTGGCACCGCGGTTTCGGCTCCCTGACCCCTTATTAACCCGGCCTATTTAAGGGCCGGGTTAATAGCTCTGTAATCGCTGAGAATTTGCCCGGCAATCAAGCGTCTCGCCACTTGATCGAACAGCCCATGCTCGGGATCTGCTGCTCGGGGCCGCGCCCCGTCTGGGCGATTTGTCTCATCGCTTCGAATAGGTCGCGCCTCGTGTCCGGCGGAGCCGTTTCCTTGCGGCTGGCGTCCGGGCGTCCCCGGTACTGAAGTTCAAGATTCGAGTTGTAGCCAAAAAAATCCGGGGTGCAGACCGCACCGTATGCGCGGGCGACTTCCTGCGTCGCATCGTGCAGATAAGGAAATGGATAATGGAACGCCGCGGCGACTTTTTTCATGTTGTCGAACGAATCTTCCGGGTAGTCGGTCGGATCATTCGACATGATGGCGACGCATCCTACGCCGTATTCGGTCAACTCTCGGGCGTCCCGTACGATGCGTTCCTGCACCGCTTTAACGTAAGGACAGTGGTTGCAGATGAACATGACCAAAAGGCCGTTTTTTCCCCTGCATTGCGCCAGCGTCCAGGTTTTTCCATCGACGCCCGGCAGAGAAAAGTCGATCGCTTTGCGGCCAAAATCGCAAACCGGTGTCTCTGTTTGAGCCATGGCTGAATCCTCCATCGGAAGTTGGCACGATCATACCAAAGAATGCGATACCAGTCCCATCCGCCACGATGCAGGGTGGCTGGTGAGCTACCCTGACAAAAACGGACACTCCTGATGGGTTAAACTGACCCCATGAGGAGGTATGGAACGAACACAAGCGTACCCGCCCGAGTTCCGGGCGGAGGCGGTGAAGGGGATCCTGGCGCAAGG
>CADDZF010000034.1 GCA_902812445.1 Methylococcaceae bacterium | reverse complement strand
AACTGCTTCGGATAGGCTTGTCTCGAATAAGGCCATAAGCGCGTACCCGCTCCGCCCGATAAAATTACAGGCTGTATCATTGTCTTCATGGTTTGCATCTCATCTTGCCAAAAAATTCAGCGTGTTCATTTGTGATGCTCCGCGGTCGCGCAAAATCGCAACGTTTCCCCAACCTGTTGCGAGGCGATCATCCTCATCATCAAAGCGTAGAGTATGCTGTTATTGTAATGGATTCCCGATATCGGCGCTCTAAAGCTTGCCGTCCAGCCGATCGGTATTTGCCCCGAGCGCTGCCGACCCGCACAGGTTTCCGGCGTTCTCGCCGAGACACCGATCGTCTCGAGCTCGACGGTAGAAAACGCACAATGCCAACATCGCCAGTGAAACCGAGCGTCATCCTGCTTTTCGTTCAGCCGCCACTCCGCCTGCCTACGCATCGATGAAGCATGCTGCGCAGTAAAAATATCACCGCCACAATGCCTTTCTTGAGCCTATTCTGGAAGGCATTTCTGTTTCTCAGCGTACTCGTTCTGGGTATCGCGATGGCGTTCGCGGTGCTCAATTATTTTTATCTCGAATACCAATTCCAGGACCACCGACGACTGGATAAAGAGCTGCTCGGCCGTCAAATCGGCGATCTATTGACGCGCTCGTCAAACCGGCTCGAACAAATCGGTTCCGTGCTGGCGGCCATTGGCCACTTTTCCGAGGCGCTGCATCAACGCGATCTTGCCATTCTACGCCCTGCCGCCGAGGTATATTCCGAATTCCAGTACGATCTCGACATCGAGGGCATCGAATTATTCACCCCCGACGGCCGCTCGTTCTGGCAATGGAAAAGAGTAGCCGGGTCAAAAACGCCGAAAGCTTCCGAACAAGCCATCATCCACCAGGTATCCGCTCGGGAAGAACCCGCCACGCTATTGTTATGTAACCCGCAGTGCACGCTGAATACGTACATGCCGATCCTGGCCAACGGCCAATTGGCCGGTCTATTCAGCCTTTCGCAAGGCATCTCACAATTGGTCATCGAATTTCGCCTGTTGACGGGAGCTGATATCGGTATCCTGATACCGGCCGATGAAAACCCGGGAACGAACGATGGGTTCGTGCAAGACTGGAAACTCCAAGTCACCGCGCTGACTAATGCGGCCTCCTTAACGCCTTTCCTGCAACATCTGGCGCGGCGAAACAAAAGCCCTGCCCTGGTGTCGGAACAGGAGGTGCAACCATGGAACAACCGATACTATCTCGTCCATACCCTAGCGCTCGATAAACTGATCGAGGGCAGCGGCTATGTTCTCATCCTCACCGACGTCACCAACCAGGTAGGCCATATCGATCGCGCCACCCGCAGTGGCGTCCTGCTCGCCGCGGCGAGCTTGATCATGGCTGAGCTTCTGCTTTTATTGCTGATACGCTTTCCTTTGCGGCAACTGCGCAACCTGGCCGATACGCTGCCGTTGCTCGCCCGTGGCGCCCATCGCAAAGCCAGGAAGGACCTGGCCCACGAGTACAGAAAATTCCAGATAAAAGATGAGATCTATGTACTGCACGCCACAGCGATGACGCTGTCCTACCAGCTCGAGCAGCAGGCTCAGGCGCTCGAAATCAAAGCCCGGGAGCTGGCCGCCGAGCGCGACTTCGTGCAGTATCTGCTCGATACCGCCCAGGTCATGATTATTACCCAGAGCGATCAGGGAACCATTCTGACGGTCAATGGCATGACGCTGCAGCTCACCGGTTACAGCCAGGAAGAGCTCCATGAAAAGAGCTTCACGTCCTTGATGGCCGAAGCAAAGGCCGGTGAGGAAATGGACGGACCGCTGGCCGAATTGTGGACCGGCCAGCGCAAGCGCCTGCAGCACGAAACCGAACTGCTCTGCAAAAACGGCGCGCAGCGCCACGTGGTTTGGGTGCATACGCGTCTCAAGGAGCGAAGTCCAGAAGGAATCGCCGTCCTGTCGGTGGGTCTCGACGTCACCGATCGCGTCGTCGCGGAGCGACAAATGATGTGGCTGGCTCACCATGATCCGCTAACCCGTCTGTACAATCGGCATCGCTTCCACGAAGAGCTGGCGCGGCTTTATGGTCAGGTGGAGCGTAACCCCGTGTGCGCTGCGCTGGTGATCTTCGACCTCGATCACTTCAAGGAAATCAACGATACCAGTGGCCATCCCGCCGGGGATACCTTGCTGCGGATGATCGCCACCGAGCTACGCAATCACATACGCAAGTCCGATATCCCCGGGCGCCTCGGCGGCGATGAATTTGCCGTCCTGATGCCCAATCAGACCGTCGAAGGAGCGCTGGCCTTCGCCGATCTGTTGAACCGGCGCTTGGCCGAGCAGCCGTTGCGGGTCCAGCAAAGGCTCTATCGGGTCTCCGCCAGCATCGGCATCGCCATGATCCCCGAACACGGCTACGATATCGATGAAATCATGGCCAACGCGGACCTCGCCATGTACTACGCGAAAAACAGCGGACGCGGCCGGGCGCATATCTTTTCGTACGCTGACCATTCGAAACAGCGCATCAGCGAGAGGACTTTATGGAAACAGACCATCCGACAGGCCCTGGACCAGAACCGCCTAACGTTTCACTACCAGCCGATCAAGTCCACCGTCAACGGCAAAATCGAATATTATGAGGCACTGTTGAGGATCAAACGGGATGACGGCAGCCTCACGCTGCCCGGAGAATTTTTGGAATTTGCTCATCTGACTGGTCTAATCAAAGATATCGATCGCTTTGTCATCGAAGAAACCATCAAATCACTGGATGCCCTTGCGGACAGTCCATCGCCCCTCACCATCCACATCAATCTCTCCGCCGCGGCACTGGCCGATCCGGACTGGACGAAACCGCTGAAAGCGGCCGTAGCAGCCAAGCGCTTGAAGCCGGAAAACCTGATTTTCGAGCTTACCGAAACAGCGGCGGTCGCGGATTTCGGCATGGCCAAAGCGATCATGGACGAACTGGCCGCGCTCGGCTTTCGCTTTGCAATAGACGATTTCGGCGTTGGCTTCGCTTCTTTCTCGTATATCCGGCACTTACCGGTGACGTTCATAAAAATCGACCAGAGCTATATTACCCGAATGGTCAGTAACCCGCGCGACAAGGCTTTTGTAACCGCCATCAATACGCTGGCGCACGGTAACGACATGCAGGTCATCGCCGAAGGCGTCGAAGATGCCGAGACCCAGCAGGCGCTGAGCGAAATCGGTGTCGACTATGTCCAGGGCTATCACATCGGGCGGCCGGGGCCAATGCTGCAGCGGCCACCGCTTAATCGTCAGTCTCGCTGATAAAAATCGGCGTTTGCGGCGTGACCCGCCCGAACAAATCCAGCACATCGGGGCTTGACATGCGTATGCAGCCGTGCGATTGGGGCCCTCCGGCGAGGCAATGATCCGGACTGCCGTGAATGTAGATATAACGCCGGGCGGTATCGCCTTCGCCCAAGCGATTGAAGCCGAGCTCCAACCCGCTCAGCCACAGAATACGCGTCAAAATCCAATCTCGCTCGGGCTGGCGCGCCGCCAGCCTGGCATCATAGATCTCACCGGTGGGTCGGCGGCCGACGAACACCGCGCCTAGCGGTTGTCCCGCCCCTATCTTGGCGCGCACCCGGTGCCAGCCGCGCGGCGTACAGCCGCTTCCGAACCGTTCGCCCGGCCCGTTCTTCGCCGTGGAGACTCGATAGCTGCGCTCTATTCCGTCCCGCCCGAACAGCGCTAGCCGCTGCTGTGGCAGACTGATTCGGATATAGCAAGCGAGCGAGCGGTCATTTCTCGAACAAGGCAATGGATTCGACGTGTGCGGTATGAGGAAACATATCGAGCACGCCGGCCTTGAGCAGTCGGTAACCGTGCCGATGGACGAGGAACCCGGCGTCGCGCGCCAGCGTCGCCGGGTTGCAGGAAACGTAGACGATCCGCCGTGCATGCCATAGCGGGGCATAGGCCAAAGCCTCCAGCGCGCCCGCGCGGGAAGGATCGAGCACCAGCTTGCCGTAGCGCCGGCTCGCCCATAGCGCTCCATCCAGGCACTGGGTCAGGTCGGCGGCGTGAAACTGAACGTTTTCAATGCCATTCCGGTCAGCATTGCGGCGGGCTCTGGCGATCAGTTCCGGGCTGCCGTCGACGCCGACCACGGTGCCGGCCCGGGTAGCGATGGGCAGAGTGAAATTGCCCAGGCCGCAGAATAGATCCAGCACGTCGTCGCCGGGCCGAGGCTGAAGAATCTCCATCACGCGCTCGACCATTCGACGATTGATTTCGCTGTTTACCTGGGTGAATTCGGTCGGCTTGAACTCAAATTCGATGCCTTGGTCCGGCAGCGCATACGTCAGCAGCGGAGGCGCTTCAGGATACAGCGCGACGGCGGATTCGGGTCCGTGCCGCTGCAGATAGATGTCGAAGCCGAAGCGTTCGCCGAACGCATGCAGCCGTTGCAGATCGTCTTCGTCGGCAGCGTCCAGTAGCCGCAACACCAGGGCGCTGCGATTCTCGCCGATGGCCACCTCGATCTGTGGCACACGATTCTTGATGCTGAGCGAGCCGATTAGATCGGCCAGGTCTTGCAAACGAGCGCCGATTTGCGGATGCAATACTTCGCAGGAGTTCAATTCGGCGAGCGACGGCCTCGTCTTTTCCCGAAATCCCACCAGTACACGGCCTTTCTTCGCCACGTACCGGACGCCCAGCCGAGCTTTACGCCGATAACCCCAGTATGGGCCGGTCACCGGCGGCCACAGCGTCTCCGGTTTGGTTTTGCCGATGCGCTCGAGCTGCTCCTGCAGCACGTTGTGTTTGTGCACGATCTGCGCATCCGCCGCCAGGTGCTGCAGGCTGCAGCCTCCGCACACGCCAAAATAAACGCAGCGCGGTTCCACGCGCTGCGGTGAAGCCGTCACCACGTATTGCGCTTTACCTTGCGCATAATCGCGGCGCACGTCAGTAAGAACGAAAGTAACCGCTTCACCGGGCAAAGCACCCTCGACAAAGACCGCTTTTCCACCTACATGGGTCACGCCGCGCCCGTCATGGGAGAAGGATTCGATGCGGGCGTGCACCGGGGCAACTGGGTGAAGGCTTTTTTTCCGAGCGCGACGAGACATCAGGACTTCGCCTTGCAACCCGTCATGCGGCTGATTGCCCAGGATTCGGGTTCTGCTCGCACAGATGCTTCAGCGAGACGTCCAGGTCCGCGCGGATACGCTCGCCCAGATCCTCGATGATGCGGTCCACCGGTCTTTGCGGGCTGCCGCTGGCCACAGACGGATCAAACACGAACAGCCGGTAGATTTCACTCACCTTGAGGTTTTCCGGATCGCGAATCAGCACCCAGCCATCGTCGGCCGTCAGGCTCACGAGGTTAGCGCAGGCTAGCTTCTCCAAGGCTTCCTCCAGCCGCTCAGGGCCCATCGCCGATTGCTGCAGCATCTCTGAAAAACACAGTACTTTGCCGGTCCTGAAGGCGCCGCAGAGCATCTCCAGCACGCTCATGGCATCGTAGAACGGCTGCCCTACCGCAGGTCTTTGTATCCGGGTAGCGCCGTTCCAGAATGGTAGACTGGCCGTGATCACCGCACCAATCAACACCACTAGCCAGGAAAGATAAAGCCAGAGCAAAAAAATCAGTAAGCTAGCGAACGTACCATAGATCAACTCATAGGTCGGAAAATGCGCGATGTAGAAACCGAAGCCGCGCTTCATGAACTCGAACGCCAGGGCAGCCACGACGCCGCCCACCAGCGCGTGTCGCCAGAATACGGGCAGATTGGGAATCGATACGTAGAGCAGGCTGAAAGCGAACGTCGTCAATAGTACGGGAACCAGTTTCAAAAGGATGACGCCGGTCGGAAGCTGGCTGGTCAAGCCTGCGGTCAGGCCTACCAGATAGGACGTGAGCGACAGGCTGGCGCCGATGAGCACCGGGCCCACGGTCAACATCGCCCAATAGCTCAACAGGCGGTTGAGCAGCGGTCGTGGCTTGGTGACGCGCCAGATCTTGTTGAAAGCGCTGTCGATGGTCAGCATCAGCATGATGGAGATGATGACGAGGAATATGATGCCGAGTGCCTGCAGCTTGGTGGCGTTGGCAAAAAACTGCTGGGTATAAAATGCGATCGCGTTCTTGACCGATTCCACCGAATCCGGCGTCAAGTTGTTGAAGATGAATGCCTTGATCTGATCGGTAAACTCGGAAAAAACCGGAAACGCCGAGACCACGGTGACGGTGATGGTCAGCAGGGGAACCAGAGCGAGCAGCGAGGTAAAGGTCAGGCTCGCAGCGACCTGAAAGCAGCGGTCTTCGTCGAAGCGGCGCGCGATAAACTGAAGAAAACTGCCTTCCCAGAAATTTTGTACGGCGGACCATAGAGCGTGTACGGAGAGCCGGCCGACCCAGCCGGAATGGAAAAGCGCCGAAAGTTCTCTAGACAAGAAAGCTTCCTAATCGGGGAAAACCCCGGTCGACAGGTAACGATCGCCGCGGTCGCAGACGATTACGACGATCACGGCGTTGGCAAGCTCATTGGACAAGCGCAAAGCCGCCGCGACTGCACCGCCGGAAGAAATGCCGGCAAAGATGCCTTCCTTTGCCGCTAACAGCCGGGTGGTGTCTTCCGCCTCCTGCTGACCGACATCGAGAATGCGGTCGATGCGGGACGGATCATAAATCTTCGGCAGATAGTCTTCCGGCCAGCGACGGATGCCGGGGATCTTGGCACCATCCCTAGGCTGCACGCCGATGATCTGGATCGCGGGATTTTTCTCCTTGAGATAACGGGCGGCTCCCATAATGGTGCCCGTCGTACCCATCGAGCTGACGAAATGCGTGACCGTGCCGCGTGTGTCACGCCAAATCTCCGGCCCGGTGCCTTCATAGTGAGATTGGGGATTGTCTGCATTGGCGAACTGATCGAGCACGCGGCCCTCGCCTCGGGCCGCCATCGCGCGCGCCATGTCGATGGCAGCCTCCATGCCGCCTTCGGCGGGCGTTAGCAAAATCTCGGCGCCGAAAGCTTTCATCACGGCCCGCCGTTCCAGGCTCATATTTTCTGGCATGATTAGCGTCATCCGGTAGCTTTTGATGGCTGCGGCCATCGCCAAGGCAATGCCGGTGTTGCCGCTGGTGGCTTCGATCAAGCGATCACCCGGCTTTATTTCACCGCGCGCTTCGGCATGCTGGATCATGCTGAGGGCGGGCCGGTCTTTCACCGACCCGGCCGGGTTATCGCCCTCGAGTTTGGCCAGCACCACGTTGCTGGTGGCGCCGGGCAATCGCTGCAGACGCACGAGCGGCGTGTCGCCGATGAAAGACTCAATGGTAGGGAAATTCATAACGCTAGCCTCTGGTCAACTGCAATAGAGTCTAATTAGAAGCTAACCGTAAAACAACTCACCGAAAATGCACGAGATTGTTCGCCGGTTGCGGCACCTTTCCCTTCGTTTTCATCCGGAGCCTGCGATGGTCCGCTTCGCAGCTCGCTGCAACCGGTATAGAATCAGGGCCGGATACTTTGATTGATCGTTTCGATCTGATGAAAAACGTCGAGCTGCTCTCCCCCGCCGGCACCTTGAAAAACATGCGCTATGCCTTCGCCTATGGCGCGGACGCCGTGTACGCCGGCCAGCCGCGCTATAGCCTGCGCGTACGCAACAACGATTTTTTGGAAAATAATCTGGCCATTGGCATCGCCGAAGCGCATGCTGCGGGCAAAAAGTTCTTTCTCGCTACCAATGCGCTGCCGCATAATTCGAAAGTGAAAACCTTCCTCAAGGACATCGCCCCGATCATCGCCATGCGACCGGACGCCTTGATCATGGCTGATCCGGGCTTGATTTTCCTGGTGCGGGAACGCTGGCCGGAGCTGCCGGTTCATCTCTCGGTACAGGCGAACACCATGAACTATGCCGCCGTGCGCTTCTGGCAATCCATCGGTATCGAGCGGATCATCCTGTCGCGCGAACTGTCGCTGGATGAGGTGGCCGAAATCCGCCAGCAATGTCCCGATATGGAACTGGAGGTATTCATCCACGGCGCGCTGTGCATCGCCTATTCGGGACGATGCCTGCTGTCCGGCTATTTCAACCATCGGGACCCCAACCAGGGCACCTGCACCAATTCCTGCCGCTGGAAATACGATGTGACGCCGGCGCAGGAAAACGCCGAAGGCGATTACGTCCCCGGCCCACTCAGCCTGAGCTTGAACGATCTCAACACGGCCACTTGCGGCGGCGCCAAGCGCCATTCGCTGGCGGATCGGGTCTATTTTCTGGAAGAAGAAAACCGTCCCGGCGAGTTAATGCCGGTCATGGAGGACGAGCACGGCACTTACATCATGAACTCGAAGGACCTCCGCGCCGTGGAGCACGTACACAAGCTGGTGGAGATGGGCGTCGATAGCCTGAAGATTGAAGGCCGCACCAAATCCTGCTACTACGTGGCGCGTACCGCCCAGGTTTATCGCCAGGCTATCGATGATGCGCGGGCTGGCCGGCCGTTCAATCCGGAGTTGCTAGGCGTGTTGGAGAATCTGGCGCAGCGCGGCTACACCGATGGATTTTATCAGCGCCATCACACCCATGAGCAGCAAAATTATCTGCACGGTCATTCGCAAAGCCACCGCCAACAGTTCGTCGGCGAGGTGACCGACTACGACGCGGCATCCGGCCTGGCGGGCATACGGGTGAAAAACAAATTTGCTGTCGGCGATCATCTGGAGCTGATCTTGCCCGAAGGCAATCGGGACCTCGTGCTGAACGAGATGCAGGACAGAGAGGGGAATTCCCTCTCCGAAGCGCCCGGCGGCGGCTGGGAAGTCAGGATTCCTCTGCCTTACGCCCAGTGCGAGAACGGGTTGCTCGCTCGTTACTTGTGATTATTTACGGCCGTGCCCGATGTGTCGATTTGAGTGACCGGCATAGGCTCTTCTCATCCTTCTTCCAGCTGCGGCCGCGAGCGCTCGATAATCCGGGAGTAATCCACGCCTGAAGGTAGCGTTCCCAGAGCCTGCCCATGGTCGCCGGCCAGCCGGGAAGCGCAAAAGGCATCGGCGACCTCGGACGGACCAAATTGGACCACAAGGGCGGCCTGCAGGGCGAGTGCGAGGCGTTCCACCAGACGCCGCGCCCTTGCTTCAAGCTGTTCGCCATCACGCAGTTCGCCTTCGATGCGCGCAAGGTACGTGTCGAACTGAGGGTAAACGCCCCTCGCCTTCCGGATCTCTCCGAGCATGACGGCGAGGGTATCGGCGTCCTTGTGCAGCGCCCGCAGTACGTCCAAACACTGTACGTTTCCCGCGCCTTCCCATAAAGAATTCAGCGGCGCGTCGCGGTAAAGACGCGGCATCGGTGATTCCTCCACGTAGCCATTACCGCCTATGCACTCGAGCGCCTCTGCAACGACCGCGATCGCGCGTCGAGTGATCCAGTATTTGCTGATCGCGGTGGCGATGCGAATCCATTTTCGCTGCGCTTCATCGCGGCGGGCTTCATCGAAACCGTGGGCGAGATGGAGCGCCAGCGCAGTCGCTGCTTCCGACTCGAGACAAAGATCGGCCAGTACGTTTTTCATCAGCGGCTGCTCGATCAGCCGGCGTCCGAAAGCATAACGATAATGGGCGTGATGAGTGGCTTCGGCGACGGCGCGCCGGAGCGTCGCGGCTGAAGCGAGCGCGCAATCCAGGCGGGTATGGCGCACCATCTCCATGATGGTGGCAAGGCCGCGCCCTTCCTCACCTATGAGCCGCGCCCAGGCCCCCGCGAATTCGACTTCGCACGAGGCATTGGAACGATTGCCAAGCTTGTCCTTCAGCCGCAGGATATGAAACGCATTGCGCGTGCCGTCCGGCTTCCAGCGCGGCAGCAGAAAACAGGACAGGCCATTTTGCGCCTGCGCCAGCACCAGAAAGGCATCGCACATCGGCGCCGAGCAGAACCATTTTTGCCCGTCGATCCGATATTCTGCGCCGGGCCCGCCGACTCGCAGGGGGCTGGCGCGCGTGGTATTGGCGCGAACGTCGCTGCCGCCTTGCCGCTCGGTCATTGCCATGCCGAAGAGTACTCCCCGTTTCTCTTTAGCGGGCACACAGCGCGGATCGTATTCAGTGGATAGAATTCGGCTTTCCCACTCCGCCGCCAGTTCCGGCTGCACGCGCAAGGAGGGAACGACGGCAAACGTCATGGTGAGGGGACAGCTGGTTCCTTCGTCCACTTGGTGTTTCAGCATGAGGAGCACGGCGCGGGCCACGTGCGCGCCAGGCTGCTCACAGGTCCACGGCAGCGAATGGGTGGCGTGGGTAATGCCGAGCCGCATCAATTCATGCCAGGACGGGTCGAATTCGACCTCGTCAATGCGGCGGCCGAAACGATCGTAGCTGCGCAGCTCCGGCGGATAACGGTTCGCCCGTTCTCCCAGGCGCAGTGTTTCGGCTTTGCCGAGCAGCGCTCCGTAAGCGCGCGCTTGCTCTTCGATCCAGCCGCCGCCCTCTCGCCACAGCGCCTCGCGCAATGGCAGGTCCTGCTCAAAGAGATTACAGTTTTCGAGCGCCGGTGGCTGGTTGCCTAGCTCATCCGATTTCTGGTCCGTGATAGCGCGTGTGTTCATCGGCTTACCCTATAAATGGGCCATGCGGGCGATCGCCTTATAGCATAAAGACCGCCATGGCAAAAGCGGCGTTCCGATAGGGCGCAACCTACTTACTTTGCCGCTGCCTCCATGGCTAGCCGGTTGCGAGTAAGCCATCATGCGCGGGAAAAGCTGCAACATTACTGGAGCAACGCGAGCGCCGCGTGAGTCGATCGATCCGGCTGGGTTAGCGATAGGTTTCAGGTTATCATGGACGCGTGAGAACATAGGATTGCCGCCAGCATGACATTTCGAACCGCCGATCTCTGTGATTCGTATGGTGAATCCGAGCATTTTCAGATCGCAGAGCCGATTTTTCGCCATTTCGGCCAGAAAACGGCGTTCTGGGGGCAAATCACCACGCTGAAGATTTTCGAGGATATCGTACTGATCCGCGAGGCGTTGGAAGAGAAAGTCGAGAACCGCGTACTCATCGTCGACGGCGGTGGTTCACATCGCTGTGCGCTAATGGGCGGGCGCATGGCTGCCCTGGCCTGCCACAATGGTTGGCAAGGAGTGGTCATTTACGGCTGTATCCGCGACAAGGCCGAGATCGATCCGCTGCCCATCGGCGTCCGCGCCCTACATACCCATCCCTTGAAAGGACACTTAAAAGGCGGTGGCAGCCGCGATATTCTGATTACCTTTGCCGGGGTCAATTTCAAGGCTGGTCATTATGTCTATGCCGATGAAGACGGCATCATCATCGCCCGGGACAAATTGCTGGCTGATGGATTGCCAGAATCTAGCGGATAGCTTTAAGGTTCTTTCCAGAGCGCTATGGCGCGTAGCGTTTGTTTGATGCACCGTCGATTTGTATGACGGCCGTGATGTGTTCAGCTTTTGGGTCTAAAGTTTTGCCATGGGACACCGCTTATCCAAAATTTACACCCGCACCGGCGATAAGGGCACGACAGGCCTCGGCGATGGTGCGCGAGTCGATAAGGACGCGAGGCGTATCGAAGCCTATGGCACGGTAGATGAGTTAAACAGCCATATCGGCATGGTGTTGGCGCTTGATCTGCCCTCGTCGGTACGCGAATGCCTACAGGAAATACAGCACATCCTGTTTGATCTCGGGGGCGAGCTGTGCATTCCTGAGCATCGTGTGGTCGAACAAGAATATATCGACTGGCTGGAAAAATGGCTGGACTACCTCAATGCCGATCTGCCCATGCTTGAGGAGTTCATTCTGCCCGGAGGAAATGCGCCCGCTGCGGCCTGCCATATCGCCCGCACAGTCTGCCGGCGCGCCGAGCGGCGACTGGTTGGCCTGGCCAAAAGCGAGCCCGTCAACCCGCTGGCGTTGGCTTGTGTGAACCGCCTTTCCGATTTGCTCTTCGTCATTGCACGCGTGTTGGCGAGGGAAAACAATGGCGATGAGGTACTGTGGAGCAAACGGCGGCTATTCGTCCCGCCACATTGATTGTTGCGATGCGACGTGTGACAATTTCTTACTGCGGAACTAAAGAATAACGACCGACTCTAGCCATGGAAATCATACTCGCCAACCCCAGAGGTTTTTGCGCCGGTGTCGACCGCGCCATCGACATCGTCGAGCGCGCCATCGAAGTCTTCGGGGCACCCATTTACGTCCGCCACGAAGTGGTTCATAACCGCTATGTCGTCGAGGGGCTCAGGCAGCGGGGAGCTGTGTTCGTCGAAGAACTCACCGAAGTGCCGGAGCGATCCACGGTCATTTTCAGCGCCCACGGTGTTTCCAGCGAGGTGCAAAGGGAAGCCCGGGAGCGAAAACTTCAAGTATTCGACGCGACCTGTCCGCTGGTGACCAAGGTGCACATTGAAGTGCATCACCACGCCGCCGAAGGACGTGAGATCGTTTTTATCGGGCATGCTGGACATCCGGAGGTGGAAGGTACGATGGGGCAATACCAAAATGGCAGCGGTGGCATCTACCTGGTGGAATCCCCCGCCGACGTAGAAACGTTGCAAATCAACAATCCCGACAACTTTGCCTATGTGACCCAGACGACGCTATCGATGGACGACACCGTCGCTATCGTGAAGGCACTGAAAAAGCGCTTTCCCAAAGTCATCGGACCGAGGAAGGACGATATCTGCTACGCCACGCAAAATCGTCAGGACGCCGTTAAAGCGCTCGCAGGATACTGCGATCTAATTCTGGTCGTTGGTTCGCCGAACAGCTCCAATTCTAACCGACTGCGCGAAATCGCGGAAAAACTTGGCAAGACCGCATATCTCATCGATGATGCCGATCAGCTCAAGAGAGAATGGCTCCACGATGTGCAACGGGTAGGCGTTACCGCGGGAGCGTCCGCACCCGAAACTCTGGTCAAGGACGTCGTCGAGAAACTGAAAGGCTGGGGCGGACGGACAATTGCCGAAAACGATGGAATCGAAGAAAAAATTGTGTTTTCGCTGCCCAAGGATCTGCGCCATTGAAATGGAGTTTGCCGCTGCCAACCCATTCCACCAGCGAGAGGGCTGCTGTCTAAACGAGCAAACTCCAGCGGCAAGCACCTACAGTGCCAGGGCGTTACTGACTTCACCGGCCAGACGGTTTGCCATTTCACTGATTTGCTGCGAGTTTTGCCCTTCGATCATCACTCTGATCAACGGCTCGGTGCCCGATGCACGAAGCAACACGCGCCCCGTTCCCTTGAGCTCCTGCTGAATCGCTTTTTTTGCTTTTTGTATTTGATCGACTGAGTCAATATCGACCCTGCGACCGACCTTGACGTTGACCAGAATCTGGGGATATTTCTCCATGCTGCTCTTGAGCTCTTGCAAGGTTTTTCCGGTCTTCCATATTTGCGCCATGATCTGCAGCGACGATACGATGCCGTCTCCAGTGGTCGTTCTATCCAGACAGATGATGTGGCCCGAGCTCTCACCTCCCAAGAGGCTATTGGCTTTCAGCATCATTTCCATCACATAGCGATCGCCGACCGCTGCTCGTTTGAGCTCCAATCCCAGGCGCGATAAGGCGTGCTCCAAGCCGAGATTGCTCATCAGCGTTCCAATGACAGGACCTTTGAGTTTTCCGGCATCCAGGCGAGATTTGGTAATGATGTACAGCAGCTCATCGCCATCCACGACCTCTCCTTTGTGATCCACCATGATCACGCGATCGCCGTCGCCATCCAGCGCGATCCCGAAATCGGCCTGTTGCTCCACCACCGTTTGCTGTAGCTGCTCAGGTCTGGTCGCGCCAAAACCATCATTAATGTTCAAGCCATTGGGGTGTGTACCGATTCGGATTACGCTGGCGCCGACCTCTTCAAACACGTGCGGAGCAATGTGATAGGTCGATCCGTGGGCACAATCGACCACGATCTTGGTGCCGCTGAAATCCATGTAGGAAGGAATGGTGCTTTTGCAGAACTCGATGTAGCGGCCTACGGCATCCCTGGCTCGGGACGCTCTGCCAATTTTTGACGACTTGACAGTCGACATGCCGAGACCGAGGTATTGTTCAATCTTTAACTCGATTTCATCCGCCAGCTTCATTCCGGCGGAAGAAAAGAACTTGATGCCATTGTCGTAATAGGGATTATGCGATGCACTGATAACGATGCCCGCCTGCGCGCGAAGCGTTCTGGTGAGATAGGCGATGCCCGGCGTCGGCATCGGGCCCAGCAGTTGGGTATGCACACCGGCCGCGGAGAGGCCCGCTTCCAGGGCCGATTCGAACATATAGCCGGATATGCGGGTATCCTTTCCGATCAATACGTTATGGCAATCGCCTGTGTCCGCAAATACGCGGCCTGCAGCCCATCCGAGTTTGAGCATGAAATCGGGCGTGATGGGGTACTCACCCACAGTTCCTCTGATACCGTCAGTTCCAAAATATTGCTTTTTCACCTAACCTCCTGTATTTGTTTCACTTTTAGCGCGCTTTGGCGATCCGCAGAGCGGCTTCAGCCAACTCGGACGCTCCCAAGAATAATGCAATTCTAGCCGAATGAAAATTACAGGACTTAAGGTGAGAAAATAAAAAACCCTCGATTTTTTAGACCGAGGGTTCGATTAGGCCCTGAGATGCAGGGAATTTGGGACGTACGAGACCAGAACGTCAGTGCGACTCTGCCGGATTTCCTAGCGGGCTCGCTTTTTTGCTCCTCCCTTCCTTGGCGTCGGCCACCGGTTCATTGCCGCTTGGCGGAGCGCTGTCCTCCCAATCCTGAGGCGGTTTTGGCTCCTTACCTTGCATGATGTCGTCGATCTGTGTGCAGTCGATGGTTTCATACTTCATCAATGCACCCGCCATCAGATTCAGTTTCTCAAGATTTTCCCTCAATATCCGCTCTGCGCGCTCATAATTCCGATCGATAACCGAGCGTATCTCCTCGTCGATCAAATGAGCGGTTTCATCCGAAACCGACTTATGCTGAGTGACTGAGCGGCCCAGAAAAACCTCGCCCTCTTCCTCGCTGTAGGCGAGAGGACCCAAGCGCTCGGAAAGCCCCCACCGGGTCACCATATTTCGCGCCAGACTGGTGGCACGCTCGATATCATTGGCTGCTCCCGTCGTGATCTTTTCTGAACCGAAAATGATGTTTTCAGCGATGCGGCCACCGAAGAGACTGGAAATCTGACTCTCCAGCTTCTGTTTGCTGGCGCTGTACTGATCGCGTTCGGGTAGAAACATCGTGATGCCCAGGGCACGCCCGCGCGGCATGATGCTGACCTTGTAGACGGGGTCATGTTCCGGCACCAGGCGACCTACGATGGCATGACCGGCCTCGTGGTAAGCAGTCAAGCTCTTTTCTTCGTCGCTCATCACCATGGACTTGCGCTCTGCTCCCATCAAGATCTTGTCCTTGGCCTTTTCGAAATCTTCCATATCGACTACGCGCTTGTTTTTGCGTGCCGCAAACAGGGCCGCCTCGTTCACGAGGTTTGCCAGATCGGCGCCGGAAAATCCCGGGGTTCCGCGCGCCAGATACTTCACTTCGACATTGTCGCCCACAGGAACACGCTTCATATGCACTTTCAGGATTTGTTCCCGTCCCCGCACATCAGGCAGTCCAACGGTAATCTGACGATCGAAACGGCCCGGCCGCAGCAGGGCGGGATCCAATACATCAGGGCGGTTCGTTGCAGCAATGACGATGATCCCTTCGTTGCCCTCAAAACCATCCATCTCGACCAACAGCTGATTAAGGGTTTGTTCCCGCTCATCGTGCCCGCCGCCGAGTCCGGCGCCTCTGTGACGACCTACCGCATCAATTTCATCGATAAATATGATGCACGGTGCATGTTTCTTCGCCTGCTCGAACATGTCACGCACGCGCGAGGCACCGACGCCGACGAACATTTCAACAAAGTCCGAGCCCGAGATCGTGAAAAATGGCACTTTTGCCTCACCGGCGATTGCCCGCGCCAACAGAGTCTTACCGGTTCCGGGCGGCCCCACCATGAGAGCCCCACGTGGGATCTTACCCCCCAACTTCTGGAACTTGCTGGGATCTTTTAGAAAATCGACCATTTCCGAAACGTCTTCCTTGGCTTCTTCGACGCCTGCCACGTCGGCAAAGGTAACCTTTACTTGATCCTCTTCCAGTAATCGCGCCCGACTCTTACCGAACGACATGGCGCCGCGGCCTCCCGCTCCGCCCTGCATCTGGCGCATGAAAAAGACCCAAACAGCGATCAGCAGCAGCATCGGGAACCACGAAATAAAGATCTGCATCAAGATCGACTGCGATTCTGGCGGCTGAGCCTTGATTTCAACGCCATATTTCAGTAGGTCATCAACGAGATGCGGATCTCCGGGACTATACGTGGTAAATTTCTCCCCGGTTCTTAAAACGCCTCTTATCAAAGGGCCATCGATATTGACTTGTTGTACTTGCCCGCCATCTACCGCAGATATGAACTGCGAATACGACATAGTCGAATCGACCGACTTTCTCGAGCCAAAATTGTTGAAGACTGACATCAGCACGACGGCGATGACGACCCAGAGTAGGATATTTTTTAGCATGTCATTCACAGCGGTTACTCCCGGCCGGATGCGATCCGGTTTGTATGAAATACGGTAGCAATACTATCAGGATATATCTGCAGCATACACTTTTTCTCGCTCGCCCACTAAAGCCGCTCTGGCTCCGTGGCTCGAATCAAGCCCGTAAACTAAGACTTGAGACCAGGCTGAATTCCGATCGTTCCTTAAATGGCGGTACTGCTGCTGTCACTGCATCGATGCAGCGGCTCGCAATCCCTTTGCGACCACGTAGACCTCGCGGCTTCGCCCACGCGAGGCTTTCGGTTTTCTTATCGCGACGGCGGCGAAGGCTCGCCTGGCATCCTTCACGAATTCTTCGAATCCAGCACCCTGAAAGAGTTTGGCAATAAAACAGCCGCCGGGTTTCAGCACCTCTTTCGCAGTATCGAGCGCCAGTTCCGCGAGATGCATAGACCGTGGCTGATCCACCTGCCGGTTGCCGCTGGCATTGGGCGCCATGTCCGATAAGACGAGATCGGCTCTTTGCCCTGCCAGTTTGGCGCGCAATTCCTCTAGGACGCCATCCTCCCGAAAGTCGCCCTGGATAAACGTCACGCCCGGAATGGCATCCATGGAAAGCCTATCCAATGCTATGATGCTGCCGCGCGCGCCGACCTTCTCTGCTGCAAACTGTGACCAGCCGCCGGGCGCCGCGCCGAGATCGACCACCCGCATGCCGGGCTTGAGCAACCGGTCGTGTTCGTCGATTTCGCTCAGTTTGAATACTGCGCGCGACCGGTAACCCAAGGTTTGCGCGCGTTTGACGAATGCATCGGAGAAATGTTCATCCAGCCAGCGGCGACTGCTGCGGCTTTGCGCCATGCTCACGAGCCCTCTTCACTAATCGTTCAACTTCATCAGCATCACGTTTGGGTCGATCAAGACATGCCGCTGAAACCCGATCGCAAAAAGCAACTGCGCGCGCGCACGCCCTGAAGCCTGTTGTGATAATCGGCCGAGCGGGCGTCTCGGCATCGCTGCTCAGCGAGATCGACTCGGCATTAGAGCGCCACGAGCTCATCAAGGTCCGGCTCGATGGGAGCGGCCGGGAAGAGCGAAAACGAGTGACGGGGTTCATTTGCAGCCGACTCGATGTCCACCTCGTTCAGCTGATCGGGCGCGTCATGACGCTATTTCGCGAAAATCCGGGCAACGCCCAACACGAATGACTCAGAGGTACCTCACTTCGCGTATGTCGTACTCTCTGATTCCCCCGGGCGCCTGAACGGAGGCAATGTCTTCCCGCTGCTTGCCGATCAAGGCCCGGGCGATCGGGGAGGTAATCGAAATACGGCCGACCTTGATATCCGCCTCGTCCTCGCCGACGATTTGATAGATCACCGTTTCGGACGTCTCCAAGTCTTCCAGCTCCACTGTCGCACCGAAAACGACTTTGCCGCTGGGATTAAGCTTGGTAACGTCGATGATCTGTGCATGGGCCAGCTTGAACTCGATTTCCGCGATGCGGCCTTCGGTAAAACTTTGCTGTTCGCGCGCAGCGTGGTACTCGGCGTTCTCTTTCAAATCGCCGTGCGCCCTGGCATCGGCGATAGCCTGAATGATGCGGGGGCGAACGACGGCTTTCAGATGATACAGTTCTTCGCGGAGTTTTTCCGCGCCGTTGACCGTAATGGGTATTCTGCTCATTGCGGAGCCTCCTGATGTCCAGTTTGCTTTACGAGAATTTACGATGCAGGTCTTGTAAGCGATAAATACCACCGGCATCCAGTTCACTCAAGGCGAAACAGGTGGCCCGCGCGCCGGCCACGGTCGTCGTATAAGTGACCTGGTGCTGCAAGGCTTCGCGCCGGATGGTAAAGGAATCGGCGATCGCTTTCTTGCCTTCGGTCGTATTGATGATGAGCTGGACTCCGCCGTTCTTGATCATATCGACGATATGCGGACGTCCTTCGTTGACTTTGTTGACTTTCGCGCACGGGATGCCGGCATCCAGCAATGCCTGGGCCGTTCCGCGCGTGGCGACGATCCTGAATCCTTTACTCACCAGATCCCGGCTGATCGGCAGAATCTTGGGCTTGTCGACATCCCGTATGCTGATGAGAATCACCCCGCTCTGGGACAACCTGGCGCTGGCGGCGCGCTGTGCTTTGGCATAGGCTTCGCCGAAGGAAGCCCCGACTCCCATCACCTCGCCGGTCGATTTCATTTCCGGCCCCAGCAGAGAATCGACGCCCGGAAACTTGATGAATGGAAACACCGCCTCCTTGACTGCAAAATAATCCGGGATGCGTTCTTCCACCACGCCTTGTTCTTCAAGCATCCGCCCTACCATACAGCGCGCGGCGATCTTCGCCAAGGCATAACCGGTGGCCTTGGACACGAACGGCACCGTTCTGGAAGCGCGCGGATTGACTTCGAGGATGTAGATTTCATCGGCCTGAATCGCAAACTGGGTGTTCATCAATCCGACCACGCCGAGCGCTTCGGCCAATTGCCCGACCTGATCGCGCAACTGGTCCTGGAGAGTCTGGCTAAGGTCATACGGAGGCAGCGAACACGCCGAGTCGCCGGAATGTACCCCGGCCTGCTCGATATGCTGCATGAGCCCGCCGATCAGCACCCGCTGGCCATCGCTCACCGCATCCACGTCCATCTCGATGGCATCATCGAGAAATTGATCCAGCAAAACGGGCGATTCGTTGGAAACCTCGACCGCCTCCCGCATGTAGCGCCTCAGATCTTCATCGTTGAAGACGATTTCCATCGCCCGGCCGCCCAGCACATAGGAAGGACGTACGACCAGGGGATAACCGATCTGGCCGGCGCACGCCATCGCCTCCTCCAGGGAGCGCGCGGTGCGGTTGGGCGGCTGTTTGAGATGGAGCCGCTCGACCAGTTGCTGAAAACGCTCGCGATCTTCTGCCAGGTCGATGGATTCGGGCGAGGTGCCGATGATCGGCGTCCCCGCCGCGGCGAGCGCTCGCGCCAGCTTCAACGGCGTCTGGCCGCCGTACTGCACGATGACGCCCTCGGGCTGCTCCAGATGGACGATCTCGAGCACGTTTTCGAGGGTCAGCGGTTCGAAATACAGTCGATCGGAGGTATCAAAATCGGTGGAAACGGTTTCCGGATTGCAGTTGATCATGATGGTCTCATAACCGTCTTCGCGCAGCGCCATGGCGGCGTGCACGCAGCAGTAATCGAATTCGATCCCCTGGCCAATACGGTTCGGCCCGCCGCCCAAGACGATGATTTTCCGCCGCGCACTGGGCATCGCTTCGCACTCGTCCTCATAGGTCGAGTAAAGATAAGCGGTGGCGGTGGCGAACTCGGCGGCGCACGAATCGATGCGTTTATAGACCGGCCTGATCCCGTATTCATGCCGTGTGGCGCGCACTTCGGCCTCGGAGCTCCCCAGCAGCCGTGCCAGCCTGGCGTCGGAAAACCCCTGGCGCTTCAGCGTATACAGCGCATCGGCCGCAAGCGTCTTGAGCGTATGGCCAGCCAGCAGCTCTTCCTGTCGCACCAGGTCCTCGATCTGCGCCAGAAACCAAGGATCGATGCCGCTCCAGCGATAGATAGTTTCCACTGTAAGGCCTGCGCGAAACGCATCGGCGAGGTAAAAAATACGATCCGGCCCTGGATGACTGAGCTCGCGCTGCAGGATTTCACGCGCCTCATCGGCCGTGACATCGATTTTAGGGTCCAGCCCTGCGACCCCGATTTCGAGACTGCACAAGGCCTTCTGCAAGGATTCCTGGAAGGTACGGCCGATCGCCATTGCCTCGCCGACCGATTTCATCTGGGTCGTCAGGCGGTCGTCGGCCTGGGGGAATTTCTCGAAAGCGAAACGCGGCACCTTGGTCACCACATAGTCGATGCTGGGTTCGAACGAAGCCGGCGTGGCGCCGCCGGTGATCTCGTTTCTCAGCTCGTCGAGCGTATAGCCAACCGCCAATTTGGCGGCGACTTTGGCGATGGGAAAGCCGGTAGCCTTGGAAGCCAGCGCGGAGGAACGCGACACCCGCGGATTCATTTCGATCACCACCAGACGGCCATCGTCCGGATTGACGGCGAATTGGACATTGGAACCACCGGTATCCACGCCGATCTCGCGGAGCACGGCGATCGAGGCATCGCGCAGGATCTGATATTCCTTGTCGGTCAAGGTTTGCGCCGGCGCGACCGTGATGGAATCGCCGGTGTGTACGCCCATGGCGTCAAAATTCTCGATCGAGCAGACGATGATGCAATTGTCCTTGTGGTCGCGCACCACCTCCATTTCGAATTCTTTCCAGCCCAGCACCGATTCTTCGATGAGCAGTTGATGCGTTGGCGACAAATCGAGTCCGCGTTCACAGATGGCGATAAATTCTTCGCGGTTGTAGGCGATGCCGCCACCGGAACCGCCCAAGGTGAATGAAGGCCGAATAATCGCGGGATAGCCGATCCTTTCGAGCACCTCCAGCGCCTTCTCCAGGCTATCGGCCATCTCCGAAGTGGGCACGGCGAGGCCGATCTTGCCCATCGCCTGGCGAAACTGATCGCGATCCTCGGCCTTGGCGATCGCTTCACGGGACGCGCCGATCAGCTCGACGCCGAACCGCGCGAGGATGCCCTCGCGGTCGAGATCCAGCGCGCAATTCAGCGCCGTTTGTCCGCCCATGGTGGGAAGCAGGGCATCGGGCTTCTCCTCTTCGATAATCTTGGCGACGGTCTGCCAGTCGATGGGTTCGACGTAGGTGGCATCGGCGATTTCCGGATCGGTCATGATGGTGGCCGGGTTAGAGTTCACCAGAATGACCCGATAGCCTTCCTCTTGCAGCGCCTTGCACGCCTGAGTGCCGGAATAGTCGAACTCGCACGCCTGCCCGATGACGATGGGCCCGGCGCCCAACAACAAAATCGACCGTATATCGGTTCGCTTAGGCATGGCCGACGATGCGGTCCGGGTGGGCGCTGAAATGATGCTCCCTCATCAGCCTCATGAAGCGGTCGAAAAGCGGACTGATGTCGTGTGGCCCCGGGCTCGCCTCCGGATGGCCCTGAAAGCTGAACGCCGGACAGTCGGTGCGCTCGATGCCCTGCAGGCTGCCATCAAACAGCGAGCGATGGGTAGCCTTGAGATTCGCCGGCAGGCTGTCTTCACTCACCGCAAAACCATGATTCTGGCTGGTGATCAGCACGCGGCCGGTGGCAAGCTCCTGCACCGGATGATTGGCACCGTGATGGCCGAATTTCATTTTGACCGTCCGGGCGCCGCTCGCCAGAGCGAGCAGTTGATGGCCCAGACAAATTCCAAATACGGGAATTCCGATGGCAACAAAGCGTTCGATCGCGGCAATGGCGTAATGACACGGCTCTGGATCGCCCGGGCCATTAGACAGGAAAATGCCGTCGGGCTGCAGAGCGAGCGCCTCGGCGGCGGTGGTCATCGCCGGCACCACCGTCAGGCGGCAGCCTCTTTCGGCGAGCAGGCGGAGAATATTTCGCTTGATGCCGAAGTCGTAGGCGACCACGTGAAACCCCGAACTTCCGGCATCGTTATAACCCTGTCCCAAACGCCAGGCGCCCTCGGTCCAGGCGTAGCGTTGTGCGGCCGTTACTTCGCGTGCCAGATCCATTCCCTGAAGCCCGGCGAAGCGTTGCGCTTCGCTGAGCGCGAACGCCGCATCCGCGTGCTCTCCCGCCGCTATGCAGGCCCGCTGCGCGCCTTTATCCCGCAATATGCGGGTCAGTCGGCGGGTATCGATGCCGGCCACGCCGACGACGCCGTGATCGTTGAGATAATCCTGCAAGCGGCTTTCCGCCCGCCAACTGCTAAGGCGCACTGGCACATCGCGCACGACCAGGCCGCTGGCAAAGATTGTCGGCGATTCGACGTCCTCGCGATTGACCCCTACATTGCCGATGTGCGGATAGGTGAGCGTGACGATCTGGCGCGCGTAAGAAGGATCGCTGAGGATTTCCTGATAACCGGTGAGTGCGGTATTGAAGACGGCCTCCCCGGCGGAATGACCTTCCGCCCCGATGGAAAAGCCCCTGAAAACCGTACCCTCTTCGAGTGCTAATATTGCGGGTTTTTTCAATGTATATACCTTTAAACGTACGAAACGGGAGGAACCGCAGGGCCCTCCCGCTTGCCAGCCGGATCTTGGTGAAGTTAAATTTTACGAGATGGCGGTAGGGAGTGTCTATGTACACTCGCATTCGGGACAGGGCAATCGCGCCCTGGCCGAGGATTTCGGAAAATCAGTTGAGAACGCGAGTCGTCACTGAGCGAAGCCCGGGAGGCTTCGGCGGCGAAGGCGGTCCTTCGACGGGCTGAAGCCTGCGAAGGAACACCGTGAATATCGCTATTGGCGGGGTGGTCCGATCACCCAGGATAAGGACCGATCCACCCGGCCGATTGCCTGCAAACCGGACCAATCCGGCTTCTCTACCAGGCGGCCTGGGCTCGCAGCAGGAAACCTTCTGGTTCGACTTAAGCCATTCGCCCAATCCACTGGGCGCACCGTTTATCAATTGAAACAGGACCTACTGGATGACTACCTCTATCAGCCACTCAGAAATCCATCCCTCCGCATGAGTCTTTAAGTCCTGTAAGTATCTCGGTACCGGAAAGAACGCCCGAACAGTGCTCCTTATCCGGACTTCCGGGTTTTAGAAGTCAACTTGTACCCGCGTTTCCCAGATATCCGGGCTCAAACCGTTGAAGCAGACAATACTTGCGTTTGACCCTTGAGCAGGAAATTTGCAACTGCTTGCAGAGTCCGTCTGGGTACCGAATACGTGCACCCAGTCTGTCATGAGGCGCACACGCGGTGTGAGATACCAGTTAAGAGCCAAGGTCCCGGTATTGAGGCTGCCCCCCCGGATATGTTTGGTATTCATGTCCATCAAATCATACCGCGCAGCGATTTCCCAGGCGCCCCAGCCATTGCCGAACAGGAAGTTCTGTTTCGGGATCAGCCGGTTCCAGGTTCCAATCTTTTCGTCATACGGGCGCGATTCGCCGGTCAGGAACCAGCCTCCCGCGGTGTAAAAACCACGAAGGGTATCGTTGCCCCCATAACCCTTGCCGGAAATCTGGGCCTGCATGTACTCGGCCTCAAGGTGGGTGGGACCGAAGACGCCGGCCAGCTCCGCACCGAACATGGCGACGTTGTTGACCTCTCTCGGGCTCGTTGCCGTCTTTGCCGTGGTCAGGTTGCCGGTATTGATCCAGTTGGTACGGTCCACGTTGCTGTCCGGTTGCGACTGGAATGCCCAGCCACCGGTCCTAACCGCGCCGTCGGGGTTGAAGTTGTTGTTCACGCTCCGCCAGGAACCCCAAACGCCGGTGTGGATAAGATTCCCGTCCTGATCCTTGTAAGGCAGGATCGTACCGCGTCCCACCAGTTGGTAGCTGGTGTTGCTGCTGAAGGCATTGCGATTGATGTTGGTGCCGTTGGCATTGGTGCCGCCGGGATTGTTGGATTTGCCCTGGGAATTGTCCGAACTGTTCCCCGGCCCGGGGGCGCCCACCGACTCGGTGGTGATGCCTCCCCGTATGGTATAGGGCAGGTCAAAGACCTCGTCGTAGGTTTCCGCTTGCAGACCTAACTGATACTTACTGTTCGATCCCTGTTCGATGAAGGCGTTGTTCGGCAGAGGACGTTCGATGAACGTCAAGTAATTATTGCTTATCACCGACTCCATGCTTTTGGGTTCGGCCCGCTGCCCGATGGAGATTGCAAACGGCTTGAAGTAGACGTATTTCAGAAAGGCATCGGTGATGCCCTGCGTACCGCCGTTGTTGCGCGAGAAGTCGTATTCGAATCGGTAATCATAATCCTTAAAGAGAGTGCCCTCCGTGTACAGACGGGTGCGGCGGAAGCCCACGCCGTTGGCGAGGTCTGTGCCCGGCGGGCCGTTCGGGTCGTTCCAGTTAACCTGGGAATCCACCTGAATTCGACCGCCGATTTTGGCTTTGAAGTCGCCGTCGCTGGATTTAAGCTCCAATCCATTAGCACCGAGTTTGACATGGCCGGCGTCTTTCTCTTCGGCCTTGGCCGGCGGTGCCGCGGTTGTCACGGCAACGCTTTGCTTCTTGCTCAGCGTGTTGTACTGATCCTTAGTGATTGCGCCGTTTTTCTTGAGGATCTGGAGCAGGTCGTTCCCGCCGAGATCCCCGCCTTTTTGGCTCAAGGCATCGTACTGCTGCTCATTGATGGCGCCGTTCTTGAGTAGGATATCCAACAACTCCTTGTCGGCTGCCGCCGAGGTGCCGGAGAAGAGGGTCGTGAAGGAAATCGCAGCGGCACCGATACAGTGCTGCAGGTGATTTAATCTAGCGTTCTTGTGCATGTGTGAGGACCCCTGGTTATCGATTAATGTCACGCCAATTTAGAACCCTTCATGTAGGCAGCTGTACCGAAGCCCTTTTCCGGA
>CADDZF010000033.1 GCA_902812445.1 Methylococcaceae bacterium | reverse complement strand
GGGCGAGGCGGCTGCACCTGGTCGATCTCGACGGCGCCTTCGCGGGCGTACCGAGAAACGCCGAGAGCATTCGCGCCATCGCCAAAGCCTACCCGGACGTGCCGCTACAAGTGGGAGGCGGGATCCGCGATGAGGAGGCCATTCAAGCCTATCTCGATACCGGCGCCGATTATGTCATTATCGGCACCAAAGCGGTCTGCGCTCCGCACTTTGTCAACGATATCGCCACGCAATTTCCGGGACGTATCCTCGTCGGTCTGGATGCCAGGGACGGGAAAGTGGCCATTGACGGCTGGTCCAAGCTGTCGCATCACGACGCCATTGATCTGGCGAGGAAATTCGAGGACGATGGTGTCGCGGCGATCATCTATACCGATATCAGCCGCGACGGCATGCTCGGCGGCATCAACGTGGCGGCGACGGCCGAGTTGGCGCGGGCCATTCGCATTCCGGTCATCGCCTCGGGCGGGATCCGCGATGTGGCGGATATCCTCGCCCTGGCGACAGTCGTCGAAACGGGCATCATCGGCGCAATCACTGGCCGGGCGATCTACGAGGGCACGCTCGACTTCGCCGCGGCGCGTCAATTAGCAGAACAGTTTTAGCGATGGGCCTGGCCAAACGCATCATTCCCTGTCTGGACGTCGATGCTGGGCGCGTCGTCAAGGGCGTCAAGTTCATCGATATCCGCGATGCCGGCGATCCCGTCGAAATCGCCCGCCGCTATGATCGCGAAGGCGCTGACGAGCTGACTTTTCTCGATATTACCGCCAGCGCGCACGAGCGGAAAACTCTGGCCGAAGTGGTTGAAAAAGTCGCCGGCGAAGTCTTCATCCCACTCACCGTGGGCGGCGGCGTCCGCACGCTCGCGGACATCCGGCGGTTGCTCAACGCCGGGGCGGATAAAATCAGCATCAATACAGCGGCCGTATTCGATCCGGCATTCGTACGCGCGGCGGCGGACCGGTTCGGCTCACAGTGCATCGTGGTCGCCATCGACGCCCGCCGAGTGGGTGAGAGCAACGAGACGGGCTGGGAGATTTTTACCCACGGCGGACGCCGATCCACCGGTCTTGACGCCGTGGAATGGTCGTGCAGGATGGTGGACTATGGCGCCGGCGAAATCCTCTTGACCAGCATGGACCGGGACGGCACCCGGGACGGCTTCGATCTGGCTTTGACGCGCGCCGTCAGCGAAGCCGTGGCGGTGCCGGTGATCGCATCCGGTGGTGTCGGCAGTCTCGACCACCTGGCGCAAGGCATACTGGAAGGCAAGGCCGACGCCGTGCTGGCCGCCAGCATCTTTCACTTCGCCGAATACACCATCCAGCAGGCCAAACAGCACTTGGCCGCATACGGTATTGAGGTGCGGTTGTGACGGTCTGGCTAGAGGAGGTCCGCTGGACGGCCGACGGCTTGATTCCCGTCATCGCTCAAGAAGCCGCGACGGGCCAGGTATTGATGTTCGCCTGGATGAACCGAGAGGCTTTGCGGCTAACGGTGGCAGAAGGCCGCGCCGTCTACTGGTCGCGTTCGCGCAGGCGACTCTGGCGCAAGGGCGAGGAGTCCGGGCATTGGCAGAAAATCATCGAGATCCGCCTCGATTGCGATGAGGACGTGATTCTTTTGAAGGTCGAACAGGCAGGCGGCATCGCCTGCCATACGGGGCGCCGTCACTGCTTCTTCCGGGAGCTGCGCGACGGCCAGTGGCAGACCATCGAGCCGGTGTTGGAAGACCCGGAGGCGATTGATCGGACCTGATATGACCGATATCTTGCAAGCGCTTGCCGCGGTGCTAGAGCAGCGCAAGAGTCAAGACCCGCAACAATCCTACGTGGCGGGCCTGTATGCCAAGGGACTCGACGCCATCCTGAAAAAGATCGGCGAAGAAGCGACCGAGACGGTGATTGCGGGGAAAAGCGGTGATTCGCGGCAGATTGTCCACGAAATGGCCGATCTGTGGTTTCATTGCCTCATTCTGCTGGCGTACCAGGATTTGCAGCCGGAGGATGTCTTGAACGAGCTGCAAAGACGCTTCGGCCTGTCCGGGCTGGACGAGAAAGCAGCTCGAAACACCGACTGAAAGTTTCCCGATCCAGCTTTGCTCAGGGCCCGTTGAGGGTCAGTAGGGTGCGGGTCTCCTGCTCCTCCGACCGGGCCACTTTGACGTCCAGAAGATAAATCCTTCGCTCAGATATGCCGGCTTCCTGCACCAGGTAGTCGCGAATCGCCTTGCTCCGCGCTTGAGCCAGCGTGCGATAATCGACTTCGCCGATTTGCCAGTTCTTCAGCAGCTGCTGTTTTACTTTGATGAGCTCGCCATACGAATACGGCGCATCGACATCCCTCGATTGCGGATTTACCGCGTGGTGGCGGCTGCGATACAGCTGGACCAGCAATCGCGCATAATCCTCATCGGACGAGCTGAGATCTCCGGCATCCGCGGAATATCGGCCGGTCCCGCGGAGCTCGCTCGACTTGGTGTTGCGCAGTTGTTCCAGCAGCGCTTTCTCGGCCAGCGCTGCGCGATCGCGCTTGGCGTGAGCGACCCCTTTGATGTCCAGTTGCAACAACGGCCTTTGCTTGAGCGCCGCCGATAATCGGGTGAGTTTCGCTTTTTCTTCGGCGCTCAAGGCCGCATCACCCGGGCCGAAGCTTACATAGCCAAGCTCCTCGCTGCCGCTGTTGAGAAAACTGCCGAGCAGGACAAAGGGCGAACCGACGAGCTTGCCGATCAAGCGGGACATCGCGTTAGAGAGGATATCGCCGAAGCCGAGTCGGGGATGATCAAGATTGCCGCTGACGGGCAGCTTGAGATCGATTTTGCCTTCGGCGTCTTTCAGCAGCGCGATGGCGAAACGGATGGGCAGCGTCGTCGCCTGGGGACTGTCGACCCGTTCGCCCAGCACCAGCTGATCCAGCGTGATCGAATTGTCTCCGAGCAGTTTCTTGTCGCGCAGCCGGTAGTTGAGGTCCATCGACAGCTTGCCTTTCTCGATCCGGTAGCCGGCGAACTTACCGGCATACGGCGACAGGGTGGTGAGATCGACGTCCGTGAAGGTCACGGTGATGTGGGTGTCTGCCAGAGGACTAAACGGGTTGAGTTGGCCGACGATTTTGACTGGCGAATCCTTGTTTATCTTTCCTCTCAGCAGCACGTCGGCGCGGGCATTGTTGTGCGAGGAGAGGCGGCGGATGGAACCGTTCAGGCCATGGATACCGGCGGCAAAGTTGGGTTGCAAGGAAAGGTCGGCGAAGTCGGCCTCGCCCTGAATGATCTGAATAGCGCCGACGATGACCGGAAGGGGCTTGCGCGCGCCGCTGGCCTTACGGCTCACCGCCGCTTGAACCGGACCGGGGGACAATACGCCGGTCAAATTCACGCTGCCGTCTCTGCCGATGATCACCCTGGCATAGGGCTTTCGGGCGATGATTTCAGTGATGCTGAAACCGCGTTTGCCGGTCTCGAAAAGCAGGTCGTTGAACTGCAGCGATTCCCACTTGAGGAAGTCTTTTTGCTGCAGTTTATCCTTGCTGCCAAATCGTTGAATGCTCCCCGAGCCCGTAATCCGTAACGCGCCGCTCTGATCGGATGAGCGCTGGTAAGCAAGATCACCAGCGAAATTGGCCCGACCTCGGATCACATCGATCCGCGCCACTTTATCCAGATAAGGTTCGAAAGGGCGCAGGAAGATCTGTTGCAGATCCAGTTTGAGATCGGCCTGCAGCGGCCGCAGCCGAATCCAGCCTGTGGCCTGAAGGCGGCCTTTCTTGCCAAGGCCGGTTTCAAGGTCCAGCCGCATGCGCTCCTCGAGCGTGCTGCTCAAGTCGGTCAGTTTGAGATTGGCCGCCGAAAATTTGAACCTGACTGTCCTCGCCGGCGTCTGGTCCTGAAATTCCATCGCGTAGTTTTCCAGTTCGAGCTCGTTCACGCGAACATCCCAAGGTGCGGCGCCAGCGGTTTTCGGCGCCGCGGGCGGGCCGTCGTCGGGATGCGGCAGCGCCCAGCCGGGCAGCCACAAATTACCTTCCGGCGTCAGCCAGGCACTCACCTCGGCGTCCTTCGAGCGTACCCGTTGCACCGTCAACGATTTATTCGCCAAGCGGCCGGCAATGCCTTGGACCGTCAACCAGGGAATCCGCATGAGGCGCTTTGCGTCCTGTCCACCCGTGCTCGTCTGCCGATCGGTGATTCGTGCACCGGTGCAGATCAGCGATCCGATCGCCAGCCGCTGGCTGTCGAGGCGGTAGCTAATCTCTTGAGCGGCCACGCTGGAAATCTCCAGAAATGGCTCATCGCGTCCCTTTTGCGCCAGCTTTAACTGCTTAAGAGCGAGATCGGCGGCGCCAATTTGCAAGGACATTTTTCGGTTCTCGGCGATCAGCCGGTAATCCGCACTGGCGGTAGCTGCGCCGCCTTTGATCTCAAACGGCATCATTTCGGGAAAATAGCTCCGAAAATCGCTGATGATCACATCGGCCAGGTGCAATCTGCCTTCGGAGCGAAACGGCGCCAGCGAGAAGCTGCCTTCCAGGGTCAATTGCTCCCTGGCTTTGCTCCTTGTGGAGAGCTGGAAGCGGGCGCTCTCGTCGGGCAGGGTAGTGAGATTTTCCAGCTTCAAATCGAGCGCAAGCAACTCGGCTTCAAAAGGCGCCGACCGCGAATGGTCTTTGAACGCCACGCGCCCCTGCTCCAGCGCAATCCGGCTGATCCGGACGGGAAACCGTTCCGCCTGCCGCGCTGGGCCTTTTTCCCGCGCGGGAAGGAGAGCAGAAAAATTGAAGCGCCCGCTCTTCAGCAACTCGATCCTGGCCTGTGCGCCAGAGAGACGGATCTCATCGATCGCCAGCTGACCGTGCCGGAGCATCGATGCTAGGTCCGCTCTGGCGAATACCTCCTTTAGCTGCAGCAGCGGCTGTCCGTCGTGCGTTTCGAGCTGTAGATCACGGAGCGTCAGGGTGAAGGCGAAGGGATCAAACGCGGCCTCGCCCATGCCAAGCCGGACCTTCCACTGCGCGGAAAGAGCGGGCAACAGCCTAGACTTGATGAGATAGGGAACGACATAAAAACCGAGCAGCGCATAGGTCTGAAGGAGCAGCAGAAATATCAGCAAAACGGTGGCGCTTTTCTGCTGCCATGGGCATTTGATGCTCATCAGGATTTTTTTGCTTTCGTTCGTTCCAGCGCGAAACAGGTTGTTTTGTCTAAGCGGTCTGGTGATGTGGGGGTAACTCGGGAATAATTGGCAAAAGACTCGCCATGGGCCGAATCCTCCGGGGAACTCGATGGGTAACATTCTAGCGTGATGCGCCTGCCATGACCGCGTTCTCCGATGATGTGCAGACGGTTCTCAACTACCACGAGCAGACCAAGCACCGGTTCGACCGTTACGCCCGTTCTTTGGGCTATATGGATTGGGAGACTCAGCCGGATCCGTTCCGGCGCTATCCGGACGCACCGCTAATTCATCTGGAGCGGCCCGAACCCGGCGATCGACCTTACTTTGACGAGCTTTGGCCGCGTGGCGCCATTCCGCCCGAACCCGTGAGCCGCCAGAGCCTCGCCCAATTGTTCTATGACAGCTTCGCCTTGTCGGCCTGGAAGAAAGCCGGCGGCTTGGGCTGGTCGCTGCGCTGCAATCCTTCCAGCGGCAATCTTCATCCCAGCGAAATTTATCTGCTTGCGGGCGGCATCGACGGCTTCTGCGAAAATCCCGCGCTGTTTCATTACACGGCGATCGAGCACGCTGTGGAATTACGCGGCGAATCCGATGCGTTTGCGTGGGCGGCATTTTGCGCGCCCTTGCCGCTCACGACTTTTTTTGTCGGCATCAGTTCGATTCACTGGCGGGAGGCCTGGAAATACGGCGAGCGAGCCTACCGCTACTGCCAGCACGATGTCGGCCATGCCATCGCCGCCTTGACCTATGCGGCCGCCGCATTGGGCTGGCGGGTGCGTTTGCTGAGTATCGATGATGCATCGCTGGCTCGTCTGCTGGCGATAGCGCAACAAAAAGGCGAGGAAAGGGAGCAGCCGGATTGTCTGCTCGCCGTGTTGCCGATGAGCGATCCGGATGCTGCGAGCATCGACGGCTGGCGGCTCGATGAGGCCCTGCTGGCAGGGTGGGAGAACGGGCTTCGGCGTGATAAACCCAACCGGCTGAGCGGTCAGCATCACGCCTGGGCGATCATCGATGCCGTCGCTAACGCCTGTCGCATCAGTGACGCAAAGCCTTGGCCGCAGCGGCCAGATTTATCGTCCGCCAGTCTTCCGCGCGACCTCCCGCGTCCCCTTTCGGCGCGCGCGCTGTTTCGGGAGCGGCGCAGCGCGGTAGCGATGGATGGAAAAACGTTTGTGGCACTGGATGACTTCGTGAGGATCTGCCGGCGTTTGCTGCCGGGAGAGCTGGCGACGAGCGCGATGGATTTTTCGCCGCTCATTCACCCGGTTTTTTTTATCCACCGCGTGAGCGGTCTAAAGCCGGGTCTTTACCTCCTGCTGCGTGCGAGGAAAGCCGAACGCCGCTTGCGCGATGCCATCGAGAAGGAATGGGAATGGCTGTCTACTGGCGAGTGGCCTAAGCAACTGCCGCTTTACCGCCTGGCGGCGGCCGATGCCCGTGAAGCGGCGAAGGCGCTCTGCTGCCACCAGACGATCGCAGGCGACGGCGCTTTCACGATTGCCATGCTGGCCGAATTCGAGCGGCCATTACGCGAGTTTGGCGCCAGCGAATACCGGCGCATGCACTGGAAGGCCGGCGCCCTGGGACAAGCGCTCTATCTTGAGGCGGAGGCCGCCGGCGTGCGTGGTACCGGCATCGGCTGCTTTTTCGACGACGGTGTCCACGAGCTTCTGGGATTGAAGGATCGCAGCTTCCAAACGATCTATCACTTCACCGTGGGCGGTCCGCTGGATGATCCGCGTTTGCAGACCTTGCCCGCTTATTTCCACCTGCGCGAAAAGTAGCCGAGTGCAGGAAACGCTCGGCGTCCGCGCTAGGAAGAGTAGCGCTTCCACCACACGGCGGAGCGCGTGCCTTGGCGGGCTTGCGGAGCCAGATGGCCAAGGAACTGGCGGGCGCAGTTTTCCCACGTATAGTTCAGCGCGAAGCGACGGCAGTCATCTGCCTTCAGGCTGAGCGCCGCCAGCGCGGCGTATTTCAAGTCCTCATCGAGGCAGCCGACTCTGGGGTCGGTCAGCACGTCTCTCGGCCCCTGTACCGGATAGGCGGCTACCGGAACGCCCGAGGCCAGCGCTTCCAGCATCACCAGCCCGAACGTATCGGTGCGGCTGGGGAAGACGAATACGTCGGCGGCGGCGATCAGCTCCGCGAGCGGTTCACCGGTTTTATAGCCGACGAAACGGGCCCGCGGATACTTGATCTGTAGCGCCTCCCGTTGCGGGCCGTCGCCGACGATGTATTTGCTTCCCGGCAGGTCGAGCTTGAGAAAATTCTCGACGCCTTTTTCGATCGCGACCCGTCCGGCGTAGAGAAAAATGGGCTTCGCATCGGCGATCCGGTCCTTGCTGCGCGGGCGGAACAGTTCGGTATCGACGCCGCGCGACCATAGCACTAGATTGCGAAAACCCTTGCTTTGGAGCTCTGCGCGGAGTGATTGCGTCGCCACCATGACGCGGACGCTTCTGCCGTGAAACCAGCGCAGATACGCATAGCCCCAACTTAACGGAATACCGAACCGCATATGGACATATTCGGGAAAACGGGTGTGCAAGGACGTGGTATAGGCGAGACCGCGCTTACGGCAATAACGCCGCGCCGCCAGGCCGAGAGGACCTTCGGTCGCGATATGGAGGGCGTCAGGTCGGAAGGCATCGAGAATCTTTCGCAGCTTGCGACCGCCACCGAGCGCCAGGCGGATTTCCGGATAACTGGGGCACGGCCACGTGCTGAACCGGTCCGGAGTGATGCGTTCTATCGTATGCCCCAAGCCTTCCAGCGCCTCGCAGGTTTTCGCCAGCGTGGTGACGACGCCGTTAATTTGTGGCCGCCAGGCGTCGCTTATCAGTGCAAGTTTCAAGATCGGACTCCGTCAACAAAAATACGCTTTCATCGGCCCAGCGCAGGATGGCGAGCTCGCCGGCGTGGCTCTCGACCAGGGCCGTACAGCTTTCTACCCAGTCACCGCAATTACAGTAGATAAGTCCTTGCATTTCGCGGATCGCGGCGTGATGGATATGGCCGCAGATGACGCCATCGACGCCTTTGCGGGAAGCTTCATGCATCAGCGCCTGTTCGAAATCGCAGACGAAATTGACCGCGTTCTTGACCCGGTGCTTGACGTAGGCGGATAGCGACCAGTAAGGAAAGCCGAATTTGCGGCGAAAAAAATTGAACCAGCGATTCAATACCAGTAATAGATCGTAGGCTTCACTACCGAGCACCGCGAGCCATTTGCTGGTGCATACCACGCCGTCGAATTCATCGCCGTGCAGAACCAGAAACTTGCGCCCGTCACGTGTTTCGTGGATGGTTTTCTCCAGTATTTCGATGCCGGCGAACAGGCTGTCCTTGTAATTGCGCAACAGTTCGTCGTGGTTGCCTGGAACGTAGATTATCCGGGTTCCTTGCCTGGCTTTCTCCATGATGACACGCACCACCTCATTGTGCGCGGCGGGCCAGTACCAGCCGCTTTTCAGCTTCCAGAAATCAATCATGTCGCCCACCAGGTAGAGGCATTCGCACTGAACGTGTTTGAGAAAGTCCAGCAGGAATTCCGCCTTGCACCCGCGCGTGCCGAGATGGACGTCCGAAATCCAAATGGTTCGGTAATGCAGTTTCAACAGGCTCACCTTAGGGTTGTTTTGCCATAACAACGAAAATAAACTTCTATTGTTACAGCGGGATCATCATTTGATGACGATTGGTTGATGGCTCACCCGTTGAGCTCGAATCCCCTCGGGATGGCGCTGTTATTTCGGCCCGAAAATACCCTCCGGGTATTTCCGGCCATCGCCAAGACCAGTACCCGCCCGGCCTTGGCTCGGCGCCCGCGCTTTCGGCTCCCTGCCCCGTTAATAACCCGGCCTATTCAAGGGCCAGGCTAATAGTTGAGCCGGCGTATAAGCTGGGCGACTCTACAGCAAGCGCTATCCTGGAGCCGCCACGCGGGTCTTTTTTTATTCGAGTGGCGTATCTCAAGAAACCGGCAGAGTAACGCCAAGTGCAAAGCTATGTTCGAGGCGATGCATACAGTATGCTATTGACATGCTGCTGATGTGCAGTCTCCTCGACCTTTCGAAAAACCGTTAAGCGATGGAATTCAAAGACTATTACAAGATCATGGGTGTCGCCAAGGATGCCACACAGGATGAAATCAAGCGCACGTACCGCAAGCTTGCGCGCAAGTTTCATCCCGATGTCAGCAAGGAGCGCGGCGCAGAGGACAAGTTCAAGGAACTCGGCGAAGCCTATGAAGTACTGAAAGATCCGGAAAAACGGGCCGCTTACGATCAGGCAGCGGCGCAGTGGAAACGTGGCGAGCAATTCACGCCGCCGCCCGATTGGAACGCCGGTTTCGATTTCCATCGAGGCGATTTCGGCGCTGAGGATTTGTCCGGTTTCAGCGATTTCTTCGAGACCCTGTTCGGCAGGAGAGCGGCAGGCGGGGCAGGGGGGCATACGCGACGCCGAGGCCGCGGTGCTCGCCATGAGGCCCACATGCAGGGAGAAGACCAACACGCCCGGCTTTTCATCAGTCTGGAGGATGCCTTTCACGGAGCGACACAAGCGATTACCCTCGGCATTCCGGAGGTCGATGCGAGTGGACGCGTGATCAACAAGACGCGCACGCTGAACGTCAAAATCCCCGCCGGCATCAAGGAAGGTCAGCGAATCCGCCTGCCCCAGCAAGGCGGGCCGGGAGTGGGCTCGGGCGCGGCCGGCGATTTATACCTTGAAGTCAGGTTCAAGCCGCACCGGTTCTTCCGCGCGGAAGGGCGCGACATCTATCTGGATCTGCCGATCACGCCCTGGGAAGCCGCCTTGGGCGGGCCGGTGCCGGTTCCCACGCTGGCAGGCAAGGTTGAGCTCGCCGCGCCGGCCGGCGCGCAGGCCGGTCAGAAACTGCGACTTCGGGGACGCGGTCTGCCGGGCAATCCACCGGGGGACCAGTACGCCGTTCTCAGCATCGTGACGCCGCCGGCGACGACGCCAGAGGCCAGGGCGCTTTACCAACGAATGGCGCAAGTCATGCCGATGAATCCACGAGCAGACATGGGAGTCTGAGCATGGGAAAAGAAATGCTGCTAATTGTCACCGGCCTGGTGCTGGATGAGGGCGTCAAGCTCTCACTGGCTGAATTGTGCGAGACGTGCAAGATCAATGCGGAGCTGGTGATCGAGATGGTGGAAGAAGGCGTCATCGAGCCGGAAGGTGTGAGCCCGGCGAGCTGGCTGTTCGACGCGCTGGCCCTGAAGCGCCTGCAGACCGCATTGCACTTGCAGCGCGACCTTCGAATCAATCTGGCCGGCGCCGCGCTGGTTCTGGATTTGCTGGAAGAGCTCGAGGAACTGCGGCGGCTGGCATCTGAACGATGATGGGCCGCCCGGAAGCGTGTGCAAGGAATCAGCGCTGCTTCTGTCGAGCTGCCAGGACGTTCGTTAACGCCTCAGCTACCGTGGCGAACTGGAATTGAAAACCTTGCGCCTGAAAACGCCGGGGTAACACCCGCTGTCCGCCGAGCAATAACTCGGACATCTCGCCCATCGTCACTTTCAACAACCATCCGGGTACGCTCAGGAAAGCCGGACGCTTCAGGAGCCTGGCCAGACATTCGGTGAATTCGCGGTTTGTCACCGGATTCGGTGCGGTGCAATTGAATACGCCGTCGAGGTCCGGTGAGCTCAACAGCGCGGTCTGCATGGCGATGTGATCGTGGAGGTGAATCCACGATAACCATTGCTGGCCGCTGCCAAGGGTGCCGCCCAGACCCAGTTTGAATGGCAGCAGCATGCGCTGGAGAAAACCGCCGCCCGGGCCGATGACGAGCCCGGAGCGCAACAGGCAGACGCGGACGCCGTATTCCGATGCCTTGTACGCGGCCCGCTCCCAGGCGGCGCACAACTGGTGGCCGAAATCATCGACATAGCCCGAGTTCTCGTCCAGGATCTGATCGCCCTGATCGCCATAATAGCCGACCGCCGAGCCGCTGAGCAGGACCGCCGGCTTTTGCTCGGCCTTGGCGATGAAGCCGATCAACTGCTCCGTCACGCCGAGCCTGCTTTGAAGCAGTGCCTTCTTGCGTTGTTCCGTCCAGCGCTGGCCGACGATCGGCTCGCCCGCCAGATTGATCATGGCGTCATAGGGGTCCTGCGGCAGCAGGCTGCCGAGATTCCCGATGGCGGTGACTTCCGCGCCGCAGAGTCTCGGGACGCTCTCGGGCTTGCGGCTGAGCACCGTCAATTCATGTCCCGCCGCTAACAGCGTTCTGCAGAGTGCTCTGCCGATAAAGCCGGTACCACCGGTAATCAGAATCCGCATACAAAAACTCCAGTCGCAAGATCAGGGTGAACTTCTCTCCATCAAATAGCACAGACAGTCCTGGCGGATAATGCGCTCGTCCAGGGTCAAACTGGAAGGCATGACTTTGCGGGTCAAAATCAGCTTGCCTTCATTGACGGCGAAATAGGCGTCGGTCACATCGTGCCCCGACGCATCCGTCGCCAGTACGGGCATCACGCCATTGTGCGCAGTGCCCCATTCGGTGCCAACGGGAATCTCGGTAAAATTCATGCGATCCAGGTCATCGTTGAGGATCAGATCGGCCGCGCTGCTCTGGAAGTTGAACGTGACTTGATCGCGCACGTGAACCTGGGCGACCGTGCGAAAGAAATCGATATCGTGGGCGGGGACAGGGTGATCGGGTAGTTCGGAAAGATGTAGACAGCTATCGAGATACTCCAACGCGTATTCCACGCCGTGGCGTTGGCCGGGCTTGCCACACTCCAGCGTCACGGCAGGACAGATCGTGGCGAAAGCCGCCGATTGCACGCCCTTTGGACGCACGAAAAACACCACCAGCCGGCTGAACAGGACGGCGAGCTGAAAAAATCGGTGATCGAGCTTGTTGAGGCACGCATAATACGGATTGGTGCCCGTATTGTTGTGCAGGTCGACGCTGGCGAAAACGCGCCGTCGCGCCATCTCATCGACGATTACCTGCATCATCTGTGCTTCCGGCAATTCCGCTGCGGCGGTGCCGGGCCACACCCGATTGTAATCGCATTGACCGTCCAGCCGGCGCAAGCCTTGACGTGCCGCTTCGATATTGCCGAAAAAGATCGACAAGCCGCGCGGCAACTGCCGTCGCTCATATTTTTGCAGCAAGAGCTGGACGGCCAGAAATCCGGTCGTCTCGTTGCCGTGCTGCAGCACCGAGACAAACAACGGCCGCTGGTCTCGCCCGGGCAAGTGAATCAAGGTCGGTCCAGCGAGAACGCGGTACACGTCATTGGGAGCGACCGTGAGGAGGCCTTCGGGTAAATGATCGAGCTGGCTAAGTAAGGCTGAATTCAATGGAGTCCCCATTCGTGTACGGGCCGCCCGCTGCGTTGATGATGCAGATAACATCGCGTCATCGCCGCAAAATCCGCCCCGTGCTTTTCGATGAAACGCCGCTGCCATTCGCTGCCGGTCACGCCCGATTCGACCCGCTGGCGAATGATGTCTAAAGAGAAGTCGGCGTCGCGGCTGTTCAGCGCCAATTGCTCTAATCCCTCTCGCGCCTGGGGCAGCAGTCGATGCAGGATAAGCGCTTTCAAGCGCTGTTTTTCGCCACTGTCCCAGACCACGGACGCGTTCAAGCCGTAGCGCGCCGCCTGGTAGAAATTATCTTTGGCTTGAGCAAACGGAATGTCAACCGCGGTATGCTCGCGGGCCAGCGTCTGCGTCAAGCCGTAGAAAAATGCCGCATTGGCGATCATGTCAACGATGCCGGGCCCGGCCGGGATGACCCGGTGTTCGATGCGGATATGAGGCGTGCCATCCTCATCGAAGCCGATCAACGGCCGGTTCCAGCGCCAGATCGTGCCGTTGTGCAGCTTAAGATGGGCAAATCGATCGGGCGCCGCGTCGAATACGATCGGCAGCAACACCGGAAAATGGGCCAGGTTCTCTTCAAAGCATTCGCTGACAGACTCCCGGATATAGCCGGAACCGAAGCTGACCCTGCGCAACGGACCGTATGTCGCGCCGCTATAACCGCCGGCGGCCACAGCCTGTTCGAACAACGGGATGCGCGTCTCCCCCCACAAGTCTGCACCGAACAGATAAGGCGAATTCTCGCAAGCGGCGACGACTGGCGCGGAGGCGACGACAGCGGCATTGAAGACAGCGGCCGCATCCTCCTGGGGAACTTGCCAGTGTATTTGAAACGAGGTGGCAGCGGCTTCCAGCATGACGTCGCCGTGGCTGTGCTTGAGATGCTGATGCCCCAGGATGTCGAGCGATACCGGCTTGTTGCGGGCTAAAAAGATTTGCTCGTTGAGGGCCCGGTAACGATTGGAGTCGGACATGTTTCCAAGATTGAGCACGTCTTCCTCCAGCGTCGGCAGTATGCCGATCATGAGCAAGGTCACGCCGAGCGAATCGGCAGCGCCGGAAGCGTGCTGCCAGAGGCGGTCAAGATCGCCGTGCAGCTGAGCCAAGGCATCGTGCTGCAGCAGCACCGGCCGAGTATTAAACTCGACATTGAATTTGGCAAGCTCCGGGGAGGCCAGCGGATCGTTCAGCTTTTTGAGGAACGCGGCGTTGACCGGTGCCGGTCGCATCGCCCGATCGACGAGCCAGGCTTCCAGCTCGAAACCGGTGACAGGACCCCGTGAGGAGCAGCGGCCGGCCCGAATCATCTCGCCCAGCAGTCGCGTCTCTTCTTCAAGATGCCGGCGATAACGCTCGAAGTCCTGCTGTGAAAAGGCGGTTCTGTTGATCTCTTGGCCCATACCCTCCTCCCGCCGCAGATGAGTGCTTGATTAGGTGCGGCAATTTTGCGTACACTTTGGCGCAAAAGCGGGTGTAGTTCAATGGCAGAACGGCGGCTTCCCAAGCCTCAGGCGTGGGTTCGATTCCCATCACCCGCTCCAGGGCTTTCTCGGCTCCACCAAGGCTCGACGATCTGCGGTGCACGCAAAGCCGCTTGATCAGGTGCCGGCCACTGGCGAGTAGGGCATCGCAGCAGAGCGACGAACGGAAATACCGAGTGTGTTTTCAATCTGAGCCAAAACATCTTCCACCGTGATATCTTCCATGCAGCGCAAATGATAAGGGCAGAAATGCTGGGCGAAATTTTCGCGCCATACGCGTAGGTGCGGTTTCTCCTGACAAGGCTGGCAAGCGTAGTGTTTTCGAATGGTCGTTACATTCTGCAGAAAGCCGGGGAATACCTTGCGCACGCTGCTGGGCCCGACGATTGCGAACACCGGCTTACCCAAGGCCACGGCCAGATGGATAACGCCGCAGTCGTTGCCCACGACATAACCGGCCTGTTTGAGCAGGGCCGCGGTATCGTCCAGCGACAGGGTGCCGATATAATTTTTTACGTGCGCCGGCAGTTCCAGCGGTCGATCCCCGCGTTCGGCAAACCCGCGCGCCAGCCGCCACGCTTGGCCTGGATAATCGAGACGGTCGCCGAACACGCGGTGACACCAGGCGGGAAAGCGGATGCGACTGGACATGTCGAGATCGGCGGGCAAGCCTACCACCGCCACGTCTTCGAGCTGTTCGGCCAAACGTGCGTAACCCTGCCACTTGCGGATGATCATCTGCTTGCCGCCGCCGGGAACGAGTACGCAGGTATTCTCGCTAATCTCAGGAAATCGCCGGCTCGATGGCGCACACTCGGTTTGGGTCACCACGGGCTGTTCAGGCACGATCACGCGCGCCAAGTCGGTATACAGCTCGATTTCGGAATGAAGTTCATAACTTTGCTGCCAATCCCACAGCGGATGCAGAATACTGGCTTCAGCGAAATTGACGAACTTGATCGGCTCGCCGTGGACTTCAAATCCATAAATGTAGATCTGATAGCGTCCGCCGACAAAGGTTTCGGGTATGGGGGAAACCGTCTGCACGTGCGGCCAACGCTCGAACAGTTTCTCGACCCCCGGCGTCTCGCCCTGCAGGCAAAGATCGATCCGGTAACCGCCCCGGCTGAGCATGACCATCATCGGCGTCGCCATAAGCATGTTACCCATGCCGCTGCCGAGGTGGATCAGGATTCTTCCCCTATTGCTCATGACGTACTTCCGGGTTGATTATCCCCGCATCGGCGGCAGGACCCCGGCCGGAACGGCTGGTGATCCACGCCCGTGCACCAACGATCACGCCCGCCTTAAAGGTGCTGTGCCGCGGAACCCGTCCGTCGAGCGTTGCCGATCGATCGGGGAATCGCGGCTCATACGGGGTTTCGGCGCGCTCGTTTAACGCGGCCCAATTTTACGCGCTCAAAACGGAAAGTCCTACGGCCTCTTGCGGACTACGCCGGCGAAGCCAGCTCGGTATAATGAGTGGCGATCCTCTAGAGGCAGCGGTCCGAGGTGGAACCGCAAAAGCTCATGCCAGCGACCACTTTACGGATTGCGGCAGACAGCAGAAGCCGGAGAGCGTTTTCGGGGTTTAGTGAGAACGACAGAAAATGAAGCTTGCCATCCTGTTCTGGTTCTACAAAGAGCCGAAGCTTTGCGAAAACCGCTTGCAACTCCTTCATAAATACAACCCTGCGGCCGAAATATACGGGCTTTACGGCGGCGATCCGGATCAGGCCACGGCATTTCAGCGCAGCCTGCAACGCTATCTGGATGATTTTTATAGCTTCGATCAGGAGAAACCGGGTGAATGGAAATGGCGCAACGGCGATCTCCTGATCGCGCAGTGGTATCGGGATCGCGGCTGCCTGCTCGAGTGGGATACGATTTTCATCGCCCAGTGGGACATGCTGCTGTTCGGGCGGCTGCACGATCTGTTTCACGCCCTGAAGCCCGGCCAACTGCTGTTGTCCGGCTGGCGTCCGTTGCGCGAGGTCGAATCATGGTGGTGGCACACGCGTCCCGGTTCATCACAACGTGAAGAGTTCGATCGGTTCCTGGCCTTCGTGCGCGCTGGCTACGGGTTCGCCGGAGCGCCGTCGTGCTGCCTGTTCGTTATCGTTTGCCTGCCGCGGGCGTTTCTGGATCGCTATGCGGCGATCCCGCAGCCGGAACTGGGATTCCTGGAATATAAAATTCCGGTCTACGCGGAGATCTTCGGCTTCTCCATTTGCCATGACCACCCTTACCAGCCTTGGTGGCGGGAGAGCTCCGGCAAGCGTCCTCGCTCCTCCACGCTGAGCGCGCGCAAGAAAAGCGTGCCGCTGCGCGCCATCGTGGCGAACCTGTGGGTGCCGGGCGGCAGCCGCATATTCCATCCGGTGCGGGTACCTTACCCGATCGACACGAGGCATCTTGTCAGTGCCGTGACCCGAGAGCTGGTTGATGAGCTCATCAAGCCGTTTTGGTGGACCCTGTGCCGCAACCTCAGCAGGCGTCTTCATCCCTGAACGGCTATACGCAGCGCAACGCTGGAGCGGTCGATGCAGCCGTGGGCTCGACGATCGACCGTCCTCTCCGATACGTCGATGTTCTGGCCGATTCCTCATCTTGGCGCGGCGAACAGCTGTGTCCAGTAAATTCGATAGCGGCCACTGAGGTTGAGCGCCTTGGCGACACCTAGGTGTCGGTAGTCGGGACCCATGATGTTGGCGCAGTGTCCGGGGCTGTTCAACCACGTCTGCACCGCGCTGTCCGGGGTGGTGTAGCCGGCGGCGATGTTTTCGGCCACGGCCCGCCAGCGGTAGCCCGCGTTGCTGACGCGATCGGCCGGCGTCGAGCCGTCGGAGCCGGTATGACTAAAAAAATCGCGGATCGCCATGTCGTTCGAGTGCCGCTGCGCCGCGTTCTCGAGGCTGCTGTTCCAGCTCACCGGGGGTACGGCAGCGTAGAAACCGGCCCCGCACTGACGGCCCTGTGCGCGGGCGTCGTTGACCAGAGACAGGAAGCGTTGCTTGTCTGCATCGCTGAGTTCTGCCGGGCCAAGCGCCCGCGACTGGGCTTTGCGGGCTGCCTTGTCCTTGAGCCGATAGGATTTGCCGATCGTGGTTTCCTCGGCCAGCGTGGGAGTGAAGGCGGCGAGCGCTTCTAAAGCCAGCACGGCAAGCAGAGCGGCTTTGAGAGGCGTACGCAGGGCAGGTTTCCGGGCGTGATTCATTGTATCGATCTCCAGTGATCTTTTGATTATTCCGGCCCGAAATACCAGGAGGGTATTTTCGGGCCATCGCTAAGGCCGGTACACGCCCGGCCTTGGCTCACACGGCTTGGCGCCGCGCTTTCGGCTCCCTGACCCGGATTAACCCGGCCTATTTAAGGGCCGGGTTAATAAACTGCGGCCAAGCGTTGATAATGAAGCTTGGGGTCCGCGTCAGGGCGCACTTCCAAGCAATCGATGGGCCAAGCGATGGACCGGTTGGCCGGGGAGACCTTGACTTGATCCCGTGCAACGCCCGCGCAGCTTTCGGGTCAAATGATGTAATGATGAACGCAATCACGAGCAGTAGCCGCTTTGACCGCCAAACCACTTACGACGCATGATCACAGCCGCGACAGCGCCGGCCTGACGTACGTTTACCCCGTGCTTTCCCGCCGGTCGCGAGGTCTTTCGATCGGCATCAATCTGAATCCGAACAACGCCTGCAACTGGCGCTGTCTGTATTGTCAGGTGCCGGGTCTTGCGCGCGGCGCCGCGCCGGAGATCGATCTCGTGCTTTTGCAGCGTGAGCTGCGAGAGTTTCTCCATGCGGTTCTGCACGGCGATTTTTTCGAGCGTCGCCTGATAGAGACAGAACACCGTATCATCCGTGACATCGCCATTTCGGGCAACGGCGAGCCGACCAGCGCGAAGGAATTCGACCGGGTGATCGAGCGGATCGGCGCGACGGCGGCGGAGTTCGGACTGATCGGCGGTATCAAGCTGGTCTTGATCACCAATGGCAGCCTGATCAACCGGCCGGTCGTGCAACGGGGAATCGCGCGCTGGAAGGACCTGGGCGGTGAAATCTGGTTCAAGCTGGACGGCGCGACCGCACAGGACTTTCGGCGTATCAACCAGGTAAACCTCTCGCTGGACAGCGTCCGGCGCAATCTGGAAACGGCGGCGCAGCTCTGCCCGGTATGGCTACAGACCTGCGTGTTCGCCCTCGACGGCGAGCCGCCCGCGGCGCACTCCTGCGTGGCCTATCTGGCATTTCTCAAGGACCTGCGGGCACGCGGAGTACCCCTGCGGGGTGTGTTGCTGTATGCTCTGGCGCGTCCGTCCATGCAGCCCGAAGCGCATCGTTTGGCGGCGCTGCCGCGGGTGTGGCTGGAAGACTATGCCGAAGCTATCCGCCGGCTGGGGCTCGCGGTCAACGTCAGCGCCTGAGCCGGTGTGGCTCTGCCGCCGGCTGCGTCCCGCAGTATCCGCAATCTTTGCGGCTCAGTTCGGCGAGTTCAAGACGGCAGTCAGCTCGGCCATGCTGACCGGTTTGACCAGATGGTGATCGAAGCCGGCTTCCTTCGAGCGTTGTCGATCTTCCTCCTGGCTATAGCCCGTCAGGGCGATCAGCACGGCCCTCTGGGTCTCGGGCAGTTGGCGCAGGCGCCCCGCCACTTCGTAGCCGCTCATGCCGGGCAACCCGATGTCGAGCAGGACGTACCGGGGCTTGAACGCGCGGGCCGCTTCGAGTGCGGCCGGTCCGTCCGATGCAATACGCACTTCGTGGCCGTTGAGTTGGAGCAGCATGGCCAAGCTCTCGGCCACATCGGCGTTATCGTCCACGACGAGGATGCGATGGCTGTTTGCCGGCGCTGCCGTGAGTTGGGGTTCATTTTGTTGCCCGGCGTCTGGCTGCGCTTTGGCGCGAGCCGGCAGGCAGATGACGAACTCGCTCCCCTGACCCGACCCAGCACTAAAGGCTTCCACCGTGCCGCCGTGTAGCTCGACCAGCTTGCGTACCAGCGCCAGGCCGATTCCCAAGCCGCCTTGAGACCGGTCGAGCGGACGCTCCGCCTGCTTGAACAGGCCGAACGCCTGAGTCAACAGGTTGGCCGGCATGCCGACCCCGGTATCACGCACCTTGATGGTGACCTCCTCTCCGGTGTGCTCGGCCGTCAGCCAGATCTGCCCGCCTTCCTCGGTGTACTTGGCCGCGTTGTTGAGCACGTTGGATAACGCCTGGGCGAGCCGCAATAGATCGCCTTCCAGATAGACCGGCTGGGGCGGCAGTGAGACCGACAGCCGGTGGTGACGCTCGTCGATCAGCGCCTGGCTGAACTCGAGGGCCTGGTCGACGATGGCGCTGAGTTCGATGATCTCTTTGTTGAGTTGCACCTTGCCCCGGATGACCCGCGAGACATCGAGCAAATCGTTCACCAGCCGGGTCAGGTACATTACCTGGCGGTCGATGAGGTCGCGCGCCCGCTCGAGCTCGAGCTTTTTCGCCGGATCGGCATGCCGCAGTACCTCCACGGCGTTGCGGATGGGCGCGAGCGGATTCCGCAGCTCATGGGCGAGCATCGCCAGGAAATCATCCTTGCGGCGGTCCGCGGCGCGCAATTGAGCGGCCTGCTCCCGCAAGGTCTTTTCGATGCGTTTGCGCTCGGTGATGTCCCGCTCGGTAGAGGCGATGATGGCGGGTCTCCCGGTCCCGTCCGGCAAGACCGAGAACGTCAGCCAGATGTCGATGATGGCGCCGTTTTTGGTGAGGCGTTGGGTCTCGAAGGCGCCGGCTGTCTCGCCGCTGCGGATGCGCGCCAGGAAATCCTCCAGTTCGGCGGGCGCGCTCTGGGGAACCAGCGCGGCCTTGTTGAGCTCGAGCGCCTCGCTTTCCGAGTAGCCATAGATCGCTTCGGCGCCCCGGTTCCAGGCGATGACGCGGCCGTCCAGATCGCACAGGACGATCGCATCGTTGGAGTCTCGCACGACTGCTGCGAGCCGCCGCGTGTCTTGCTCCGCCCGCTTGAACGCCGTGATGTCGATGAAAGTGATGACCACGCCATCGATGTGGTCCTCCTGCGTGCGATAGGGCAGTATGCGTCTCAGATACCAGTCGTTGCGCCCGCCCTGGACTTCCTTCTCAACCGGAGCGAGCGTATCGAGCACCTGGCGCGCGTCGGCGTGGAGGGACTGGTCGGCGATTTGACTGGCGATGTCGGTAATCGGCCGACCCACATCTGCAGGGATCAGATTGAACAAGCGCGTGACGGCATCGGTGTAGCGTTTGATGCGGAATTGGCGATCCAGGAACACGGTGGCGATATGGGTGCTGCTCAACAGGTTGTTGAGGTCGTTGTTGGCGCGCGCGAGCTCCTCGACTTTGTTCTCGAGCATGTTGTTGACGGTACTCAACTCCTCGTTGAGCGACTGCAGCTCCTCCTTCGAGGTCTCCAGTTCCTCGTTGGTGGACTGCAGCTCTTCGTTCATCGACATGATTTCTTCGTTGCTAAGCTTCAGCTCCTCGTTGGCGCCTTCCAGATCCTCGATCACGCCCTGGAGCTCCCGCTTGCTAGCGTTCAGTTCTGCTTCGAGCTGACGTATCGCAGCGAATTCCTCCATGTCGCGGTGTTCTTCGTTCACTATCGGCGGCGCGGGCGCCGGCGCGAAGGTGACCAGCAGCAGGTCCGCATCTTCCACCTCCTGCAGCGGCGCAACGCTCACCCGCTCCTGCACCGTTTGCTCGCCACGGGTGAGCCGGATATCGGCCACCGTCGTTTTGCTTTCCTGGATCGCCTGGTGCAGGACCGCCCTGAGCTTGAGGCGCAATTCCCCATGCGCCAGGGCGAGCAGGTCACAAGTCGGCTCCCCGACCGAAAGCGACAGATAGTCCTGGATGCGACCGTAGAAATAGAGTACCCGGTAATCGCGATTGATCAGCACCGCGGCGGGCGCATAGCGTTCCAATAACAGGCGCTGGATCAGTTCACGGTAGCTTTCATTGTGGGGCGCTCTCCGCCGACGACCGGGCGGAGTCTCGTCCGGTAGCGACTCCCACAGCAAGGGAAAGTCCAGGGCGAACTGGCGCGATGTATCCTTGCGTCGGTAAATGCGCCATTTCTGGGACACCGGCTCGAACAGGTCGGTATTTTGGCCGACGCTTTCGGACTTGCCCAAGAACAGATAACCGCCCGGGTTGAGGGCGAAATGGAACAACTGGATGATTTTCCGCTGCAATTCCGGCTCCATGTAAATCAGCAGATTGCGGCAGCAAACGATATCCATGTGGGAAAACGGCGAATCGCTGATGAGGTTCTGCGGTGCGAACAAGACCGCTTCGCGCAGTTCCTTATTGACCTGGTAGGCGCTTTCCGCGCGATGAAAAAAGCGCTCGAGATATTCTGCCGTCACGGTATCGGCGATGTTGTTCGGATAACTGCCGGCGCGGGCGTATTCGAGGGCTTCCTTGTTGATATCCGTGGCGAAGATCTGCACCTTGCCGCGCCGCCGCTGGACGGTTTCCTGATCGAGCAGCAGCATGCCGAGGCTGTAGGCCTCCTCACCGGTGGCGCAACCGGGCACCCAGGCGCGAATGCTTTGGTCGGGCTGCTTGGCCGCGACCAGCGGCCGGAGGACCTGCTCGGTCAGCGCTTGCCAGGCTTCCGGCTCGCGAAAGAACTCCGTCACGCCGATCAGCAGGTCCTTGGCCAGGGCATTGACCTCGTCCGGCGTCGCCTGCAAATACCGGCAATACTCATCGAGTTGGTCGTGATGGCAGAGCCCCATGCGGCGCCGAATGCGCCGCAGCAGCATGGCTTTGCGGTAACAGCGAAAGTCATGGCCCGCCCGCACGCGCAATACGGCGAGTATGTCGGCCAACTTGTCCTCTTCCACCGTTGCAGGATCCCGGCTGGATGCATCGTGCAACCGGGCGTGCTGAATATACTGGAGCAGGGCCTCGGGCATCTGCTCCACCGGCAGCACGTAATCCACCAGCCGCGTGGCGATCGCGCTACGCGGCATGCCGTCGTAAGCCGCGGTCGTCGGCTCTTGGGCGATCACCAGCCCGCCCTCGGCCTTGATTGTCTTCAAACCGAGCGATCCGTCCGAATCGTTGCCGGTCAGAACGATGCCGATGGCGCATTCCCGCTGATCCTCGCCGAGCGAGCGGAAGAACTGGTCGATGGGCATGGGGATGGTCGGCCGTGCCACCGCCTTGGTCAGGCGCAGACATCCGCCTTCGAGGCTCAGCAAGGTATCGGGCGGGATCACGTAGACCTGGTTGGGTTCGATGCGGGTGGCTTCCTGTGCCGGCTGCACCGGCATCGCCGTGTGCTGGGCCAGCAGTTCGGGCAAATGACTGATATGCGCCGGATCGAGGTGGATGATCACCACGAAGCCGAGACCGCTGTCAGCCGGCATGGCGCGGAAGAACCGCTTTAGCGCGTCGAGTCCTCCGGCGGAGGCGCCGAGCGCGACGATGGGGAAACAGGTGGGAGTTTCCACCGCGGCAGGGCGCGGCTCGCCCTCATCCGTGACCCCAGCATCGGGCGCAGCGACGCCCTCTTCAGGCGGCTGCGAGTCCGCATCGGATGGTTTCTGCCGATCTTCTGTCTGCATACCCGGTGTTGCCGCGCTAGTTGCTCTCGCTCATGGACCAGTCCAGAGTCCGTACTGTGCGTGCATCGGCAGTGTCGTTCTGGAATCCCGGCCTGTCAAGCGAACGATAAGGCAGAAGCGGCGCGCCGCGCCCGGGCGGCTACGCCTTGCCGCTGCCGAGGCGCCGCGTCCATGCGACCAGCGCTTCCAGCAGGCGGCGGATATGATCTCTGGTGTTCTCGTCCGTGAGCTCGCCGTGTTCGGTGAAGCGCTCGGCGGCATTTGCTATCATGACCTCGGGCTGGTTCAGTGGGTACATATTGAGGAAGACGAAACACTGGCGCAGGTGATACTGCGCCCGCGCCGTGCCGGTCATGCCGATGGAGGCTCCCATGACGGCGACCGGCTTGCCGCTCCAGGCGCTGTCGCCGTAAGGTCTGGAAGCCCAGTCGATGGCGTTTTTCAAGACACCGGGAACCGAATAATTATACTCCGGCGTGACGAACAGGATCGCGTCGGCGGCGCGCACGCGGGCCTTCAGTTCGACGATCTTCGCCGGCGGATTCTGCTCTTCGTCCTGATTGAAGCCCGGAATGCCGTCCAGCTCGAACGGCTCCAGCCGGGCGTCCTGCGGTGTCAGTTGCCGAGCTGCCTTCAAAGCCAGACGATTGTACGAACCTTGCCTGAGACTGCCGGCGATGCCGAGAATGCTGATGGGATGGTTCATGACGCGCCTCCCGATAAGGGGATTGGAGTGGTGCGCTATGATAGGCCGCCGCGCGCTCGAGGGAAAGCGCCCGTTGAAAAGCTACCCGACGCAGTCCAGATACACCCGATTAATGCTCATTCATTTGAGCCTGGTGGGTATTCTTCCTGGCAAATCAATTTTGTCTCGAATCCGCATTTCACGGCCAATCCGCTGCGAGCCCAAATTCCCTATCGCCGCGGAGCGCTCCTATCTACACGCCGCCGCGCCGACCTAGCGCTCTGCGGCACCTGCCGGGATGGCGCTTCCGCTCAGCGGAGGCTCGGCGAAAGATGCCGCCGCATCCTCCCAGCCGCCGCCCAGCGCCTTGTACACCGCGGCCAAGGCTGTTGCTGTGGTCGTTTCGCTCTGCGCCAGTTGATCCTGGGCTTCCAGCAGGCGACGTTCGGCGTCGAGTACGGTGAGAAAATCGCTGATGCCGTCCTCGTAGCGCAGCCGCGCCAGGGCGGCGGCTTTTTCGCTGTCTGCCGCCGCGGCGCGCAAAAAGTCGCGCCTCGCCTGCTGGCGACCGAAATCGGACAAGGCATTTTCGGTCTCTTCGAGGGAATTCAGGACGCTCTGCTCATAGCGGGCCAGATCGGCCTCGGCACGCGCGTCGGCGGCACGCACCCGCGCCCGCACGCGCCCAATGTCGAAAGCGGCCCAGCGGATCGAGGGGCCGAAGGAATAGGTGTCGCTGCCGGGAGCGCCCAGGCTGCTCAGCGTGCGGGCCTGCAGCGCCACGTTGCCGTTGAAGGTGACGCGTGGAAAAAGATCCGCCACGGCGATGCCGATCTGGGCCGTCGAGGCGGCCAGGCTGCGCTCGGCGATGCGGATGTCGGGCCGCCGTCGCAGCAGTGCCTCCGGCGTGCCGATGCTCACCAGCTTCGGCGCGCTCGGCAACGCTTTGGGTGCTTCTAGCGTCCTCACCAGGGCCGCTGGCGGCTGGCCCGTCAGCACGCTGAGCCGGTACATCGCCCGGCGCACGGCGGCCTCAAGTGGCGGGATGCTGGCGAGCGTGGTATTCAATTGCTCGCGCGCCCGCGAAGTATCGAGTTCGGTGCCGCGCCCGGCTTCCAGCAGGAGCGCGGTGAGATCGACAGTGGCGCGCTGATTGTCGGCATTCTTGCGCGCCACGGCGAGCCGGTGCTGGGTGCCCCTGAGTTCAAAATAGTTGCGGGCGATTTCGGCGGCCACGCTGACGATGGCATCGTGCCGGTTTGCCTCGGCCGCTTCGAGCTCCGCCGTGCTGGCTTCGATATTGCGGCGCACGCGACCGAAGAAATCGAGCTCCCAGGTAGCGTCGAAGCCGGTCGTGAAATACGCCGTCTTGCGGTTCGCGGTGAAGCCGCGGAACTGCGCCGTGCTGCGCTTGTTGTCGGTGTGCGACGCGCTCGCCGTCACGGTCGGAAACAGGTCGAACTCCGCCTGTAAACGCAGCGCGCGCGCCTCGCGCAGATTGGCCGCGGCGATGCGCAGATCGAGATTATGCGCCATCGCCTGTTCCACCAGGCGGCTCAGCTCGGCATCGTGAAAGCCGCGCCACCAGAGCACTTCGGTGGCATCGCTCGACACCCCCGGCTGAGCCGCGTTGCTAAAGTGTTGCGGCTGCGGCGCCTGTGGCGGCACGTAATCGGGCCCAACGGCGCAGCCGCAACACTTTAGC
>CADDZF010000032.1 GCA_902812445.1 Methylococcaceae bacterium | reverse complement strand
AAGCACGCCAAATACCAGTGGCGTCGCTTCGAAACCTGGGCCAAGGAGCAGGTCCGTGAGGAAGTCATCAAACTCATGCACGGCTTTGGCACCTCTTACAAAATCAGTTTCGCGTGAACGCTTAGACGTTTTGCTAGAAATTGCGCCTGCGAATTCGATATGGATAGCAATCTGCAAGCACCGTACGAATCCATTAACCAGCATTTATATATAGATAGAGGCACTACCATGAACTCAAAGCTATTGAAAACCGCTTCCAAGGCCAAGATTTGGCTAGGCCCACTGTCGATCGTGGCAGCCGTATTCTTAAGTCCGCAAGCACAGGCCGCGATCACGTCATCCGATTACCTTTGTTCCATAGGTAGCAAGCAGGAACATTACGTGATGCACATCAGCGGTGAGCGCTACGACATGTATTTTTATCCGTCATCGAGCTCGAAAACTTCCTATGTGAGCTCATCTCGTGGCCGCTACGATATTCGTTTCGATACCACTGCAACGAAGACAAACCCGCGGCCAAGCAATCAGCAAGACGTGGTGGAAGGGCGCACAGGCCCGGGATATATCCCGGGATTTACGGCGTCCTGGGACTATCGACACCGGCTCGTCTTTTGGGTGGATTTCGCACGTACGCCGGCCAGGCTTGATGATGATCAGCGCTTCGATGGCTATATCATGACTCAAACTGAGGAGGGCTTGGCCGGCATTACCTGGAAGACTGGCGTCCCAGTCGGCTTCCGTGCTTCGAAACATCACTGTATTTGATCATCAACTTAGTACCTAGAAGGCGTTCTGAACACGCCCTACATCTCATTGGTTGCAGTTCCAGAATCGGCGTACAGGCCTCCTCTCATCGCGGTGGTCAAGGACGCGGGGAAGCGGACAAGCCGTTCTGGAACTACGCCGTACTCTAATAATCCTCTAGCTAACGGAAACAGGTCAGAGTTACACTCCGATCCCATATTCCGGTAGTTTAGGAAAACTCTGAGAAAGTACTTTCTCTCCTTTGCCATTAGAGAAGAGAGTGGGGATGAGCGATCTTTTTATATTGTCCCCATAACCCTCCCTGAGGACGAGGGGACTTGATCAGAGTTTCCTTAAATATGCCCTGAACTTCTCAGGGCACTATTGGCAAGGGTTCAATCCCCAATGGGTGAAGGCATGAATAGGCCGTCACAGTTTCTCCCTTCACGTTCATCCTTGATGGGGTTAGGAATCTTTTTTGTGTGCACTGGCGGCTGGCTCTTGGCCGTATTCCCTGCCTTGGCTGCTACTAACTACTCGTCGGTAGCCCGACAGTCCAACCAAGCAATGAGTCAAGGTCTACAGTCCTTCCAGCACGGCGACTTTGAGCAGGCGGTGCGAGCCTGGGCCGAGGCTGTCCGGCTTTACGAAGCGGCGGGCAAACCCGCCGAGCAAAGCGATGGGCTGGACCGATTGGCGGAAGCCTACCAAGCCCTGGGTAGACATCCGGAAGCCCTGAATAGCCTGCAACGAGCGCTCAAACTGGCCGAGCAAACGGGCGATCAGGCCCGGATGGCAGCTATCCTGGGGAGCCTCGGCAATGCGTATTTTCTTGGTGGAGCGATAGACCAGGCCAAAGATTATCTCGACCGGGGGCTTGCGAAGGCCCGGAAAACCGGAAATACGGCCGTCACGGCAGCCATTCTGAATACTCAGGGAACGCTCTGGAGCGCTGAGCAGCGCTACCCGGAGGCCCAAGTAGCCTTTGGGGAAAGCCTGCATCTGGCTCAGCAGACCGGAAATCACCCGCTGGCTACGAAGGCGCTCAGCAATGAGGCCAGGGTCTCCCTCCAGACCGGCGACTCTGCGAAAACCGGGGCGCTGCTGGAGGCGGCCAAAGCGGCACTGGGCAACGCCACTCCTTCTCACTTCAAGGCGTATGCGCTGGTTGATCTGGGCCAACTGGCCCGCCGCCTTCACACCCGCGTGCCGGCCTCTCCTACCCGTTGGCGACTGTGGGCCTATCAGGCCTTCAAGGAAGCGGCGGACATTGCGGAGGATTTGGGTGATACCCGCGCCACTTCCTATGCTCTGGGGTATCTCGGCCAGATCTACGAGGACGAGCGACGGAACGCAGAGGCGCTGGACCTGACCCGCCGGGCGGCGTTTGCAGCCCAGGAGATTCAAGCGCCGGAGAGCCTTTATCTCTGGCAGTGGCAAACCGGACGGCTACTCAAAGCGCAGGGCGATGTGGCCGGTGCGATCGCGGCCTACCGGCAGGCGGTCCACACTCTCCAATTCATCCGCCAGGATCTGTCTTTGGCCTTTAGAAGCAGCCCAGTCGCGTTTCGCGAAGCAGTGGGCGCGGTATATCTGGAACTCGCCGATCTTCTGCTGCAATATTCCACCGGCCGGCCGAATCAGGAACAAGCCTATCTTCACGAGGCGCAAGAGACGGTGGAGCTGTTGAAAGCGGCCGAGCTGCAGGACTATTTCCAGGATGAATGCGTGAGCGCCTTGCAGGCGCGGATCGCCCGCATCGATCGACCGCCTTCAGGCACCGCGGTCATCTATCCCATTCTCCTCCCTGACCGCACTGAGCTCCTGCTGAGCCTTTCAGGCGGCATCAAACGTTTTGCCTTACCCGTAGGGGCAGAGCGCCTGACCCAAGAGGTGCGACTTTTCCGCCGCTTGTTGGAAAAACGCACGACCCGCGAGTTCCTGCCGCACGCCCAAAGGCTTTATCAATGGCTGATCGGGCCGATGAAAGCCGAGCTTACCCGCCAACAGATCCATACCTTGGTCATGGTGCCCGCGGGCGCATTGCGCACCATTCCCATGGCGGCGTTACATGACGGCAAGCGCTTTCTGATCAGCCTATATGCCCTTGCCACCACCCCCGGTTTGACGCTCACGGACCTTCGCCCCTTCAAGCGGGAAGAGGTCCAGGTATTGTTGAATGGTTTGACCGAGCCGGTACAAGGGTTTTCGGCCCTGCCCTACGTGTCGGTGGAGCTCGAAGCCATTCAACAGTTCTACGGCGGCAAGCTCCTTGAGAACCGGGAATTCCTGATTCCCAGAGTGAAAAAGGAGTTAGCCCAAACGCCTTATTCCATCGTTCACTTCGCCTCGCACGGACAATTCTCGGCCGATCCCCGCAAGACCTTCGTGCTGGCCTTTGATCGCAAGTTGAGCATGGATCGCCTGGAACAGTTCATGGGACTTAGCCAGTTTCGCGATCAGCCGGTGGAACTGCTTACCTTGAGCGCTTGTCAGACGGCTGCGGGAGATGACCGGGCCGCCCTGGGGCTCGCGGGAGTCGCCGTCAAGGCAGGCGCTCGCAGCGCCCTGGCCACCCTATGGCTGATCAACGATCAAGCGACCGCGCTCCTGATCGGCGACTTCTATCGCCAGCTCAAGGAGCCGTCCGTGTCCAAGGCAAGGGCGCTGCAGCGGGCTCAGCTAACGTTATTGAACGATCAGCGATACTGGCATCCCGGCTATTGGTCGCCTTTTTTGTTGATCGGAAATTGGTTATAAGGGGTTTCCATGAGCGGGTGAAACATGACTGCTAGACGCATTGCCTTCAATGTTTTACTGGCGGGATTGATCCTGTCGGCGTCGATTGTTGCCACAGCGGCGGAAGACACGAAAAAGCATCCGCCGCAGGACTCAAAATCGGTTACTCAAACGCTGCAAACCGCTATCGCGAGCGGCGCGCCAAAATACAAACCGCCCGTGCGTGGCGCGCCGCTCGTCCGGGTCAGCGGCAGTAGCCGGGGAGACGCGCAGGGCGACCTTAGCCTCGAGGTGTTGGCTCCCCCGCACACGGGCTTGACCCTTCAAGCGCAACCCAGTCTTTACTGGTATCTGTCCCAGCCAGTCACCACCCACGTGGAAGCGACCCTCATCGATGAGCGGGATGACCAGGCCGTTCGCCCGCTTCTGGAGATCAACCTCGATCCGCCCATTCAGTCGGGGATACACCGCTTTCGCCTCGCGGATTACGGCGTCAAACTCGAGCCGGTTGTGAACTATCGGTGGTCTGTGGCAATCGTCCCCGATCCTGGGCAACGCTCCAATGACATTGTCGCCAGCGGGATGGTTCAACGCATCGAGCCTTCAAGCTCGCTGGATGCCCGATTGGCGCAGGCAAGTCAGCAGAACCGCGCTTTCATCTATGCGGATGAGGGGTTATGGTACGACGCGATCGCAGCCATCTCCGAGCTGATCGAATCCAGACCGAGTGATCCCTCTTTGCGGGGCCAGCGGGCATCCCTGTTGGAGCAGGTGGAATTATCCGAGGCCGCGGCCTATGACAGGAAACAGGGACGTGGAAAATAGGCTCAACAAGCGCACGGCGCTTGCGCGCCATTTCCTTTTCAGTCAACTCCCGCCCGAAGGGCTCGAACGGCTTCTCGCTCTGGCGGTCGAACGCCGATTTTCCGATGGCCAGATCATTTTTCAGAAAGGCGAGCCGGGATCCAGCATGATGCTGGTGCTGGAAGGCCAAGTCAGGATCACCACCTGCACACCGGATGGCAGGGAGATCATCTTCAACATGATCGGACCGGGTGACATCTTCGGCGAGATCGCCCTCATCGACGGCAAGGAGCGCTCCGCTAACGCGACAGCGGACGGAGAGTGTGTCCTCCTCACCATTCGGAGGCGAGATTTCATCCCGCTTCTCAAACAGGTGATCGAACGGCATCCGGACGTGGCGATTCAATTGCTGGACGTATTGTGCCGGAAGCTGCGCGATACCAGCGAGATCGTCGAGGCTGTGGGACTGCTCTCCATTCCTGTCCGCTTGGCCCGCGTAGTGATCAAAATGGCCGAAAGTATCGGGGTGAAAGCCCCGGAAGGCTGGCGAATCGATCTCAAGCTGTCGCAGCGGGAATTGGGAAACCTGATTGGGGCCACGAGGGAAAGCGTCAACAAGCAGTTGCGGGCTTGGGAAGTGGATGGGTTGGTAGCGCTAGGTCAGAAGCGAATTGTCATTCTTCAGGAGAAGGCGCTGAAGAAGATTGCTGCCTCGGCTTTCTGATATTCGCGGCTTATGAACGCGGCGCGCAGGTATTTGGATTCTCCGTTCATCGCCTGTATCACCGTCGCCGCAGTGGTATTTCTTGGCATCCTGATGCTCTCGCGTGCCGGCTATCTCCAGGCCCTGGAGCTTGAGGCCTATGACTGGCTGATCCGGCTGAGGCCCGCCTCGTCACCCCCGATGCAGCGGATTGCGCTGGTTACCATCAGTGAGCGCGATATTCGCGATTTGGGCCAATGGCCCATCTCGGATCACGCCCTGGCGCAGGCGTTGGCGCAGCTGGCTGTCCAACAGCCGCGGGCCATCGGTCTCGATATTTATCGGGACATTCCGGTGCCTCCGGGCCGGGAAGAACTGAACGCCGTTCTCGCGAGATACCCCAATATCATCACCGTGACCAAGTTTGGCGACGGCGGAGAATCCGGTATACCGGCGCCGCCGGTCCTTAAGGATACGGAGCAGGTGGGCTTCAGCGATGTCCTGGTAGACCCGGGCGGTACCGTTCGCCGGGCGCTCCTGTTTCTCGATCAGGCGGGAACGACCGCCTATTCGTTTGCCTTGCGCCTGGCATTGCTGTACCTACAGGCGGAGGGAATTCGGCCACAGCCAGATGCGGCTGATTCATCGCATCTTCGGCTCGGCTCGACTACCATCCCGCCCTTTGAAGCGAACGATGGCGGCTACGTGGACGCCGATGCCCGGGGTTATCAGTTTCTGCTGGATTTTCGCGAGCCGCCCGAGGCATTCCCGCGCTCTACGCTGAGCCAGATTCTTTTCATGAAGGCCGATATCGGCGCCATCAAAGACAAAGTCGTGTTGATCGGCGTCTCGGCGGAAAGCGTCAAGGATTTTTTCTACACCCCGCTCAGTCGCGGTCTCCACTCCGACCAGGAAGTGCCGGGAGTTGTGCTGCATGCCCTGATCACGAGCGAACTGCTACGCATGGCGCTCGATGATTACGTTCCGATAGCCGTTTTGAGCAAATGGCAAGAGGCGGCGTGGGTCCTGGTCTGGAGCATTCTGGGAAGCGTACTTGGGCGAGCGGGCCGCTCACCTTTGGGTTTTGCCATGGTCCTGGCCGGCGGCCTCTTGGTACTGAGCTCCATCGTCTATATCGCCTTCATCAGGAGTTGGTGGATGCTTCTGATCGCTCCAGGCCTGGCATGGGCGGTCTCTGCCTCGCTCTCAATGGCTTATTGGATGAGCCAGGAAAGGCGGCAGCGCGCCCTGCTCATGAATCTGTTTGCGCGTCACGTCGCGCCTGAAATCGCGGAGGAAATCTGGCGGCACCGGGATCAATTCCTCGCCTCGGGCCGGCCACGGCCTCAGAAAATGACTGCGACCGTAATGTTCACCGACGTGCAGGGGTTCACCCCGATCGCGGAAAAACTGGAACCGGAGGTACTGATCGCATGGCTCAACGAGTACCTGGAGAGCATTACCCCTCTGGTTCATGCTCATGGCGGGGTGGTGATCCGGTTCATCGGGGACGCCATCATGGCCGTATTCGGCGTGCCCGTATGCCGCCATACCGAGGTCGAGATACGCCAGGATGCGGTCAACGCCGTCGAGTGCGCGCTCGCCATGCAGCAGGAGCTCGTCCGGCTCAACGCGCACTGGCAGAAACGACAGTGGCCTGCCATCGGCGTACGGATCGGAATTTACACAGGACCCGTGGTGACAGGTAGTGTGGGCGATCGCGAGCGTATGGAGTACAACATCCATGGTGACACCGCCAACATCGCCTCCCGCCTGGAGAGCTTTGACAAGGCCTACTTTGCCCCTGATTTCCTGAATCAGCCGTGCCGCATCTTCATTGGCGATGCTACGTTGTCTCTACTCGACGACCAGTTTCAGGTGGAGCCAATCGGGCAGGCGCAGTTAAAAGGCAAGGACCGGGCAGTGACCATCTTTCACGTGCTTAATCGGAGAGATGACCGCGCCAGCGGAACATGGCCGCCGCGCTAAGCAAGACTGTCTGGGTCTCTCCTGGAACCTTGGAGAACGGGAAAGTGGATGCCATAAGATGACCGATCAAGCTGCCCACCTAGGAAATGCGATAGCTGCAAAATATGCCAGTGGCTAACCGATCCATGGCAGTTCGCGCCTCGCACGATGCCACAAGAGTCCTCCGACATCGCTTTCAGCGCCTTTAATCCGGAGCGACGATCGCGCTCCATGCACGAATCTCTCGCATGCCGCCAAACAGGATCGCCCTTTGCTTCGCAATGGCATCGGTCACAATTATTTGGTGAAAACTACTGCTGCTGCGTGATGTCATAAAGCGCACCCTGTATCCCGTTGCCAGCGCCGCTTACATTCGCATGCCTTGATTGCGCGCTGGCATTTAGGGCCGCGGTTTCTACCCGGAGCTTAGCGACGCGGTCAATCAAGAAATCCCTCTGTTCCGTTAACCGGACTTTATGGAGCGTACAACCATGGCAACGAAACAATTCTCGAGCCAAGAGATAAGCATTACACCCGGCGTCCTGCCGACGATGTTTGTCACGTCAGAGCAGAGCGCTGAGCTATTAAGCCTGTTCGAACTCACGCAGGAAGAGATGAACCAGGTCGCCGGTGGCCAAGTTCCGACGCCGTTGAAGCTAAGGACGCTACCCTCCTCCTCGGACTGCGCCTGCGTCAATTGCTGTTCCGCTCACCCACTGTGATGGCGTTACAGGCATGATCGAGTGAGGGATCCTCGAACACGATGCATTCATGTTTGTGCTCCGCTCGCATACGAGGCCGCCGGATGATACATTCAAACAACGGGCGCTAACGATGAGGCCGGAAGATCCATGCCCCGCCTGGTAACAGCAGACGACCATGATTACGAACGAACAACTGCACGAGGCTTTTCTAAGTCCTCAAATGAAATATTACTTCTATAAGAAGCTCGCGCCCTTATCTTATAAGGACATCGATGTCAGGGTTGAGGAACTCTTGAAATACCTCAATATGGCCGTGCATTGCAACGGCGATCTTCCCGTTGCAAAAGATCTCGACGAGGTCTGGCATTACTGGATCCTGGAGACCGCGGAGTACGGCCGCCTTTGCGCCAAGCTCCACGGCGGAATCTTCCTGCATCACTCGTCAAATGATTATGCTGAATATACTGATCCGGCTGCCAAGACCCGCAAGCTCGACCTCCAATCAGGCGTACCCATCCTGAGTTCATATGTATTGAATTACGGACCCTTCGAACAAGGCCGTGTGCAGTACTGGCCACTCGCAGTGCGCCTCATGGCGAGGCTCGACTGGGAAATCGATGATTTGAACGAGTGGCTCGCGTCGCCCTTCGCGAGCGCGGAAGGCCAGGCGACAATGATGCCGGGTCGCTGACAGAGGCATCTCCATGGACTTGCAAGGCATCTTGGCGCCCTACGCGGAAGACGTCTTCTTCGCGACCTATTGGGAAAAACAGCCGCTGCATATAAGGCGACAACGACAGGGCGGCTATTTTCGCGATCTGCTGACGTTGAATTCATTGAACCGCATGCTATCGGAGCTGTTGTTTCGGGTGGATGAGTGCAAGGCAGCCCGTGATGGCGAGATTATTCCTTCGTCAGCCTATGTAGCGGAAGCACCCATGCGGGTCATGGAGAGAACGGCGCCAGATTACGTCAATACGGCGCGCTTGTTGGGCTTATTCGCGCAGGGAGCGACGCTCGTATTTTCGCAACTGAGCCATAAATGGCATCCCCTGCAAGTACTGAAACAAGCACTGGAGAAACACTTAGCCGCGACCGTTGTCACCAATGTCTTTCTCACCAATCGACAGTCGCGAGGATTTTCCGTCCACTACGATAGCCATGACATTTTTGTCCTGCAGCTACACGGAGCCAAGCGTTGGTCGATATACGCCAGCCCGCTCGCGCTTCCGCTGAAATCCCAGGCGTTTGGCATCGGTTCGGTCGAAAAGGGTTCGCTCATAGCGGAAGTCATACTTAATGCTGGCGACGTGCTGTACCTTCCGAGGGGTTACTTCCACGAAGCCAGGACAATGGATACCGTTTCTCTGCACCTCACTCTGGGAATACATCCTTATCTATGGCTGGATTATCTTACTGATCTACTCAGGCGGGTTGGCCACCAAACGGTATCCCTGCGCGAGTCCGTGCCTCGGAACTTCCTAGGCATGCCCGCAGAGCAGAGAATGAAGCAGTTAAGGGATGTGGCGTCGGACTTTATCGACAGGCCCGATGTGGCTAGCCAAGTTTACGCCAGCGCGCTGAGGCGAAAGCGGGAAGCGAGTATGTTCTCGGTCCACGATCACCTGAGCGCCATTCTGGCAGGCCATGACCTCGCGCCTGGGTCACGCATAGCCAAGCGCGAAGCCGGCGCGGTACTGGACACGGTACGCCGGCGCAACAGTATAAAGGTAAAGTACCTAGGCCAAACGTTCGTCTTCCCAAGCAGCTATGAACCGATGGTCGAAGCCGTTCAGGAGCGCAGCGAGTTCACGCCAGGCGAACTTCCCGGGCGCATGGCGCCAGAGCAAAAAATTCGATTCGTCGCCAAATTGATCGGCGCGGGATTTCTTTGGACTTTGCCAGAAAACGGATTTGGCGGAGCTTCCACTGCTGCTGACACAGGCTTGGAGCCTTGCGCCGGATTGCATCAAGGCGAGAATTCAAGGTGCGGCGTTCCGTGAAGGATGATTGCAGGTCGATTCTTCCAGGACAGGCGGCGGGTAAAACGGCCGCCCATCGACATGAAGGCATGTCGCGGTGGCAAAGGTATTACCAGGCCTCGGCGGCGCGAGAGCCGAGGCCTTTATTTCTGGCAGCCCTCGACCAGATTGAGAAGAAATTCAACGGGATTCAGCCACGTTTCGCCATCGACCTTGGCTGCGGCGCTGGAGCCGAGACGCTCGCCCTGCTTGCTCGCGGCTGGCGAGTGCTGGCGATCGATAAAGAAATTGGTGCAATCCAGGAACTTTGGCGAAAAATTCCCTGCCAACACCGTGATAGTCTCGAAGCACGGGTCATGGCCTTTGAGGAAGTTGCTCTTCCCGCCGCCGATTTCGTGTACGCCGGTTTTAGTCTTCCGTTTTGCCGACCACGCCACTTCGAGCCGTTTTGGTCGGAGATAGAGCGGTCCCTCGCCGAGGGCAGATTCTTTGCCGGCCAATTTTTCGGGCCACGCGATTCTTGGGCCGCGGACCCCACTCTGACGGTTCACACCGAAGCAGACGTGCGGAGCTTACTTCGGCATTTCGATATCGAATGCTTCCGCGAAGTCGAATATGATGGAAAGTCCTTCTCCGGCGCGAAGCATTGGCATATGTTTGCCGTCATGGCGCGGCGCTCAAAGAACGCGGAACGTTCTCGGGCTACCGATCGCTCGGGGGAAATTTTCGAGCGCTCCCTTATTCCTTAGGATACGCGGATTGAAACCGGCGGACCGCATGGGTGCGTTGCTGTTTGGATTCCACGCGTTTTCATTCCTCGCGCAAGGCGGCGGCTGGGGAAACCCGGGCCGCCCGCCAAGCCGGGTATAGCCCAGCCAGTAGTGCCGCGATCATAGCCAGAACGATGGCCTCCAGCACCAAGGGGCGGGAAACGATCAGCTCCATGCTCCAGCCGAACGATCGCAGATTGATGACCCTGACCAGAGCCAGGGCGACCAGCAAGCCCAGTGGCATCGCCAGAGCGCCGGCGCAAAACCCCATGAATCCGGTTTGCAGCAGCACGATATAGCCGATCTCGCCGGGCGTCACGCCGCTCGCACGCAAGATCGCCAGTTCACGGCTGCGCTCGAATTGCAGTGCCATCAACGCGCTGAAAATGCCGATAAAGGCTACGCCGATCGCCAACAGGCGCAGAATCTGGGTAATCGCAAAGGTGCGATCAAACAATTCCAGAGACGACTGGCGGATTTCCTTGTTCATGCGGATCACGAGCTGGCTGTCGCCGCTGAACAATCGCTTGAGGGCGTCGCGGACGGCGCCGACGTCCGCGTCTTGAGCCAGATAGAGACCGGCCGATGTCACTGCCCGGTCATGCCAATTCGACTCATAAAGCCGCCGGTGCATGACGATCAACCCCTGATCGGAGCGGTAGTCATAAAAGATGCCGCCGATCGCGAAACGGTGCGGACCCGAATCGGTGGTCAAAGTGATCTCATCCCCCGGCGCGAGCGCGTGACGGTAGGCATACGGCTCGGAGACCAGAACCATGGATTCCCGCTGAAACCGCTGCCATATTTCGGCGCCATCCGCGTACTTGAAGCGAAAGCTGGGCCGGTCAGGATAAGCGGGATTCAGCACCATTAGCTCCGATTCACCCAGCGAGGTCGCTACTGTCACCTGCCGTCCGCTACTGATTCGCTCGACTCCCGGCAGCGCGGCGGCCTTGCCCAGCCTATCTAGCGGCAAGGAGTCACCCGCCCGGCTGGCGCCCTCGGGCAGCGCGACATAGATGTCCGCCTGGAGCAACTGGCCTAGCCATTCATCGACGGTAAAACGGAAGCTCGCTATCATCAGGCCGACGCCCACGCTGGCGGACACTGCGAGCGTCAGGGCCGCGACGGCGACTCCGGTGCGGCTCAAACTGCTGGCCACGCCGCGGATAGCGAGACGGCTCAAGGTTCGAAAACGGCCCAGCGCCAGATTCAGCAGCTCGACGAAAAGAATCACCGCCAAGGGCGTCGCCAGGCTAAAGCCGACCATCAGCAGGAACAGGGCGAAAATGGCAAGTACCAAACTGGTGGAGGGTAGCTGCAAGAGCGCCCCGGCGATTCCGCAAAAAACCAGTCCTGCCAACGTCAGCCACGGTAGCAGACGGTGAGCGCGCGATTCGATCGAGGAACGATGGCGCGCGGCCGCGGGCTTTGACCAGGCTGCTTCCAGGGCGGGCAGGAGAGCGGCGACAAAAGCGGCCGCGACGCCCATCGCCAGTCCTTTGATGAGCACTTGAGGCGATACCAGAAACTCGGACACCGTCAGCACGAAATAGACATCGTTGATGGTGCGCGTGACAAGGTCCAGCAGTCCTTGCGCCGCCAGCAGCGAAAGCGTAAGGCCCAGCAGCGTGCCGGCGAGACCCAGATAGATCGCTTCCAGCAGAATCTCGCGCAGTATCTGCAAGCGGGTGGCGCCGATGATGCGCAGCGTCGCGATTAATTGGCGCCGCTGCACGACCGCGAAAGTCATGGTGTTATAGATCAGGAACGTGCCGACCAGAAGCGCCAGGAGGCTCATCGCCTTGAGATTGATTTCGAACGCATGGGTCATTTTGGCGGTGGCGCTGTTGCGCCCGGCCGCGCTGACCAGTTCGACTCCGGCGGGCAGCCAGCGGCGCACCGCATCGCTCGCTGCCGCATCGTCGGGCAAGATGACATCGATGCGGTCGATGCGACCGATCTTGCCCAGTATTTCCTGAGCGGTGGCGATGTCGGTCAATAACAATCCTTCGAGCGCCGGATCGGCCCGACCGCTCGCTTCGATCAGGCCAAACACCTTCACCGTCCGCCGCCGGCCGGCGGCCTTGAGCATCAGATCATCCCCGGCCTGAATGTTCAGGCGCGAAGCGCTGACGCGCGAGAGGAGCACGCTATTCGGCTCGGTCAACAATTTCACCAGCGCCGGCACCGCCGAACCGGCAAAACGGCTGCGTACGCCCTGTTCGGCAAACGGATCGACGCCGAGCAGCCGGAACGTTTCATCGCCGACCGCCACAGAAGCCTCGACCACCGGCGCAATGTGGCGCAGGTGGGCATCTAGCCGCAGCCTCGCATACAGCTTCTCATCAAAACCGGCAGAAGCGCCGATGATATGGTGGGTGGTCTTTCCGGTCAGCGCATCCATCGACAGGGCGAACGCCTTGCGCGTACTCTCGATGGCCAGATCGATGGAGACCATCATCGCCACACCCAGCGCAATGCCCACCACAGCCAGCAGGAGCTGCCATGGGTGGCGCTGAAAATGACGCCGGTTTGCCTTCCTTAACAGGGACATCAACACGCCGCCTCGTCCGCGCGGCGCTCACAGAGGAGCCCGTCCCGCAGCCACAACAGGCGGTCGGCGAAACGGGCAATTTCTGCGCTATGCGTCACGACCAGCAGCGTTTTACCGCGCTGCCGAATCAGGCGGTCGAGCAAGTTTAGAATCTGGCGCCCGGTCTCGCTGTCCAGATTGCCGGTGGGCTCATCGGCCAAGATCAATAGCGGCTCGTGCGCCAGCGCTCGAACGACGGCGACCCGCTGCTGCTCGCCGCCCGACAAGCGATCGGGATAACTGTCCAGGCGGTCCGCCAACCCGACTTCATCCAGCAGTGCCAAGGCTGAATCGCGGGCCGACGATCGCGTGATACGGTTCAGTTCCAGGGGCAGCAGGACGTTTTCCCGCACGCTGAGCGTCGGGATCAGATTGAAAAACTGGTAGATGAAGCCAATGTAGCGCCGGCGGAACAAGGTGCGCTCGCGTTCGCTCAAGTGGGTCAGACTGACGCCATCGATGATCACCTCGCCCGAGCGGGGCGTATCCAGGCCGGCGATGAGGTTCAGCAGTGTGGATTTCCCAGAACCGCTCTGGCCCAGCAGGGCGATACATTGACCCGCGTAAACGTCGGCACTGAGCTCATGCAGAACCTGTCGCGTCCTGTCGCCCTCACGATAGTCGTGCGAGAGCTTTAGCAGGCGGATGAGCGCGGGTTGGCCGATTGCCGAGCCCTTCACATCCACAGCTTGCACGGGCGGGGATAAAGATGTCCTGTGCCAGTTGGCCAACTCCTGTTAGCGCCGACGCTTAAAGGACCGGCCGTCATCGCCCGGCCTTAGCGGTTGACTCCTGCCCTTCCGGCGGGCTTCTCGGCGCTTCCGGGCGGGCGTCATAGATAAAGCGGTCGGCCCCGGTCAACACCAGGAAGTGCCGGCCCTTGGCGCGTGACAGCATGGTCACGCCGGCCTGGTTGGCCAGTTCATGGCCGAACTGCGTGGCACCGGAGCGGGAGAGCAGCACGGGTATGCCCATCTGGGTGACCTTGATCACCATTTCGGACGTCAGCCGTCCCGTGGTATAGAAAAGCTTGTCGGCGCCATCGATGGCGTTCAGCCACATATAGCCGGCGATAGCGTCGACGGCATTGTGGCGCCCCACGTCCTCGACGAAGATCTCGATCTCGCTGCCTCTGCACAGCGCACAGCCGTGCACCGCGCCGGCCCGCTTGTAGACTTCATTGTATTCGCGCAGAGCGTTGAGCACGGCATAGATCGTTGACTGTCTGACGGCGAGGTTCGGTACGCGTATTTCCTTGAGCTGATCCATTAGCCGGCCGAATACCGTGCCCTGCCCGCAGCCCGTGGTGATGGTGCGGTTGGCGAGCTTTTCCAGGAAAGTATGCTCGGTGAGACGGGTCGTCACGGCGACGGCTTCGGTTTCCCAATCTACCTGCACGGCGCGGATGTCCTCGATGGCTTCGATAAATCCCTGGTTCTTGAGATAACCGAGCGTGAGCAGTTCGGGATGCGCGCCGATAGTCATCAAAGTAACGATCTCGTACTTGTCGAGATAAATCGTCAAGGCCCGCTCGCCGGCCAATTCCAGTGCGCGGGCTTCGCCGTTTTCATCCAAAGCCTGGATGCTGTAGCAGGAGGCGAGACCGGCGTTGGTCATTTCGATATCGTGGCGTTTGGCCAACATGCTCAACTCTCCTGTCAAGACCGTTGTTGCAACGCGGCGAGCTCTTCCGCCGTGTTGACGTTTACGAACAACTCCGGCCGATCAGCGTAATCGGCGAAGGCCAGTTTATGCTGATCCAGCCAGCTATCGATTTTGCGTTGCCCGCTGCCAAGGTAAGCTTCCAGGCTTTGCACCAAGTCGCGACGCAAACAGAGAAACACCGGATGCAGGCGCTCGCTGTCACGCGCGACAGCGATATCGGCGTGTTCGGCTAGGAAGGCAGTGACCAGGCGGTGCAGGAGGTCTCCCGTCACCAGGGGCGAATCGCAAGGAACCGTCACGATGTAGGGCGTCTTCGCCGCCTGCATGGCGCTGAGCAAACCGGCCAGCGGACCGTCGAAACTGGCGGTCCGATCGGCGATGACTGGATGGCCGAACCCGGCATAGACCGCCCGATTGCGATTGGCGTTGATCAGGATTTCATCCGCCACCGCGCCGAGCGCATCCAAGGCATATGCCACCAGAGGTCGTCCCTTGAAAAGGACTAACCCCTTGTCCTCACCGCCCATGCGACGCGCCCGCCCACCGGCCAAGACGACGCCGGTAAGCTTTGCCCGATCAAACTGCATGATGATACCCTTGAAGAACCGTTCGCTCATTTTCCATCATCGATGTCCACTGTTAACTGCTTGAGTCTCGCATTATTCCTCAGCTTGCTGGCGGGCTGCACGCCAAATGATCGGGATGATCGCGGAGAGCTCATCCACTACTACGAGGCCTCGACCGCAAAGCCGTATGCGGACGTACTGGCGGAACTCGAAGTCGCCATCACCGAGCAGAATTTCAGGATCACCGGCCACAACAAGATCGGCAGTGTCATCCGCGAGCGCGATACGATAGATTTTCCGGATTACGACACGATCCAGTTCTGCAATTTGACGCTAGCGAGGCAACTGCTGGAGCTCTCGCCCGCCGCAGTGCGCCACATGCCGTGCAACATTGCCGTGCGGGCAGAACACGGACGGGTGATCGTCAACGCCCGCTTACTGCCAATCGATACCGCTGAGGCGCCGCTGAACGAATTCGCGCGCCAGATGAACGCCAAACTAAAACAAATCGTCGACTTCGCCGCCAAAGAGTGAGCTTCCGCGAAATTGCGCAGTCTCATCCCTGTGCCCTATGATGATTGCTCGACGCTTAAAGTTCCGCTATCCCTGAAGAGAAGCCCACGATGAAAACACAATGGCAACCGCCCGCTTACAGCAAGAGTCTGGCTTTGACCGGTTTTATCCTAATCTCACTGGCCGCATGCACCGGTCAACCAGCCAAGGTTCAGGAAATCAATGACTTCCCAACCCTCGCGCGGGTCGAATACGTCATGCAGTGCATGCAACAGCATGGCGGCCAGAATTACGACAATCTTTATCATTGCGCCTGCAGCATGGATAAACTGGCAGCCAAGATCAAGTATGAAGACTACGCCCAGGCGCAAACTTTCAATTATCTGTTTAGCATGGCGGGCGAGCGCGGCGGCGAATTCCGTGATCCTCCGCAATCCGAGCAATTGCGGGAGCGCCTGAAAGAAGCGCAGACCTTCGCTCAGGATGCCTGTTTCGCGAACGCCCCCAAACCGCGCGCTAGCCAAACCAAATAGGCGCTTGAAAGAACGCTTTCCGGCTAAGGGCCAGTCGAACAGGCCAGAACGCCAAGCTGTGACGTTAAGGGCGGCGACTGACTTGTGCCCCGTTAGCAGGCGTTTGGCTCGCTGTCAGCACTGTCGTGTCATGCAGGCCTGCTGGAAGTTGATTGCGCAGCAGGACGGCTGAGTAGCAGGTCGTCGTTCGGCATGCCTCAATGCCGGTGTTGTCTGAATGCATTCTGTATAGCGGCACGATGAGGTTGCCGGCGCGTAGATATGCGGCCGTGACGGCATCAGGCAGGCTGGCCGTTATGCGTATGCGTGCAGGGTTAGGCCCGACCAGCACGGGTGAAGCGAGTGCGGCCTTGCCCATATAAATGCGCGCCCCCACGGCGGGATTGCCAAACGCCGACGGCAGCGCCTCGCCGAGGCGACCGTGCGCCGCCAAGAACAGCACGAGATCGGGGGTGAGATCGAGCGGCGGCGCGGGATACGGCTTTGCCAGGCTGGGCTCGGAGAGGCTGCGCAGCGCGTAAGTTTCGATCGCCCGCACATAATCGTGATAGGCCGGTCCGTGCACCAGAAAACCAGCGATGACACCAAAGACAGGCAGTGCCAGTAGCGCCGTTCTGGCAGCCGAGAACAGCCCTGCGGTCGCCCCGATGCGGCTGCAGCCGTAGGCGCCGACCACGATTGGCAACGCCGTTTGAATGTGCCAGTTGCCCAGGTACGGTCTGGCTGCGCTAATCGCGCCGAGGATCAGCAAGCCGAAGGTCGTAAGGCCAAGAGGGAAGGCGAGCTCGGCCATGCGACCGGCGCGAGCAGCCGCAATCGCGCTGCACAAGAGCACGCCCAGGATCGCGGCGCCCGTTAGGCTGAGCCGCCCGATGGAGAATTCCGTAATGCCCACGGGCGTGCCCCAGATCACCCCGCCGATCGCGGTCAGTACATAAAGAATGTTACGCACGCCAACGCCTTGCGACGGCGCGCCCATGGCAAACAGCCAGTAGAATACGATGCCCGTCCCCGCATAAAATAGTGCTGCGCTTGTCTTCATGCGCGATGGCAACGGTGTCAGCAGGACCAACGCCACAGCAGCCGGATATCCGAATTGGCCGAGCGCCGAACAGAAGGCACCTAATGTGATCAAGGACAGCCCGATCGCACTCTTGCGAATGAGGCTTTTAGGCGTCTCACCTGATCCAATGGTGCTAAGGACAGCGAGACCGATAATGACAACGGTCATTGCCAGCGTAAATACGAACTGAAAGCCCCAAATGAAGTCCATATAGTGGGCTGGACTGAACAGCACGATGGCTACCGGCAGGCACAGCCAAGCGCTCCTGGCCATGCGTAAGTATATAGCCGTAAGCTGCGCCGCCAGTCCTGTGAGGGTGATGGAGAGAAATGCAGCGCTGTTGAAGTGAACGGCTTCAGCGAGACCCAGATAGACGGCAAACGACACCGCAACGGGGTGGCCATTGAAGACCCACACGGCGCATTCCTTGAGATCGCGCAGATAAGAGATGCCGTGCGATTGCAGTTCGCTGATCTGTATTACCGCGTTGGTAAATGTCCACTCATCCGTCAGCGGCAGGCGGCTGCCATAAAGCCACACGAAGATAATTGCCAGTAGTGGAGGGGCGAGTAGCGCATACGTACCCAATTGTGCGAACGGGCGACCGATCATCTTTCGGGCTGGTCCTCATGGGTTTCGCCCTGAATGCATAGACTCAAATTACGCACTTAATCCCACCAAGAATTGACATGTAAGACTCCGACCTTAGCTTGCAGACAACAATCCAGGCTGTAGGGCGTGAGTGTAACGAGGGATGGGCCTGCACAAGGTGCATAAGATACGCTCATCGCGGTGCTGCATGACAAGATGGAGTAAGCGGGAGCGTAGATTACCAAGCTCGAGGCAGTCAAGAAATGAGCTTCAGACGCATGAGCGGTAGAGTCAGCCGGAGCGCCGCTTGCCCATGGTGGCGACCGCCAGCAGGCCACCCCGTAATAGGGAAATAACCCACGGCTGTCTGCAACTCCTCTCCGTTCAACCGAACGCGCGACCCAATCATTGCGCGTGTGCTGAAGCTTTGCATGCCATCGGGCGCGGGCTTAGCAAGAATAAACCGCCCTTTCATTGGAACTGATGGCGTCGACCGTTTCCAGCCGATCTCAGTTCCGCCGTAGCCTGATGCGTTAGGAGAAGCGTGCAGAAGCGTACCTTCATTGTGTACTTGACTTCCGGCACTATCCCCTGGGGCGCTGGCCGGCTAGGCTCTTGATCTTAAAGCTTCATCTCGTAACTGGCGGAAAACTGTTTGCCCGTATTGTCCTTGATCTCGGCTTTCAGCTCGCCCGGTCCGTCCGGGACAAAATAAAAGCGAAAGTTAGGGTCGGCGCTGATGGCGATGTCGGTTTGCGCCGTCAATACCGGCTTGCCGTTGAAAGTGACCTTGACTTCGTCGACGAAATGCGCCGGCTTGATCAAACGGCTGATCTGATCCATCTGTAGCCCGGTAATATTGGGATGGCTGATCAGAAGCTGAGCTAGCGTCGGCTTTTCAGCGGCCGCCGTATCTTCGAGCTTGAACTTCATCTTGCCTAGCCGGGCCATCGCCGCCTCCAGATCGGTGCCGATCGGCGCCGAGCAGCCACCGCTCGCCTTGACGAACGCCTTGGTCATCGAAAGCGCGCCGTCGCTCGTCTCGGCGACAGCGCGCACGAAAGAGTAGGCGTTCACGCGGACGCGCATGGCCAGGTCTGCGCGGCCGCTGTCCGGCGTGAAGTGAAAGGCCGCCGAGAACGGCACCGGATTGTTATCGATGAACAGCGTGATGGTTTTGATGTACTTATCTTTGGCCTGCGGAATCTTGCTGGTGATCTGAATCGGCACCAGCGCAGGATCTTCCGCCCGGTAGGGCGCCGTCAACTCGATGAGAGGAGCGGTTTCCGCGATCGGCCGGTCGCCATAGTACTTCGGCTTGATCAGCGTCTGCCAGGCCGTTTCATCCTCGCCTGCGGCATGGACAAGCCCCGCGCTTAAGCCGATGAGCATCAGCGCACACAAGATTCTCGGCAGTCGAATAGGTTTCACAGGTCGTCTCCCAAACAGTTACTTCAGCTTAATCTTCCCACTCGAGTTCGGCGAACGCGGTGGTAACGTTTCTTTTATGAAATTCGTCAAAAAGTTGCCAATCGCCGCGAGCGGATAGCCCGACGCCGGCCAGTGCGTCTTCCATGGTTTTGCCTTCCTTGATATAGGCGCGGATCTCGCGTTGAAGCATTTCGAGATAACGCTTCTGCGGCTCGAGCGCTGACGGCCAGTCGGCGACCGCCGGTCCGTGGCCGGGGATGACCCGCTTGGCTGCCCTGCCTTGCAGGCGTTCGATCTCTTTCAGCCAACCGCCCAGGCTACCGTCCACGACAGGAATATGACCGAGAAACAGAAGATCGCCAAGCCAGAGCGTTTGCGTCTTCGCATCATACACGCTTAGATCGTTGTCGGTATGCGCCGTTCCGTGCGCGGTCAAGGTCAGCGTTCTACCGCCGAGGTCGATATCCAGCATAGTCTGCACCGGAATCTCGGGCGCAATGAAATGCTCCGGCGTGAGCACGAAGCCGAGATCACGTTTTGCGTTCTCCTGGTAATAAGGCGCTCGCAGGGCCAGCGCCTGAGCCAGTTTATGGTGCCCGACGAAGCGGGTGCCCGGCTGTTTGAAGGCGATATTGCCGTAAATGTGATCCGGGTGCATATGGGTATTGACGACATAGCACACCGGAATTCGCGTCGTCGACTCGATCGCCGCCCTCAATGCAAAACCTTGCTGTGGGCTGCCGCCGCTATCGATGACGGCGACACATCGGTCGCCGACGATGAAACCGCTATTGGCGATTTCGCCGTGATTGACTCGATCAGGCAGCTGGTGAACGCCTTGATGGACAAATACGCCGGGCGCAACCTCCACGGTGGACAGCACCGAAGGCGCCGCCGCGAGCACCGAAGAAAGCGCCAGTGACAGGCCAAAGACCAAAACACGAGCTGTCATCATTTGCAACCCATTGCGACCGTTTTGCGGGCAGACGCAAAACCCTGGCTACGCTCGATTGGATGCTCTCTTCCGACGCCTGGATCGTCGAGGATTTCCGGGTATTGCTGCGTCATCGACGGCTGCTCAGGCGAACTGCGCTTGCTGCGCCTGATCGATTCGAGCAGTCCTTCACCTGACAGAGCCGAAATCGTATAATACGCAATTCTAACAGCAAGGTGCCGGGATCGGCCGAAAAACCCTTACGCTGGCACTTGAATGAGCAATTCGAACGGTCGTTCGTTAGCTTGATTCGGTGTCGATAGCCCTGAAGCTACCGGCGTTTCGGGATAAAAACCGCCTGTCCCCTGTCTCAGTCAAGATGTGCTCGACGAACGATTCCCAGCGCGTTGATCACGGCGCTCCTGAGCTTTAAGGAGAAAGAACATAAGGTTTGATATGACTCACCAACAAAGCACAGTTAAAAAGGTAAAGAAGAATAAGCGCATGGCGCCCAAGGGCCGTCCAATCGATCTCAGCGCGCTCGCGGAGATCAGGGCTCTGCTGGGTGATGAGCCGAGGCGGCGTGATTTGCTCATCGAACATCTGCACAAAATCCAGGACACTTACCACTATATCTCGGCCCGTCATATCGTGGCGCTTGCTCATGAAATGAAGCTCGCACAGACCGAAGTCTATGAAGTCGCGACGTTTTATCATCATTTCGACGTGGTTAAGGAAGGCGAAAATCCGCCGCCCCCGCTGACGGTGCGCGTGTGCGAATCGGTGTCCTGCGATCTAGCCGGCGCAAAGCCGCTGCTGGCTGCACTCAAGCAAGGCTTGGGCGAGGGCGTTCGGATCATCCCCGCACCCTGCGTCGGGCGCTGCCAGCACGCGCCGGTCGCCGTAGTCGGCCAGAACCCGATCGACGACGCCACCCCGGAAAGCGTATGCCAGGCGGTGCAATCCAATGCGGCCGAGGCCGAGGTCCCGTCTTATATCGACTACGCGGCTTATCGCGCGCACGGCGGCTACAAAACGCTCAAAGCCTGCATCGAAGGTCAACGCTATCCGGAATCCGCCATCAAGGCCATGGAGAACTCCGGTCTGCGCGGTCTCGGCGGAGCGGGCTTCCCGGCGGGCCGCAAATGGCGCATCGTCAAGGGCTATCCGGCGCCGCGGTTGCTCGCCGTCAATATCGACGAAGGCGAGCCTGGCACGTTCAAGGATCGGCATTACCTCGAAAGCGATCCGCACCGCTTCCTCGAAGGCATGCTGATCGCCGCTTGGGCGGTCGGCATCAGCGAGATCTATATCTACCTGCGCGATGAATACGCCGCCTGCCGCCAAATACTGACGCGGGAACTCGCCGCGCTCCGGGCGAATCCCCCCACGAAGACCCACATCATTCCGCCGATACACCTGCGCCGCGGCGCCGGCGCCTATATCTGTGGGGAGGAATCGGCCATGATCGAATCCATCGAGGGCAGACGAGGCATGCCGCGGCTGCGACCGCCGTTCGTGGCCGAAGTCGGATTGTTCGGCCGACCGACGCTGGAGCACAACATGGAAACCCTGTACTGGGTGCGCGATATTCTGGAACGAGGCCCCGAATGGTTTGCCTCCTACGGACGTAACGGGCGCAAGGGCCTGCGCTCCTTCTCGGTCAGCGGCCGCGTGCAGAAGCCGGGCGTGCATCTGGCCCCCGCCGGTATTACCATGCGTGAGCTGATCGATGAATATTGCGGCGGCATGCTGCCCGGCCACGAGTTCTACGGCTATTTTCCGGGCGGCGCTTCCGGCGGCATCCTGCCGGCGTCGCTGGGCGATCTGCCGCTGGACTTCGATACGCTGAATCCTTACGGCTGCTTTATCGGATCGGCGGCGATCATCGTGCTGTCCGACCACGACAGCGCCAAGGCGGCCGCGCTCAACGCCATGCGCTTTTTCGAGGACGAGTCGTGCGGCCAGTGCACGCCCTGCCGGGTGGGTACCGCCAAGGCCGTGACGTTGATGGAGAAAGATGATTGGGACAAACCACTACTCGATGACATATCCAAAGTCATGAACGATGCATCCATCTGCGGGCTCGGTCAAGCCGCGGCTAATCCGTTACAATGCGTATTCAAATACTTTCCACAGGAAGCTGGAATCAGCGCGGTCAGTCCCACTGCACCGATTAACATTAATGCTGAGGATGAAAGTCACAGCTAAAAAGCAAGCGATCTTCTCCAGGAGAAACCCATGGCTGCCAACCCAGACTTTATGAAAACCAGCAAGACGGTGAGCTTCACGCTCGACGGCGAAGCCGTCCAGGCGTTTGAGGGCGAAACCATCCTGCAGGCCGCCAAGCGCCAAGGCATTGAAATCCCTTATCTGTGTTACAAGGAGGATTACCGTCCCGATGGCAACTGCCGCGCTTGCGTGGTCGAAATCAAGGGCGAGCGGGTGTTGGCGCCATCCTGCTGCCGTGCCCCCAAAGACGGCATGGAAGTTCACAGCCGTAACGAGCGCGCGCGCGCTTCGCAAAAATTAGTCGTGGAGCTTTTGCTATCTGACATGCCAAATCAGGGCAAATCGCCCTACACGCTCGATTCCGAGCTGGACCGCTGGGTGGCCAAGCTGGAAGTTGGCCGTCCTCGATTCCCGCAGCGCGAACAGCCGGCACCCGATTTTTCGCACCCGGCCATCACGGTCAACTTGGACGCCTGCATTCAGTGCACCCGCTGCGTGCGCGCCTGTCGCGAGGAGCAGATGAACGACGTGATCGGCTACGCGTTCCGCGGCCACCACTCCGAGATCGTCTTCGACCTGGGCGATCCGATGGGCGAGAGTACCTGCGTCGCCTGCGGCGAATGCGTGCAGGCGTGCCCCACCGGCGCCTTGATGCCTTCCCACGACGTCGGCTTGATCGAGCCCGACAAGACGGTCAATTCGACCTGTCCGTATTGCGGCGTAGGATGCCTGCTCACTTACAACATCAAGGACAACAAGATTCTTTATGTGAACGGCCGCGACGGCGCTACCAATCACAATCGTCTGTGCGTGAAAGGCCGCTTCGGCTTCGATTATGTGCATAACCCGCTGCGCCTGACCAAGCCCCTGATTCGCCGGGAGGGGGTCGCCAAGACCGCCGAACTGCTGGACCCCAAGGACATCGATAAGGTGTTCCGTGAAGCGACCTGGGACGAAGCGCTCGATTTGGCCGCCGCGGGGCTCAAGAAAATACGCGACGAAAAAGGCCCGCAAGCGCTGGCTGGATTCGGCTCGGCAAAGGGAAGCAACGAGGAAGCTTATCTGTTCCAGAAGTTGGTGCGTATCGGCTTTGGCAGCAACAACGTCGATCACTGCACACGGCTGTGCCATGCGTCCTCGGTCGCTGCCCTGCTCGAATGCATCGGCTCCGGCGCGGTATCCAATCCGGTTGAAGACGTCGCCCTGGCCGATGTCATCATCATCATCGGCTCCAACACGACCGTAAATCACCCGGTTGCCGCCACCTGGATAAAGAATGCGGTCGCCGACGGCACCAAGCTGATCGTCATCGATCCGATTCTGACCGAGATTTCCCGGTTCGCCACCCATGCGCTGCAGTTCAACCCGGACACCGATGTGGCGCTACTGAACGCCATCATGCACACCATCGTCAAGGAGGACCTCTACAATCAGGACTACATCAAGAAGCACACCGAGGGATTCGAGCAATTGCGCGAGCATCTGGTGAACTACAGCGCGGAATCGGTGGCGCCGGTTTGCGGCATTCCGGCGCAAACCATCAAGGAAGTCGCCCGCCTGTATGCGACCGCCAAAGGCGCCATGATCCTCTGGGGCATGGGTATCTCCCAACACGTTCACGGCACGGACAACGCCCGCTGCCTGATCTCGCTCGCCCTGATGACCGGCCAGATCGGCCGGCCGGGTACGGGCCTGCACCCGTTGCGCGGTCAGAACAACGTTCAGGGCGCCTCCGACGTCGGGCTGATCCCCATGGTCTTCCCGGATTATCTGCCCGTCGACGATCGCGAGGCGCGGAGCCGATTCGAAACCCTCTGGTCAACTCCGCTGGATCCCAAGCCCGGTCTCACCGTGGTGGAAATCATCCACGCCATCCACCACGGCGAGTTGCACGGCATGTTTATCGAGGGCGAGAACCCGGCCATGTCCGACCCGAACCAGAACTATGCTCGTGAGGCGCTCGCCATGCTGGAGCACTGCGTCGTGCAGGATATCTTCCTGACCGAAACCGCCGGTTTCGCCGATGTCGTCCTGCCGGCCTCGGCATTTCCCGAAAAAACCGGAACGTTCACCAACACCGATCGCCGGGTGCAGCTGGGCCGCCAGGCCATCGATCCGCCCGGTGATGCCAAGCAGGACCTCTGGATCATCCAGGAAATCGCGCGGCGCCTGGGTCTTGACTGGAACTATGCAGGCCCCGAAGACGTTTTTAATGAGATGCGTAAGGCGATGGACAGCATCGCGGGCATCACGTGGGATCGCCTGGAAAATCAGGATTCGGTGATCTATCCGTGTGCGAAGGAAGGTGATCCGGGTGAACCGGTAATCTTTATTGATCAGTTCCCGCGCAAGGGCGGCAAAGGTCTGTTCGTGCCCGCGGAATTCACGCACGCCGATGAATTGCCGGATAGCGCCTATCCTTTCGTTTTCATCACCGGCCGCCAGCTCGAGCACTGGCACACCGGCAGCATGACCCGCCACGCCAGCATGCTGGATGCGATTGAGCCGGATCCGGTAGCCAACATTCATCCCCTGGATTTGCAGGAGCTGGGCGGCAAGCCGGGCGAGCCGATCACCATCCAGTCGCGGCGCGGCAAGATCACCGCTTTTGCGCGGACCGACATCGGCATGCAGCGAGGCAGCGTGTTCATGGCCTTCTGCTACAA
>CADDZF010000031.1 GCA_902812445.1 Methylococcaceae bacterium | reverse complement strand
GGCTAGCGCTGTCGCCTATTCCTCGATCGCGCCGCGCAGCATCGGCAGCAACAGTTCCCGCGCGATGCGCTCGAATTCCTCATCCAGGGGATCAAACCCGCGGTACACCGCCTGGTAATAGCGATTCTCCGCTTCACCCCTGGCGTATTCGGTCGCAACCCATGCCTGGCGCGCCCGTTTTAATGCGGCTTCCGCCGCTTCGGGCCGGGCATGCAGCGTTTGGGCATAGCCATAGGCGCTGTTGATGAAAAACGGCAGGGGCCTTGACAATCCTTGCCGGTAGTAGTGCAGGAATTTGGCGAGTTCTTGCTCAGGCCGATTGATTTCGCCGAAGCGCAACGTCCTGTCGACGCCGATCAAGCGGCTCTCCAGAGCCGCGCCGCCAGGTTTTAGCGCGCACAGTATCAGGTGGCTGAGCCACAGCCGAAGCCTCTCACGCGGCTTGATCTCGGCCAACCCATGACGGATGAGCCCCTGCGCAGTGACACCGGAGAGCCAGCCGGATAGCCTGATGCCGTCACCGCTAAAGTCGACGGGCAGTGGCTCCAGCACGGGAATGGACAAGAAAGGTTCGAGCCGAGGCAGCAGCTTGTCGACCACGATGGCGTGCTCCCTGCTGTAGAGAACCTGGCCGAAGTCGCCGTGCGGCAGCAGGCCCTTGGCCTTTGCCAACCGGTAAGCGTCCGCCGTGTCCCAGCCCTGTCGCCACGCCGACAGGGCCGCTTCGCGGACGTTCTGCCGGAGACTGAAATCCAGCTCGAATGGCTCGCGGCCAGGTAATCCTGCGTCGCATTCTTCCAGAATGAGGTTCAAGCGCTGCTTGAGCAGATAACGCGCCGGGTTGTCGTAGAATCGCATGAGATCAGCGAGATCGACCGTCGTCCATGCATCATCCGGCTCGGGAAGCGGCGCGCCGAACAGAGGCTGCGCCTCCTCGCGCGGGCCCTGCCCGAGCCGCCGGCTCGCCGCCAGCCAGGCGTTGGAGAAGCCCGGCAGTCGTGTGTCACCGATGAAATAGGCCCGGCTGAACGGCTGCAAGGGATGCTCAGTGAGGAGATGCGCGGCGATATCGCCGCCATCCGGCAGTTCACAGCTCTGGCTGGCGACATCGATCAGATCGGCGACCAGCACCGACGGCGGCAGCTCGCCGTTATCGCGAAGGTTCCTGCCGACATAGCTAATGTACAGGGTATCACGCGCGGAGAGCAGCGTTTCCAGAAAAAGGTAGCGGTCGTCCAGCCGGCGCGAGCGGTCGCCGCGGCGCGTATGAGTGCCCATAAGATCGAACCCGGACGAGCGTTGCTGACGCGGAAACGCGCCATCGTTCAAGCCGATGAGGCAGATCACTTTGAACGGGAGGCTGCGCATCGGGATCATCTCGCAGAACGTCACGCCGCCCGAAAGAAAGCCGCTCCCGGGGGATGTTTGCTGCAACTGCCGGGTGAGCCAGCATTTCACCACGACGAGGCCGACCGGCCGCGCGCAGGCGGCCTGTTGGGCCAGCGCGGCGAGGAGCGCCAATGCGTCGCGCAAGGTCTGCGCCGACGCCTCTTCCTCATCGTCCGGCGCGAACAGGCGCTCGACCAGCGAGCCCAGGCGCTCGCTCCACTCCGCCAGCGGCAGTGTGGCCGCGAGCGCTTCGGCCAGCTCGAACAAGGTTTCGGCGACCTCGGCGAAGCGGCCGAATAACAGCGCCGACTCGCCCTCGATATCATCGTACGGCAAGCTATCGCGGAATAACGGCAAGGTCGCGCCCGCCAGCGATTGCGGCAAGGCATAACCGAGCAACAGACGCTGGAAGCCTTCCCGCCAGGTATGCTGCGGCATCGCCGGGACGCCCAGCGCGGCTTTATGTTGGGCGTCGCGACCCCAGCGGATGCCGGTTTCGCGCATCCAGTGGCGGATCTGCGGCAGATCGTCCGCGGTCAGGGCAAAGCGGCGCAAAATCGCCGGCTGCCGCAGCAGATCGAGCACCCAGTCGGCTTCGAAGCGGCTGTTCGGCAGGTCCAGCAGCCCGAGGAACACATCCAGCAGCGGCTGCTCCCGCGCCAGTCCGCGGTCCGCGATGGCATAAGGGATGAAGGGAGCGCCCGCGCGCTCGGCGAATACCGCTTCGATATAAGGCGAATAGGCTTCGATGTCCGGCGTCAGTACGGCGACCTCGCCCGGCTCCAGGCCGGGATCGGCGTTGAACAGCGCCAGCAACTGATCGTGCAGCACTTCGACTTCGCGCATCGCGCTGTGACAGACGTGAACCTGCAGCGAGCGATCCGCGGCGCTCACCGGTCTGGTGCCCGCTTCAGCGCAGTCGATCAGGTCCACCACGTCCGCCTGCAGAACGCGCAGCATGCTGTCCCGCCTCAGCGGCACGGCATCCTCATCCGGGCTAATCCAGCGGCCGATCTCCAGGTCCTGGAGCTGATCGAAGAATTCCCGCCCCTGCTTGCCGAGAGAGGCGAGCAGCGGGTTGCCGACTTCAAGATAGAGCGCATCCGGGTCGGCATCGCCCGACAGGCGGGCCAGTTCCCGCCGGTCCAGAATCTGTCCCCATTCCTGGCGACAGGGATTCAGCGCAAACACGTGCACCTCGATATGCCGCGCGATAAGGTCGAGCACCTGTAAAAACACCGGCGGCAGCGATGAGACGCCGAACACCGCCAGCCTCTGCGGCAGCTCGGCGGGCGGCTCGCCAGTCGCCAATCGCTCGCCCAACCGGCGCATCAGAGAGGAGCGATGGGCTTCCGGCGACGCCGCGGTCAAATCCCGCCACAGCCGTGACTGCCACGTCTCGTCCGCGCCAAGGCCGCAGAGAGAGCCGCTTTCCCACGCCGCGATCCAGTCGGGGCGGTACATCAAATACTGATCGAAGGCATCGGCAATGCGGCGGGCCAGTTCGAAGCGGCGCAACTCCTCGTCGTCCGCGAGATAGGCGATGAGCTCCGGAGCCGATTCGCGCTTTTCTCGATCGCTGAGCCAGTCCATGATGCGCCAACTCAACACTTCCGGCGCAAACGCCGAACGCTCGGGCAAAGTGTCGAAAAACGTGCCCAGCAAGCGCCAGATAAAGGATGCGGGCAGGACAAAGTGGACATTGGCGCAGATCAGGTGCCGCTCGGCCAGGCGCAGTGACACCCAGCGCCCCATGCCCCTGCTCTGCACGATAACGGTCTCCGGAATGAAGGGCGACGCCGCCGGCTGCCCGGTCACCGCTGCCAGTTGTTCCACGAGCATCTCAAGCTGGTGCGACTGGTGGAGATACAGCATGTTAGCTCAACAGGGGTGTCGGTCCGGCGCTTATGCGTAACGCAACGCAGCGGATGCACGCCCATTCATCGATGGTCGTTTGCCCTGTTACACTGATCACCCGTAATCGAACCAAAAGGGGGTGAATCATGCAGATAACCAGTCCGGCTTTCGATAACGGTCAATACATTCCCGTCCAATATACCTGTGAAGGACCGAATATCAACCCGCCGCTCCGCTTCGAGGACGTCCCGCGCAAGGCCAAGAGCCTGCTACTGACGGTGGAAGACCGCGATGCCACGCCGGCGCCGTGGGTGCACTGGCTGGTATTCAACATCCCGCCGACAACCCGCAGGACCGATGAAGGTTCCATTCCCGAAGGCGGCACGGAAGGGTACGCCAATGGGGGCACGCCGGGCTACGAGGGGCCCTGTCCGAAGTATTTCAAAGGAACCCACCGATACGCCTTCAGCCTGTATGCGCTCGACACACGCCTCGATCTACCGGCCAGCGCCTGCAAGGCCGATATCCAAGCGCTCATCAACAGCCGGACGGTGGCCGTGGCGGAACTGATCGGCCTGCGCGAGGGCATTCTTTCCTGAGGCCGCTCGCAACTCGCGCGGCCAGCGCCGGACCAGTCGCCAAAAAACGGGCAGCGTCATGGCGCAGCGATGTAACCGCCCAAGCCTTGGCTGGAAAACGCGTTCCGGCGGCCTCCGCGATGCCGCTAGAGTCCCAATCTCGGCCATTTGTGGCCCTTCACCAGGCCTTTCCAGTAGATCACGGGCAGCACATAGCGCTTGAGTAGATACATGCTGTAGCGCTCTTTGGCCTGGTCGAACGGGAACGTCTCGCGCGGGTTCAGGTTGTAGTCGAACTCCGCCAGGATTACTTTTCCGTAACCGGTCACCAGCGGACAGGAGGTATAGCCATCGTAGCGCGCGGCAGGCTTGCCTCCCTTCATGGCCGCCAGAAGATTGGCGACCAGCACCGGGCCTTCCGCCCGCACCGCGGCGGCGGTCTTCGAAGTCGGCAGGCTGCTGGCATCGCCCAAGCTGAAAACATTCGGGTAGCGCACGTGCCGCAGGGTATCCTTGTCCACATCGACCCAGCCGCCGGCGCCGGCCAGCGGGCTCTGCTTGATGAAATCAGGCGCGCTCATCGGCGGGGTCACGTGGATCATCTCGTAGTTCACGACGACGTCCTCCTGGGTATCCAGATTGGTGAAGATGGCTTCCTTCGCCGCCGCATTGATTTCGACCAAGTTGTGCTTGAAGCGGGTTTCTATGCCGCGCGGTTTCACTGCCTGGTTGACGAGCGCGTCGGCGTACTTTTTCACCGCGAAAATGCTGGGATTGGCGCACATGTAGATGACTCTGGATTTATTCCGGACGCCGGAGCGCCGAAAGTACTCCTCGGCCAGATACATGATCTTTTGCGGCGCCCCGGCGCATTTGATCGGCGTGTTCGGAAACGTGAACAGGGCGGTGCCGCCTTTGAAGTTGCGGATGGTCTCCCACGTCGAAGTGACCGTTTCGTAGCTGTAATTGCTGCAGACGCCGTCATGGCCCATGGCTTCGGGCAGGCCTTTAATCTTTTGCCAGTCGAGCTGGATGCCCGGCGCGACCACCAGGTAATCGTAACTGATGTCGCGTGCGTCGCGCGTTCTCACGAGGTTCTCCTCCGGGTAGAACTCCGTCACGGCGTCCCGGATCCACTGTGCGCCTTCGGGGATGAGTTCTTTCATCGGCTTCACCGTCGTCTCGCGATCGACGATGCCGCCCCCGACCAACGTCCACATCGGCTGATAATAGTGGCTGTCGGACGGTTCGATGATCGCGACGTCCTTGCACTTTCCCTCGTGGATCAGCCGGGCCGCAACGCTCAAGCCGCCGGCGCCGCCGCCGACCACGACAATCTGATGATATGCCTTTTCGGACATGTGCATGTCTCCCCATATTGTTATGTCAAATAACCGGCCGGAGCGTCTGGTCACGCCGCCGTGGCCGGAAAAGCCGACTTCAAAAGGGGATTCTGCACGTTTTTTCAGCCGCTTGGCAATGCTCCGTCGATGATCGGCTGGCGCGAGGCAGCAAAGGCCCTCACGAACGCGACTCGGGCGTCCGCTTCACTCCTGCTGCGAAAACCGCCGCTTCCTCGTTCCTCGTGGGCTTGACGAGATTGATCAGCCCGCCCGCGAGAATGGCTTCGATCTGCCGTTCGCTAAGATCGTGGCGGGCCTGGTAAGTTTTTCCGCGCGTGATATTGGTGACGGCGATGGAGGAGCCGGGATACAGCGCCGCACGCGCGTTTGCGATGCTGAGAAGGTCCAGAGCAGCGATCTCATCCCAGGCGTCCGCGGGGGCCAGGATCAGCGGCAAGATGCCGAAATTGATCAAATTTGCCCTGTGAATGCGCGCGAAGCTCTTCGCCAGCACCACCTTAAGGCCCAGATAACGGGGCGCCAGAGCCGCATGTTCGCGGCTGGAACCCTGTCCATAATTTTCGCCGGCGACGATGAAGAAACCTTGTTTTTGATAGACGAGGGCTCGCTCATAGAACGTTTTATCTACTCGTTCGAAAGCGAACTTGCTGATCTCGGGGATGTTGCTGCGGGAAGGCAGCACTTTGGCGCCAGCAGGCAGGATTTCGTCGGTGGAAATATCATCGCCCACCTTCAGCAGCACCGGGCCTTCCAGTCGCTCGGGCAAGGCGCCGAAGCGCGGCAACGGCTTGATGTTCGGGCCGATTTCGAGTGGAATGCCGGCATCCGCAGGATTCGGCGGCACCAGCATTTCGGCGTTGAGGCGAATGGTTTTCGGTTCTTCGTAGCGAGGATACGTCATCGGCAAGGTACGCGGGTCGGTAATGACTCCGGTCAGCGCGGACGCCGCCGCGGTCTCGGGACTGCACAGATAGACCTGGTCTTCCCGCGTACCCGAGCGGCCCGGGAAATTCCTCGGCACGGTGCGCAGGCTGATGCGCCCGGTGGCCGGCGCCTGTCCCATGCCGATGCAGCCGTTGCAGCCAGCCTGATGGAGACGAGCTCCGGCGCGGACCAGCTTTTCCAGCAGTCCCTCGACGATCAGGTTCTCGAGAATCTGGCGCGACGTGGGGTTGACGTCGAAAGAGACGCGGGGGTGCACCTGTTTGCCGTCTACGATCAGGGCGGCGATGGCGAAGTCGCGCAAGCCGGGATTGGCGGATGAGCCCACATAAGCTTGATAGATCTCCCGGCCCGCGACCTCGCGTACCGGCACGACGTTACCGGGGCTGCTGGGGAGGGCAATCAGCGGCTCCAGACTGGACAGATCGATCTCTTCGCGCCCGTCATAGCCGGCATCGTCATCGGCGCGGATTTCGCGAAAGGCTGCAGCCCTGCCCTGAGATTCTAGAAAAGCCCTGACCGCCTCGTCTGCGGGAAATACTGTCGTGGTCGCGCCCAGCTCGGCGCCCATATTGGCGATCACGTGGCGGTCCATGGCCGTGAGGTGCTGCAAGCCCGGGCCGTAATATTCGACGATTTTACCGACGCCCCAGTCGACGCCGTGACGGCGCAGCATTTCGAGAATGACGTCCTTGGCGCTGACCCAGTCGGGCAAGTCGCCGGCCAGTCGGATGCCCCAGATCGCGGGCATCCGGGTATGGTAGGCTTCGCCGGCCATGGCTAGGGCCACCTCCAGTCCGCCCGCGCCGATCGCGAGCATGCCCAGAGAGCCGCCGGCGCAGGTATGGCTGTCCGAACCCAGCAGCGTCTTGCCGGGCACGCCGAAGCGTTCCATGTGCACCGGATGGCTGACGCCATTGCCAGGCCGGCTGTACCACAGGCCGAACTTGCGGCAAGCGCTGTAGAGGAACAGGTGATCGTCCGGATTCTTGTAATCTTCCTGCAGCAGATTGTGGTCAATGTACTGCGCCGACAGCTCGGTCTTGACGCGCGGCACGCCCATCGCGGCGAACTCGAGCATGGCCAGCGTCCCGGTGGCGTCCTGCGTGAGCGTCTGATCGATCTTCAGCCCTATCTCGGAGCCGACTTCCAGGCCTCCTTCGACCAGGTGAGCTTCAACAATTTTCTGCGCGACGTTTTTGCCCATGGCGAACCCCCCGTATTCGAATGATCTCGACGTCTCGGCTCAGGCCGATCGATCTTGCTTTAGCGTGGGACTTTGCGGGTAATGATTTTGTTCCCCCGCGATCGAGCTTTGCTCGCCCGCACGCCAATCCGCTGGCCTGTGAGTAAAGCCGCCTTGGGTATCTCCGGCGAACCCGTGCAACGGCGGCTCCGCGCTGGGCGCCACCGGCCTAGCGGATCCATACGCTCTTCACATTGACGAATTCGCGTAGGCCGTGCCAGGACAACTCCCGGCCGTAGCCGGACGCCTTGACACCACCGAACGGGAGCCGCGGATCGCTTTTCACCAGGCCGTTGACAAAGGCGAGACCACAGTCCAGGCGGCGAGCGATGCCTTCGCCGCGCACCGCATCGGCGGTCCACACGCTGGCGCCGAGCCCATAGCGAGAGAGGTTCGCCAGACGCATGGCATCGGCTTCATCACGGGCGCGCACTACGGCGGCCACCGGCCCGAACACTTCTTCATCGAACGCCGGCATGCCGGGCGCGACGCCATCCAGAATGGATGGCGCATAAAAGTAACCAGGCCCGACGGCCGGCGCGCAGCCGGTGACGGCGATAGCGCCGGAAGCGAGGCTGGCGCCGACCTGTCGATGCAGCGCCTCGCGGAGATCGGCGCGGGCGAGCGGCGCGAGCGTCGTGGTCTCGCTCAGCGGATCGCCGGGCACGAAGCGTTCCGCCGCGGTTTTGAATTCCTCCACAAAGGCATCGGCGATCGCGTCGACGACGATGAATCGCTTGGCGGCGATGCAGCTCTGTCCCGCGTTCTGGAAGCGAGAGGCCACCGCCTGCGAGACGGTCCACTGCAGGTCGGCGTCTTCCAGAACGATGAAAGCATCCGACCCGCCCAACTCCAGCGTACATTTCTTCAACTGCGCGCCGGCGTGCATTGCCACCTCCTTGCCGGCTCGCTCGCTGCCGGTCAGTGTCACCGCGTGCACGCGCCGATCGGCAATGATTGCAGGGATCCGGTCGATAGCGACGAGTAGGGTCTGGAAAACCGATGCGGGAAGTCCTGCGGTCCGAAAGGCTTTCTCGATTGCCAAGGCGCAGCCGGTCACGTTGGGGGCGTGTTTCAACAGCACCGCATTGCCGGCCGCGAGCGCCGGAACCGCCGCGCGGATCACCTGCCAGAAAGGAAAATTCCACGGCATGATGGCGAGCACGGTTCCCAGCGGTACGTGGCTGACATAGCTGCGCCCGGCATCGGTGTCGATCGCTGCATCGGCGAGATAAGGTCCTGCATGCTCCGCGTAGTAGTCGCATGCACCAGCGCATTTGTCGACTTCAGCGCGCGCTTCAGCAATCAGTTTGCCCATCTCGAGCGTGATCACTCGCGCGAACTCTTCGTGCTGGCGCCGAAGCAGTCCGCCCACCGAGCGCAGCACTTCTGTCCTTTTGGCGACCGTGAGCGCAGACCATTGCGAGGCGGCCGCGGCCGAAGCCGCCAGACTTTCTTCGATCTCATTCGCGCCCCAGCCGTCATACGTCTGAAGCGGCGCGCCCGTGGCGGGGTTGACCGATGATAAACGCATACCAGATACCTCCAACTCTCGATTGGAAACGCGCCCGGACGATCGGTAAGCCGGGCGTGTGACGCACCGGACGGGTCGTGAACGACTCCTGCAACACCGATCTTTATCGCTGCCCGGCCTGTTTAAATTACCGCCAAAAAGATTCGACGCCGTGGCGTGGGACTCGTTCACTACTTTACAGACCTTGGTCGCCCTCAGGCGAGCAGCAGCTTGCAATGAACTGTCAGGCGGTGCGGAAATGCTCGCGGATATGGGAGACGACGTACCGCCCGACAGGAGCTCCTCGTGCGATAGCGGCGACGAGGAAACCTGCCACCTTGTGATATTCGGTCTAAAATGCCCAGGCAGCGTTCGCTGGCCTGATGCGAGGTTTATTTTTCCGGCCCGAAAATACCCTCCTGGTATTTCGGGCCATCGCCCAGGCCGGTACACGCCCGGCCTTGGCGCACGCGGCTTGGCGCCGCGCTTTGGGCTCCCTGACCCGGATTAACCCGGCCTGTTTAAGGGCCGGGTTAATAAAAAATCGACCGGAAACCCCGTGTTGCGATGAACTGGCCGTAACCGTGAACAGGTACAAATTCCGTACCGCCTGGCATCTCGAGGCGCCGGTGGAAACCGTCTGGGACGCCATCGTGAACACGCAGATGGAGCCACGCTGGTGGCCTTTCATCGAAGCGGTCAGCGAACTGGTGCCGGGCGATGCGTCCGGCGTAGGATCGACTCGTCGTTACGTCTGGCGCACCAAGCTGCCCTATAAACTTTCCTTTGACATCACGGTCGCCCGCGTCGAACGGCCGGTCCTGCTCGAGGGCGTTGCCAGCGGCGAGGTAGAAGGCATCGCGCGGTGGGAATTCGAATCTCAAGGCGCTACCACGATCATTCGGCATTACTGGAGCGTTCGCCTTGCCAAGCGCTGGATGAATTTTCTGGCGCCGCTCGCAAGACCCGTTTTTGCCTGGAATCACGGTAAAGTCATGAAGGCTGGCGGCGAGGGTCTCGCGCGCTTTCTCGGCGTTCGCCTGCTCGCGTCCGGCCAGATGGTGTCCGATAAGGCATAAGCAACCGCTATGCCCGGTGCGCGTGACGTGAACTTGAAACCCCCTGTCTTTTTCTATGGCGCGGGATCAGTCGGGCGCACCGCGTCAGCACCCAGCGCCGGCAAAACTTGAGCAGCGAGAACGCAACCATCAGGCGATAGGTGAATGCGGAGATCAGACCATTTCTCCGCAAATCGCCGTAAGCGCCGAGTTCGCCGCGCTCCATGCGCCACAGCTCGGCGCTCAGTCCGGCCTCGCCGTAAGGTGCTTTGTGTAGATAAGTGAGCGGCAAATCGAACAGCGACGCCGGATATCCGGAGAGGACAATCGTCAACCAGAGCAGATAATCCTCGGCGTTCCGCTGTTTTGGCACAAAACGGAACGGCAGATCGCGCCGCAGCATGACGCAAGGCGTCGGCAACGGGTTCGATAGCAGTAGCCGCCGGCCGGTCAGCCTGCGCGCGTTAAGTGGCCCGGCCAGTACTGGCGGGCTGTCGCCTGCCTGCAACCAGCGGAACGGATGGCCCGTCAGGGCGATACCCGGATTTTCCAGCATCCACTGATACTGGAGTTGCAGCTTCAGAGGATGCCAGGAATCGTCGGCATCAAGAAACGCGACGTAGGGTTGGGTAGCCGCATCCCAGCCGACATTGCGCGCGTGCGCCGGACCTTGGTTTGACGCTAGCATGACAATCCTGATCCAGTAGGCGCCGAACCGTTCCCGCAGCCGGCTTGCTACGCAGGCCGTGGCGTCGTCGCTGCCATCATCGATCAGGATCAGTTCACGTGGAAGCTGAGTCTGCGCCGCGACCGAGGCCACCGCCCGCTCCAGCGTGGCAGCGCAGCGGTAGCAGGGAATGACGACGCTGACGTCCACGCGCAAATCGGTTTCGCCGCTCATCGCTACGACACTAGGGTTTCGATACAGGCGTCGAGCTGCGCGCACACGTGGCGGCTGATCTCATCGACGCTGCACTGCGGCATGAACACGGCCGGATTAAGTACCAGGTCCGCGATGGCCGCGGCCAGCAGGCGAGCGTCACGTAGCTGTTCCAGCTCCAGGATGCTGCGCTCGTGATAGCCCAACTGTTCAGCCAGACGTCTGACTTTGGGATGGTAGCTGATGATTAGTACTGGCTTGCGCAACAGCGTGGCGAAGACCAACGCGTGCAGGCGCATGGCGATGAAATGCGAACACTGGTTCAAGTCCTCCAACGCGATTTCCGGGCCTTCGGCCAGGCGAGCGTCCGCCTGCCGTTCCGCCGGAACGCTCGCCAGCGCCGACCGGATGCATGGCTCGTCGATGCCCCGCTGGAACGGCGCTCGCACGAACACTGTGTTGGCGTCCTGGCCCGACACGTCACGCAAAGCCCGCCTCATGCTCGACGTCCACGCCCGATCCGCGCCAGGATCGGCATGCAGCAACGCGCCTGCCGGCAGCAGCGCTAGCGCCAGCCGAAGGTTCGGAACGGCGCTCGCGGGCGGACAGTGCAGATGACCCGCCAAGGCGATGTCCGAGCCCAATTTCGCCGCCACGCCGCAACTGGCCGCGAATGCTCTGGAATCGGCGTCGCGAACCAGCAGCGGCTGCATTCGCCGCACGATGCGGCGCGTGAGTGCTCGCCCGGTAAAAGTGTGCAGTGGACCGATGCTCAAACCCAGGCCGGCCAGCCTGTTGGCGCGCCGGGCGATCCAGTATGGCTTGATCAGATTCCGCAGCTTGCGCCAATGACCGTGGTCCTGAAACTGCGAACCGCCGCCGAACACCGTGATGTCTGCCTGCTCGGCGCTGTCGAGCAAATCACCGATGCGCTGTGAAACCGGCGAGCAGCGCGCCGCGATTTCGGGCGGTACCCTGACCGGATGCGAGGAGCGGACGAGAAACGTCGCGGTTCCACCGGTTTGTGCTTCGAATGCGCGGAGCAAAGTCCACAGGAGCGCTTCATCGCCCAGGTTGGAAAACCCGTAATAGCCATTAAAGAAGATTCGCATCGATCGATCGAACAACTAATCAGATCAGCCGCGGCGCATCGTGCCTGTAAGTGCGCGCTGCCCCACTGTGATCGGCTGCGCAATCAACGGGTTCTTTGTGAGCGGTTGTTTAGAGTTTATCCTTCATCGGTGGAAGGATTGAAGTCGAGGCCCTGGACCGACCAGCTATTGGCATCGGTCTCATCACCTCCGGTATAACGAATCTTGCAGGCGAATGGTTTGCGCATAGTGCCTTTTTCCGGATGATTGATTTCGATATACGATTTGATCAGGTAGGTGTGGTTGCCTAACGCCCAAGCTTCGTAGTCATCATTGCCAAATGCCGCATCTTGAGGCGCCCGGCCCTTCTCTTTCATGAATACCTGACAGTGCGATAGCGCGAGTGCCGTTCGTTCATTGTTGATTTTGCCCAATTGCTCATCGTCCTCGCCTTTGTCAACGAAAATGTCGGAGTCTACGATCTTCATGATGAAAGGCAGCACCGCTTTGTTTTGGAATACATATAATCCTAAAACGAAGAGGGCTAATAAAATGAAAGAATATTTGCGCATGGCTTCCTCTACTGGCATTTTTTATTATCGGGCGGCGATGAAACCGGCCATCAATTTTTAATTGGTGTGGCCGCAAATTGTGCGGCAGTATCCCCAAAATGTATACCTTACCACTGACCCCAAAACCATTGCGGCGCACACATCACTTGCGGATGGTCTATCGCCTCCTCCATATTGGCCTTGCAACCGCCAGTGACATGAAACAAATAGATTGCAGCAAGACCAGCCAGCAAAATTAATTTCCATCAATCCGAGCAGAATCGGCGCGCGGAATCCCCTCAATGTCGCACCCGTCCAAGAAGTGTCGCAGCGACCGCTGCTTGAAAGCCGCCGGGTTCCAGGGCTTATGGGTAAGTTCGCCGTAGTGGCGCGGCGGGATTAGGTAAACCTCCGCCCGGGTAAGTTCTCCGGCGCGGGTTGCCACCACGTGGGTTTCGCGGATATAGATGTCGCTCTCGAAGGCGTCCAGCCGTTTCAAGGTTTTGCCGTCAAGGCCCGTGTACAGGGTGCCGTGTGTTATCGAGCCAGCTTCATAACGAAGACCCGGATAAACCCGCTGTCTTAGACAGTAGCGGGCATGATCTGCAATACAGGCCGGCTGCTGCAAAAATAAGCGGCCCGCGACTGAGCTCATGACTTCAGGAATCTCCAAGGTTCCATAGGCAAACAAAGCGATAGGCATTTGATCGGAACTCCCTTGACAGTCAAGCCTGAACAGCCCGTTGTTGAACACATACCAGACTAAACCGGAGCAGTCCAGTTCAAGCGCTGCCGCGTGATGCATGGCGTATCCGTACAGGTAACCGCGCTATTAAACCGGCCCTTAAATAGGCCGGAATAATAAATGGCGCAGCGCAAGTGCAGTGTTTTCGAGTGTATCGGCGCATCTGCAGGCCCTGTTCGGTTGCGAGGCGAGCGCTCAATCGCGCCCTCTGGCCGATCCTCACCGCAGCATCGGCTCATGTGCTAGGATGTACTTGTCTTGTTACACCGGAAGCCGCCGCCATGAACGACGCAACCCTTGCCTTGACGAAGGCGAATGCATCGTGACCACTATCAACGCAGAAGCGTTCACGAGTGGTGTCGCAGGCACCGAGTTCGGTAGGCTCGGGTGAGCCTGCATCGCGGGTTCACCCAGGAAGCGCCGGCGCGCGGGCCCGCCCATTCAACGTTGGGCTTCCATGCCTCATGGCACAGCCGCCGCCTCATCCTTGGGGTCCGGCTCGACGGCAAAGTGGCTTCGATGGTGTTTTCTGCGGACTCTCTCAATCTCTGTGAGTCCATCTAGTGGGTGTATTCGCTTTAGGGGGTAAATGATGAGCTTGGGACTTTCTCTGTTCGACGAACTTGAGGAACTGCGTGACGAACTGCGCCGCCTCAAACCGCGATTCAAGGAGCTGCGCTTGCGCTGTGTGACCGAATCACCGGACAGCATCGAGCATTTGGCGCTCGCCAAGCGTCACCTGGAAGATGCAACCATGCGATTAGGTTGCGCTCTGTATCCAGAGACGAACCCTTAAGTTGAGCGCGTAGGACCGCGAGCTTCGATATCTTCCATGGGTAACGGCTCTACGGCGACCCACTGAATTTCTTGGGATGAGCGAAGGCTGGGTTGGGATCAGCACATAGGGTCCCGAGGAGCATCGCATCCGAATCGCCGGCGCCGTTAAACGCAGGGACGCTCCTTGAAGGCTGCCCCTTGGCTCGGCCATCCTTGGTGAGATCATCGTATAGAGACAGCAGCTACTCCGTACGGCTGCATGGAGCCGGCGTATGAAGAGCGCGATCGGACGTCCTCGATATCCCCACCCCACGCGCCGCAAACTGTGCCATGAAACTGGTCGCCCAACAAGATGTCCTCCTCAAGCGCCCCTGCCTCACTGGTTTTTTGAGAGTAAATGATTGATTGGAGCCGGTGAGCGGAATCGAACCGCTGACCTACTGATTACGAATCAGTTGCTCTACCGACTGAGCTACACCGGCTTGAAAGCGAAACGGTCGTGGAATCGGGCGCTGCTTGTCTTAATCGCCGCAGCCCGAAGTGCGCGAGCTTCGCCGCAAGATGCCCGCTGCTGAGAAAGTGCATCACAAGCCGTCATAGTCCGACGGCATGGAAACACGTCGCTGCCTAGAAAACGCCCGCCTATCTTAACAGATCTCCGACGTTCGTTGCTATTGGCCGTCCATCGTTATTATTCCGGCCGAAAATACCCTCTTGGTGTTTCGGGCCATCGCCAAGGCCAGTACACGCCCGGCCTTGGCTCACGCGGCTTGGCGCCGCGCTTACGGCTCCCTGCCCCTTTATTAACCCGGCCTATTTAAGGGCCGGGTTAATAGTCTCCGCCAACGATGAGAATCACTGCCTCAACGAGTGATGGGTCAAGCCGCCAATAACGTCCTCAGCCGCAAGGCATTGCGCGGCGCCGTGCCCTCCCCTGTATTATCGAAGTAAACGTGTATCTGGCGATTTTGCGCGAGCCAGTTGCGTATCCGCTCTGACCATGCCTCCAGTTCGTCATCCGTATACGCGGAGGCGTAGGTTTGGTTGTGCCCGTGCAAGCGGATATACACGAAATCCGTCGTCACGGCGTCCCATAGCGGCCAATCGGCGGCATCGGATTGACAGGCAGCCAGCCGGTATCGCGCCAGACAATCCGCAACGTCCCCGGTGAACCAGGATGGGTGCCGGAATTCCACCGTATGCCGCGCCTCAGGCCAGTCTTGCAGCGCCTCCGCGAAGCGTAGAAGCCTTGCATCATCGCGCTTGAAAGCCTTAGGCAACTGCCAGACCACCACCGCCAGCTTGTCGCCCAGCCCCGCTGCCTGCTCTTTCTGCATAGTCAGCGATGCCGGCGGAAACAGCAGTTTTTTGTTATGGGTGAGAAAGCGATGCGCCTTGATGGCAAACCTGAAGTCCACGGGCGTTTCAGACTTCCACCGCTCATAGGTGTGAACTTGCTGCTGGCGATAGAAAGTCCCGTTAACCTCGACCGCGTTGAACCGTTCGGCGTACGCGCTCAGCCACCGCCGCGGCGGCAGCCCAGCGTAGAAACCCTGTCGCCAGGCGCCATAGTTCCAGCCGCTGGTGCCGATGTAGAGGTTCTTGATCATGCCTTCACAGGTATCCTTATGAGGACGCTCGCCGTCAAATTATGCCTGATCTCATGGTTTTCGGGCCGAGGACCGGGACACATACCCGAAATCGGCAAGGCTTGTGTAGAATAGCTCTATTCGTTTATGGCGATTAAGAGCCTATCCCAGTAGGCCGTTCGCCCTGAATAGGGTTTGCTCAGCCTACTGGGATAGGCTCTAAACGACCGACCGCTCGCTCGAGCCGGTTGCAGGAGAATCGAATGGCCAGCTTCACCCAATCCGATGTGGAAAATGCTCTAACACAGGTGCTCGATCCGAACGTGGGGAAAGATTTGGTCGGCGCCAAATCGATCCAGAAAATCGAGGTGGACGGCTCGCTTATCCGGATCAGTATTTCACTCGGCTATCCGGCCAACAGCTGGCACTCCGAACTGGCCAAGCTGGTGAGGGAAAAAGTTAAGGAGGCGACCGGAACCGACAATATCGTCGTCGACATCCGCACCGAGATCGTTTCGCACGCCGTACAAAAGAATCTCAAGCCCTTGCCTGGCGTCAAGAACATCGTGGCGGTCGCCTCGGGCAAAGGCGGCGTTGGTAAGTCCACTACGGCAGTCAATCTGGCGCTGGCCTTGGCGGCGGAGGGTGCGCGGGTCGGGATACTGGATGCGGATATCTATGGCCCCAGCCAGCCGTTGATGCTCGGGCTCTCGGGAAAGCCGCAAAGCGAGGACGGCAAATCGATCCTGCCCAAGGTGGCGTATGGCGTGCAGTCCATGTCCATCGGTTATCTGATCGATGAGGATACGCCGATGGTCTGGCGCGGCCCGATGGTCACCAGCGCTCTGACCCAGCTGTTGCAGGACACGCGGTGGGAACATCTGGACTATCTCATCATCGATCTGCCGCCGGGCACCGGGGACATTCAACTGACCCTCTCGCAGCAGATTCCGGTGAGCGGCGCGGTGATCATCACGACGCCACAGGACATCGCCCTGCTGGATGCTCAAAGGGGCCTTAAAATGTTCGAAAAGGTGGGCGTGCCGGTGCTGGGCATCATCGAGAACATGAGTGTCCATGTCTGCAGTCGCTGCGGTCACGCCGAGGCCATTTTCGGCGAAGGCGGCGGCGCTCGGATGGCGGAAAAATATGGCGTCGAACTGCTCGGTGCCTTGCCGCTGGATATCCGCATCCGGCAGAATGCGGACAGCGGGCATCCGACGGTGGTCGCCGATCCGTCCAGTGCCGCGGCGCAAAGCTATCGTGAAATCGCTCGCAAAATGGCGGCGCGCCTGGCGCTGAAGGCGAAAGATTACAGCGGGCGCTTTCCCACCATCTCGATTCAACACGATTAGCCGTCCATGAGCATCAAATCCGACCGCTGGATCCGCCGGATGGTGGCCGAATACGGCATGATCGAGCCGTTCGAACCGCGCCAGGTACGGCAGCTCCATCGCAAGCAGGTGATTTCCTATGGCACCTCCAGCTACGGCTACGATATCCGCTGCTCCAGTGAATTCAAGATCTTCACCAATATCAATTCCGCCATCGTCGATCCGAAGAATTTCGACGAAAGCAGCTTCGTCGATCTGCGGTCGGACGTCTGTATCATTCCGCCCAACTCCTTCGCCCTGGCGAGCACGGTGGAATATTTCCGCATTCCTCGCGACGTGCTGACCATCTGCCTAGGCAAATCGACCTATGCCCGCTGCGGCATCATCGTCAACGTGACGCCATTGGAGCCGGAATGGGAAGGTCATGTGACGCTCGAATTCTCCAATACCACGACGTTGCCCGCCAAGGTTTACGCCAATGAAGGCGTTGCCCAGGTGCTTTTCCTCGGCGCCGATGAAGTGTGCGAGACCTCATACAAGGACCGCGGCGGCAAGTATCAGGGACAGACCGGCGTGACTTTGCCCAAAGCATGAGACGCAGCGTTTTGCTCGCCCGCGCAGGAAGGGGCAGGACACGCCGGTGAGCCGGATCTTGATGTTTCACGGCAGAGGATATGAAGGCGGTTGACACGCAGCAAGACAAAACCATCCTGATCACCGGCTGTTCCTCCGGCATCGGCCTGTGTGCCGCTCGAGGACTGAAGCAGCGCGGCTACCGGGCATTCGCCACGGCGCGAAAAGCCGAGGATGTCAGACGCCTGCAAGCGGAAGGATTCGAGAGCATGCCGCTCGATCTGGCCAATTCGGCCTCCATTCGACGGGCGGTCGCTGCCGTCCTGCAGGCGACCGGCGGCCGTCTCTACGCACTATTCAACAACGGCGCCTACGGCCAGCCGGGAGCGGTCGAGGACTTGACGCGGGAAGCTTTGCGCGCCCAGTTCGAAACCAATCTGTTCGGTACTCACGAACTCACCACCCTCGTTCTCGCAGCGATGCGCCGGCAGGGATACGGGCGTATCATCCAGAACAGTTCGCTGCTGGGTTTTGTCGCCCTCAAGTATCGCGGCGCCTACAGCGCCAGCAAATTCGCCCTCGAAGGACTGTCCGACACGTTACGGCTGGAGCTGGCCGGCAGCGGCATTCACGTATCGATCATCGAGCCCGGACCTATCCTCAGCCGGTTCCGGGAGAACGCCATGCGGATGTACCAGGAATTCATCGACCCCGCGCACAGCACGCACCACGCAAAATACATGGCGATGGAGGCGCGTCTCGAAAAAATGGGCCCGGCGGTGCCGTTTACCTTGGGCCCGGAAGCGGTGCTGCAGAAACTTATCCATGCGCTCGAATCACCGCGACCGAAGATTCGTTACTGTGTCACCGTCCCGGCTTACGCATTCGCAGGATTGCGCCGCATGCTGCCATGGCCGCTGCTGGATTGGGTATTGCAGCGAATCGGCTAGAATCACCGGCCGGCGATCAAATCCTGCATGCTGTCTTAACGTTCGGTGGCTTGGTGTACGCACGACTTCCGGCCGTCATGCGAGTGTCTTGAGCACAGGGTTCGCCTCGGGAGCCGATCATAGCGTCAGGTGAGCGAGATAAATCAGCAGGAAAATCGCCAGCAGACCGAGCAGTACGGCGAGCAACACTCCGGTAGCCGAGCTCGCCACAGTATGTCGCGCCTCGTCATCGATGTGCCGGCTGGTGTACACGAAGCGCAGCGTCGCTACCACGATGATACCGATGCCGAGTGCGACCAGACCGATCCCCAAGAGTCTTGCGCCATGGCGACTGGCCGGCGGCGGAGCAGCGCCGGCTAGCCCGGCGCCGATGTAGATGAGGAAAATATCGAACTTTTCGATCACGAAACCGAATGCCATCACGGCGATGGCCGTCCGGATCCAGGCAAGATAGGTGCGCTCGTTGGCCGCGTGGTCGGTAAAATTCTTGATCATTATGGGTCGACCGGGGCGGTGAGCCGCCTGGATTCGTGCCGTCGCGGCGCTTCGAAGCCATGGCCGTGCGGGCGCCTGGCGAGCGGTGCGTGGAAAATCGCTAGCGTCTAGTGGCGGCTATGTTGCGGTGCGATCGCTCATGTCCGCTGTGCCGCCCTCAGCCCGCGCGAGACTCTGCGCCGGCTGATGCGACGAGATGCGGCAGTCCTGCGCGCTGACCACGCTTAGCTGGCAACATAAGTGATGGCGGAAATCATTGCGCCCTGTGGGTCCTGAATGACGCAAAAGCGCCCGACATTGGGTATGTCGCGGGGCGGCACGCAGATTTTTGCGCCCAGTTCTTCTGCGGTTCGGGCGGTTGCATCCACATCCTCGACGGTGACGTAACTGCCCCACGCCGGCGACATTCCTCGCGCTTCTTGGGGGATCGCCATGATTCCACCGATTCCCCTGCCACCCGTCTTGACGATGGTATACGTCATTCCCGGCATGGACATGTCTTCGGTTTCCCATCCAAACAGCTGCGTGTAAAACGCTTTCGCGGCGGCTGCATCGATCGTCATCAGCTCACACCAGCTAAAAGCGCCATGGGTTTTGAATTGCTCGTCCATTTGTTTTCCTCTCTGGATTTAGACTCGAGTTGCGATCTGCTCGTAGGGAACGGCGGACCGTCCGCATGCTCCCGGCCAATGATCTTAACACTCAAATATTACCGTCGGCAGCGTGATCGCGCTGTCACGGCGGTCATCTGCCTAGCCAGGTCGCCCGCGGAAGCTATTTTCCGTGGATTGTGAGCGTTCACGCCACAGCGCAGCGGTGAATTTACTTACGCATCAGGCGGCGGTGCTCAAGCATCAGGCAGCGGTCCTGCACCACCTGGATGCCGGCTCGCGCCAAGCGCTCGGCGGCCCGATCGTTGCGGATGCCTGACTGAAACCAGACCGCTCGCGGCCTTTTCGCCAGCATGTCATCGACGTGTGGATCGATTGCCTCGGGCCGGCGGAAGACCTCCACCAGATCGATCGGTCCGGGAATATCGGATAGTCTGCGATAGACGGGTTGTCCTAGAATTACGTTTACGTCTGGGTAATAAACCGGCACGGGGATGATCTCGAACCCGGCCGCGGCGAGATAGGCCGGTACGTAGAACGCCGGTTTCGCCGACTGCCGTTCGGTCTTGATACCCAGCACCGCAATGCGCCGGGTCTGCGCGATCACGCCCGCGATAGCTCGCGGATCATCGATCAGATGCTGCCGCCAGTTCATCTATCGGCTTCTTTCCGGAGCGCGCAGCACGCTGCTCGCCGGATCGGCCGGGCACCGCTGCAAGCCGTGTCGAGGGTCAGGATTACCCTATCGATGTGCCTGCCAGCACGCCCGTTCACTAAAGCCAGCCTCTGTCATAGCTTGCTCAAGAGTTCGGCTTTCTTATCGGTGAATTCCTGCTCGGAAATGATGCCCTTCTGTTTCAGTTCGGCCAGGCGCTCGAGCTTGGCGTACACGTCGTCCGCGGGAGCGTTCTCCGGAGCGGGCGAAAGTTGGGATTGAAGGTCTTCCCGTGCCGAAGCGCTGCCTCCGGCAGCGCCACCGGTGGGCACGACCGGCAAATCGGCGATGCGAACCAGTCCGTGCTGACTGGTGAAGGTCAGCGATGCGCCGGTGCCCTGCTGCTGCGATACGCCGCCGATTTGATGATCCCCGGTATCATAGACCGTGATCCGTCCATTCGATTCGATGGCCAAACGCCGCGTGCCCGGGAATACGGCATAGCGAACGTCGTTCTGTGCGCCGGCAGAAGCCGGCACCCCCAGTTCGGGCGGCCACCACTGACCGGAGCCTCCTGAGGCGACGAATAGGCTCGCACCGCCCTGGTTGCCCTGGTTTTGCGATTGCCTGCTGGCCGGTCTAGCAAACAGCGGCTGGCTGGCAAGGGTATTCGACAACTCGCCACACAGTCCGTCTACCTTGGCTTTCAGACCATAGTTGAACATATCGCCGACCATGGTCATGCCACCCTGCATCCATTGTCCCGAGCCGCCCAATTCCGGATGCTTGAATTGCGCCATGGTGCCGTTTCCGTTGACCAGTGCCCGCAGCAACGTCATCACGGCGTCCGTGCTGACGCCATAGCGTTGAGCCAGGTCCCCGATGATGCGCTCGCCTTGCGGAGTTAATTCTTGCATTGTCGAACCTCCGGAAAAATGACCAGGCATTAAAGTACACCGATAGGGCTGTCCGTGTATATCGGAACCGAAAATCGCCGCAAACTTGCTAGAATACCCGGTGGGTTAATGACGGGATAATACAATGGATCTGATCAAACGCATTGCCGACGAGCTGGCGGTAGCTGAGCAACGGGTGCGAGCGGCGGTCGACCTGCTCGATGGAGGCGCCAGCGTGCCATTCATCGCGCGCTATCGAAAAGAGGCGACCAGCGGACTGGACGATACCCAGCTACGGCACCTGGAATCACGCCTGAGCTATCTGCGGGAGCTCGACGAGCGCCGGGAGACGGTGCTCAACAGCATTCGCGAACAGAACGCACTGACGCCGGCGCTGGAGCGATCGGTCCTCGCCGCCGACACCAAGACCGCGCTGGAAGACCTTTATCTGCCGTTCAAGCCGAAGCGGTCCACGAAGGCGCAGATGGCGCGCGAAGCGGGTCTTGAGCCTCTCGCAGCCAGCCTTCTCGATGATCCACGTCTAGAGCCAGCCGCCGCGGCTATCGGCTATCTCAATCCCGGGCACGGCATCACCGATGTGAGCGCGGCGCTGGACGGCGCGCGGCACATTCTCATGGAGCGCTTCGCCGAAGATGCCGAACTGCTGGGCGAGCTGCGCGCTAAGCTCTGGCGCGAGGGCGTGTTGCGTTCATCGGTGGCGCCCGGCAAGGAGCAGGCGGCCGCCAACTTCAAGGACTATTTCGATTACACCGAAGCGATCGGCAATATACCCTCGCACCGCGCCCTCGCCCTATTTCGCGGCAGCGAGGAGGACGTCCTGCGCATCGATTTGGCGGTCGCCCTCGATGAAGATGCTGGCCACGCCGCTTGCGAGCGCCTCATCATCCGGCGTTTTGGAATCGGTCAGAATAACCGGCCGGCCGATGGTTGGCTGCTGGAAGCCGTGCGCCAGGCGTGGAAAATAAAACTCCTCACCCGCATCGCGCTCGATCTCAAACAGCGTTTGCGCGAAGCCGCCGAAGCTGAAGCCATCCGCGTTTTCGCTTGCAACCTGAAGGACTTACTGCTGGCGGCGCCGGCTGGGCCGCGCACCACGCTCGGGCTGGATCCCGGTCTTCGCAGCGGCGTCAAGGCCGCGGTCGTCGGCAACACCGGAACCCTGCTAGAGACGGCCACCGTGTACCCGCACGCGCCGCACCAGCGCTGGGACGAAGCCATTGCCTTGCTTGCCGGATTGATTGAAAAACACGCGGTCGAGCTGGTGAGCATCGGCAACGGCGCGGCGTCGCGCGAAACGGATCGGCTGATCGCCGATCTGATCGAGCGTCATCCCGGGTTGGCCGTTACCAAAGTGATGGTGTCGGAGGCCGGGGCTTCGGTTTATTCCGCCTCGGCTCTAGCGGCCCGAGAGTTTCCGCAACTGGACGTCGCGCTGCGCGGCGCCGTATCCATTGCCCGCCGCGTTCAGGATCCTCTGGCCGAACTGGTCAAGATCGAGCCGAAAGCCATCGGCGTCGGCCAGTATCAGCATGATGTCAACCAGGCGCTGTTGTCCAGAGAACTGGAGGCGGTGGTGGAGGATTGCGTCAACTCCGTCGGTGTCGATCTGAACACGGCCTCGGTTCCTTTATTGAAGCACGTTTCCGGTCTGTCCCAGAGTCTCGGCCAGAACATCGTGGCGTTTCGCGATGCCAACGGCCCGTTCAGAAGCCGCGAGGAATTGAGGACGGTACCGCGACTTGGTCCCAAGACCTTCGAGCAGGCGGCGGGCTTTCTGCGCATTCGGAACGGCGATAATCCGCTCGATGCTTCGGCGGTGCATCCGGAAAGCTATTCGGTGGTGGAAAAAATCCTGCGCGCAACCGGCAAGGATATCCGCGAACTACTCGGCAATGGGGAATTCTTGAAGCGCCTCGATGCTAAGCGATTCACCGACGAGACCTTTGGTCTGCCGACCGTCGCCGACATCCTGAGCGAACTGGAGAAGCCGGGCCGTGATCCGCGGCCCACATTCGTCAGCGCCCGATTCAAGGACGGAGTGGACGCCATCGCGGACCTCGAACCCGGCATGCAGCTCGAGGGTGTGGTGACCAATGTAGCGAACTTCGGCGCTTTCATCGATATCGGCGTGCACCAAGACGGCTTGGTGCACATCTCGCGCCTCGCCGACAGATTCGTCAAAGACCCGCGCGAGGTGGTCAAGGTGGGCGATGTGGTCAGCGTGAAAGTGCTGGCAATCGATCTGTCTCGCCGTCGCATTGGTCTGACCATGAGATGCGAGCTCGATCACGAGCGCTCCAGAGAAAATGCACCGCGCGCCGTCGAGAAGACAAGCCCCCGCGCCGCCAAAACGGGCGGACAAACGGCAAAGCCTGCAAACACCATGGCGGACGCGTTTGCGCGTGCGAGCGGCAAAAAGCCTTGAGCCTGGTGAAAAACGCGGCGGCGCGCTGCCGCTCGCAGCAGGGGCGGGCGTGTCCTTGGAAATCCGGAAGCAGGTCACGCCTCAGCCGTCTGGCATCAAGGCGGCGCTGCCAGCCCGACGCGGGTCTGTCACAAGCTGTCCCGGAGCGATACTGTCGAGACCTTCCGGCCATACTTGGGCGACGCGCTTGTCCGCACCCGACGGCAAGGGCTTGTGGTGATTTTCGATCCAGGCGGCGATATCCTGCCAAGGCAGCTTCGCCCGCAGATCCCGCAGTAGGAGATGATAACCGTCCTTGTAGAAGGCGACGCGCTTCTGCTGGTTCCTGGCTAAGTGCCGGAGCAACAGATATAAGGGCTGCTTGGGCACGACCTCGTCATGCTCGCCATACAGCACCAGCGTCGATCGGTTCAGCCTGATGGACCGGGCGAGTGCCCGATCCATCAGATTAGCCAAGCCATAAATCGCGTCGACGCGCGTTTCCTTGATGACCAGGGGATCGCGGCCCAGACCGCGCAGCATCTCGATATTATCCGAGGCCATGATGTGCAATCCCTTGCCGGTGACGGTGAGCCACGGGACGGTATGCGCGCCGACCCACAGCAGCCAGCGCTGATACCAAGGCATCAGCTGTCTGCCCCAGATGGCGGGAGCGGACAGGATGATGCCATCCGCCAACGGTGGATGATCCTCGGTCATGGCCGAGATAATGACGGCGGCGCCCATGCTCTCGCCCAGGAGATAGACGGGAACGCCCGGATGCCGCAGCTGCACCAGGCGCGTGAACTGTGCCAGGTCATTCGTATAGGCGTTGACTCCAGGCCACAGACCGCGCCGGGGCGAACCGCCAAAGCCGCGTTGATCATAGGCATAACAGGCGATCCCGTGCTGGCTGAAATAGGCGCCGGGCTGCGCGAAGAAATTGCTGTAATCGTTGAATCCGTGCAGCGCCACGATGAGCGCTTTGGAGTGGTGATCGGCCGGCAGCCAACCGCGCATGGGCAGCGCCGTGCCGTCGGCGGTGATGAACTGAGTCTTGCTGAGTCTAGGCGCTGTCATTTTGCCGCCGGGCGGATAGACGAACGGCGCACAGGCTGCACAGAGCAAGAACAGCAGTGCTGGAAGTACCGAGCGGATCGGTTTCCAATCACTGGAGGCAGCATGCAGGCGGCGAAGGTTGACGTTGAGGCGAAGATGGTCGGATGGCGGAAAAATTAAAGGTCCTGGCATGGACTCATGACCCATTGCTTGATTTAGGCTACAAAATATGCTTTTCGCCAGTATAAACTGAAATGCCTAACGCAAATACGGTTCGCGTCGCGTGAATCATGGTTTCTCTCATTTCCAGTCCTGAGCCAAGGCACCGGAGGTTCTGGAAGAAATCCCCTGCTTTAAGCTTGCCGGCCACAAGCTGTTCAACGGCGTCTTACCTGACTCATCGCTCATCGGAAGATGCCCGACTCGAGGCATGCTTTGCTGCTGCGCGGCGCGTTCACCTTTGAGCGATGAGCAGGAATCGAGCCAGGTGGCCGACTTGAGGATGCGGTCGCGGCTCGCTATGGGCTGTCCCATTGGCGGATGCGGCCGACCATGGCGGTGGCGCGTCCGATAACTTGGCATGCTGCCACCAAACCGATCGAGCCATGGGGGCGAATGCCCGAAGGGCCTGCCCCAGAGTTAATCCGTGGATGATCCGTCCGGGTGCGCCAAAGCGTGTTCCTGCGTCGCGAACTCTCTCGGCGCCAGCTTCCAGCGAATTCTTCCGGCCCGATTCCAAATGGCGGAACCAGCAATGGTCTCGCCGTTGGCGACTCAGGCGGGCTTTAGAGCAGGCGGCTTTACTTTCGTGGCATACAGCAGAGCGGGGGGCATAGATGCAGCGGTGCTGACCCTTGCCCGCATTCTGATCATGTTTGTTGCAGCGTCACCATCCATCGCCAGAGAAAGCAGGACTCCAAAGAAAGCAAGACTAGAGAGAGAACCGGTGCGCCACGCTCGTTAGATCGTTCGCCGTCGGGGTCGTCTTTTCAGTGTCGAGGCTCTGATTTTACCGGCTCCCGTCCGGCACGGCCATTACCAGGCACCGCGAGGTTTTTTCACAGGCTCTCATTCCATTTCTAATTCTGAAGTGAATCTATGATCCATGGCCAAGCGACGATCGAATGGACTCGGCCGTGGTCGTTTTCCAGCGTTCTCAAGCTGTCTTCCAAGTGATCCTCCAGAGCGTCGATACTG